>NZ_QQWW01000002.1:0-383487 GCF_003950435.1 Sphingomonas sp. ABOLG
GGAAGGAACGGATCGGAAGGATCGTCGGTCATCCCGCTACGACTGGCGGGGGCGGCAATCGTTCCGCTGGGGCGGGGCTGGATCGGGGACCGTAGCCGTGGCCGCGTCTTTCATGCCGGGGTGGCGGCCAACAGGAGTATGTCATGGCTTTGCGCATCGCCTCGATCGTCGGCAGCCTGCGGCGCGATTCGCTCAACCGGCGACTGCATGACGCGCTGCTTCGCCTGGTACCGGCCGACCTTTCCTTTCACGACGTGCCCATCGGCGACCTGCCACTCTACAACCCGGACGAGGAGGCAGACCCGGCCGAGCCGGTACGGCGGCTGAAACGCGCGATTGCGGAGGCCGACGGCGTGCTGTTCGTCACGCCCGAATATAATCGATCGATCCCCGGGGTTCTGAAGAACGCGCTCGACCATGGATCGCGCCCGCCGGGGGAAAGCGTGTGGGCGGGGCGGCCGGCCGGCATCATCGGGGTGTCGCAGGGCAAGATCGGCACGGCGCTGGCGCAGCAGCACCTGCGCAACATCCTGGCCTATCTCGACATGCCGACGCTGGGGCAGCCGGAGGCGTTCATCCAGTGGAGCGACGCGATGCTGGATGCGGACGGCACGATCGGCGCTGGCAGTCGTGCGTTCCTGCAGGGCTGGATGGACCGCTTTGCCGGCTGGGTGCGGCGGCACGCGGGCTGAGCGACGCGGCGTGCGCGGGGAAGGGGCACCGGCCGCGCCGGCGCCCCCTTGGTTCGCGATGCGCGATCAGACGTCGAGGTTGGCGACGCTGAGCGCGTTTTCCTGGATGAACTCGCGGCGCGGCTCGACCACGTCGCCCATCAGGCGCGTGAAGATCTCGTCCGCGACATCCGCCTGGTCGATCGCGACCTTCAGCATCGAGCGGTTGTTGGGATCGAGCGTCGTTTCCCACAATTGCTCGGCGTTCATTTCGCCAAGACCCTTGTAGCGCTGGATCGCAAGGCCCTTGCGCCCGGCGGCGAGGATCGCTTCCAGGAGCTGCGACGGGCGGGCGACGAGCGTTTCGCCCTTGCCGATCACCAGCGCCTCATCCGCCTCGCCCTCATCGACGATCGCGCCGTCGAGCGTCGCGTCCGGCGCCGGCTCCTCGGTGCGGTCACCGGCCTTGAGCGAGACGAGCTTGCGCGCGCTGTCGTACAGGTCGGCATGTTCGGCAGCGAGGCCGTGCAGCTTGCGCGCCTCGGCCGACGCGACGAACGCGGCCTCGACGATGTGGTGATCGGTCACGCCGCGCCAGAAGCGCTGGAAGTGGAAGCCGCCCTCCGGCGTCATCTGCGCCGTCCAGCGGGCCTCGGGATCGCCCTGGTCGAGCCGGCGGGTCACCTGCGCGAGGCGGGTGGCGCGTTCGGCAGGGTCGATCTGCGGATCGAGCGCGCCGCCCAGCGCCAGCGTCTCGATGATCACCGGATCGTAGCGGCGCGGCACGTAGCGCATCAGCGTGCGCATGCGGCGCGCGTGATCGACGAGGTTAAACAGCGGCGCACCGGTGCCGACGCCATCGAGCGTCGTCGCCTGCGTACCGTTGCGGACGAGGTAATCGTCGAGCGCCGCCTCGTCCTTGAGGTACTCGACGGCCTTGCCGCGCGTCGCCTTATAGAGCGGCGGCTGGGCGATATAGAGGTGCCCCGCGCTGATCAGATCGGGCATCTGGCGATAGAAGAACGTCAGCAGCAGCGTGCGGATGTGCGCGCCGTCAACGTCTGCGTCGGTCATGATGACGATCTTGTGGTAGCGCAGCTTCTCGAGGTTGAACTCGTCGCGGCCGATGCCGGTGCCCATCGCCTGGATCAGCGAGATGATCTCCTTCGACGAGAGCATGCGATCCTCGCGCACGCGCTCGACGTTGAGGATCTTGCCGCGGATCGGCAGGATCGCCTGGAACTCGCTGTTGCGGCCCGACTTGGCAGAGCCGCCGGCCGAATCGCCCTCCACGATGAACAGTTCGGACTTGGCCGGATCCTTCTCGCGGCAATCGTGCAGCTTGCCGGGGAGGCCGCCCATCGATCCCATCACCGTCTTGCGGCTGGCGTCGCGTGCCTTGCGCGCCGCCTCGCGCGCGGCGGCGGCGTCGATCACCTTCTGGATGATCTGGCGCGCGTTCTGGGGGTTTTCCTCCAGCCAGTCGGCCATCTTGTCGGCGAGCAGGCTTTCGAGCGGCTGGCGCACCTCGGAGCTGACCAGCTTGTCCTTGGTCTGCGAGGAGAATTTCGGGTCCGGCAGCTTGACCGAGACGATTGCGGTCAGCCCCTCACGCATGTCGTCGCCGGTGAGCGAGACCTTCTCCTTCTTCAGCATCCCCGACTTGTCGGCATAGGCATTGAGCGTACGCGTCAGTGCCGAGCGGAAGGCGGCGAGGTGGGTGCCGCCGTCACGCTGCGGGATGTTGTTGGTGAAGCACAGGACGTTTTCGTAGTAGGAATCATTCCACTGCAGCGCGACGTCGATGCCGATGTCATCACGCTGGCCGGAAATGGCGATCGGCTCCGGGAACAGCGCGGCCTTGGTGCGATCCAGCCACTTCACGAACGCGGCAATGCCGCCCTCGTAATAGAGCTCGACCGTCTTGGGCTCCTCGTGACGTGCGTCGGTGAGGAACAGGCGGACGCCCGAGTTGAGGAAGGCGAGCTCGCGATAGCGGTGCTCCAGCTTCTCGAAGTCGAACTCGGTGATCTTGAAGGTGGCGGGCGAGGGGAGGAAGGTGACGCGGGTGCCCTTCTTCCCCTCAGGCGCCTTGCCGACGACCTTCAGCGGAGCGACGGCGTCGCCATGGGTGAAGCGCATGTAATGCTCCTCCCCATCGCGCCAGATGGTGAGATCGAGATATTCGGACAGCGCGTTGACGACCGAGACGCCGACGCCGTGGAGGCCGCCGGAGACCTTGTAGGCATTGTCGTTCGAGGTGTTTTCGAACTTACCGCCGGCGTGAAGCTGGGTCATGATGACCTCGGCCGCCGAGACGCCTTCCTCCGGGTGGATGCCGGTGGGGATCCCGCGGCCGTTGTCGGTGACGCTGACCGAGCCGTCCGGGTTCAGCGTGATGTCGATCCGGTCGCAATGGCCGGCCAGCGCCTCGTCGATCGCATTGTCCGAAACCTCGAACACCATGTGATGGAGGCCCGATCCGTCGTCGGTATCGCCGATGTACATGCCCGGCCGCTTGCGCACCGCGTCCAGGCCCTTCAGCACCTTGATCGAGGAGGCGCCGTAGTCGTTCGAATTCTGCTGATCTGCCATGCCAATCATATAGGCATGGCGGCGCTGCAACGAAAGCGAAATGGCGCGCGTTCAGGCCGGTTGCGCGTGCGCCTGGACGTGCGGGAGCGGCCGTTCGCGCAGGGTAAGGAACAAAACCGCCGCCAGCGCCAGCGCGATCGCCGCCATGGTGAGCGCGGCGCCATAGCTGCCGGTGGCATCGTACAGCCGCCCGAAGGCAGTGATGCCGGTGGCGGTGCCGAACAGGCCGATCATCACCAGCAGGCCGTAAAGCTCCCCAAAGGCGCGCAGGCCGAACAGGCGGGTGGCGAGATAGGGCAGCAGATCATGCTCCGCGCCGTTCATCAGCCCGGCAAGGAACACCAGCATCAGCATCAGCGGCAGGCCAGGCGCGGGGAGTTGCAGTCCGACAAAGGCGAGCGCCGACACGGTGGCGAAGGCGGCGGCGGTCGCTTGCGGCCGGTAGCGGTCGACCAGCGCACCCATGACGAGCCGGCCGACGACCTGGCTGGCGGCGAAGGCAGTGACGAGCAAGGCGGCGGCGGCGGGCGTCAGGCCGCGATCGGTGCCGAGCGGGACGAGCGAGGTGACGAGGCCGACGCTCGCGATGTTGATCAGCGCCGCGGTGGCGCCGAGCCGCCAGTAGCGGGTGTCGCGCCGGGTTTCCGCGCCGGTCATGCCCTCGACCGGCAGCGCTGCGGCGGGATCATCGGGATCGGGGCGGGTGGGGGCAGTCCGTTCGTGCCGCAGGAGGTAAAGGACGGCGGGAAGCGCGAGCAGCGCGACGATGAGGCCGAGTGCGACGAAGCCGGCGCGCCAGCCATAAGCGGCGATGATGATGCCGAGCACCGGGGCGAGCGCCAGCGACGAGATCGAAATGCCGGAGGTGGCGACGCCGAGCGCAATGCCGCGCCGCGCCTCGAACCGCTGGGCGATCAGCTTGCCATAGACGATCGCGCTGGTGCCCGGGACGGTGAGCGCGAGGCCGAAGATCAGCACCTGATATTGCCACAGCGGCCCCGAGAGCGATGCCATGCCGGCATAGACGAGGCCGAGCAGCAGCATGGCGAGGATGATGATCGCCTTCACCCCGATGCGGTCGGCGAGGCGGCCGAGGAACGGGACGGTGAGGCCGCCGAGCAGCCCGAGGCCGGCGGCAGTGGCGATGTCGCCGCGCGTCCAGCCGAATTCGCCCACCGGGCCGGCGATGAACAGGCTGGACAGATTCTGGAACAGCCCGGGTCCGGTGCCGATGCCGATCATCGCCGCGACGACCACAGGCCAGCCGAGACGCCACTCGCCGGCGCGGGCCGGGCGGTGCGTGTTCCTCTCCATGACGGTGATGGTAGCGCGCGGGGCGGGCGCGTCCAGCGATTATGGCGGGGTCGGGCGTGGGGTCGCGCGCCTAACCGAGCGCGATGCGGGTCGCATCCTCGCCGATCGCGGCGAACAGCGCAGGCTCGGTACCGGTCATCCAGACCTGCGCATGGCCGCTGAGCCGGTCGAACAGCGCGGCGCGGCGGGCGGGGTCGAGATGCGCGGCAACCTCATCGAGCAGCAGGATCGGCGGCTGGCCGCGGCGCTCACCCACGAGCGCGGCATGGGCGAGGACGATCGACAGGAGCAACGCCTTCTGCTCGCCGGTCGAGGCCTGGGCGGCGGCGATCTGCTTGTCGCGGTGGGTGACGTGGAGATCGGCACGGTGCGGCCCGACGAGGGTGCGACCGGCGGCGGCATCGCGCGCGCGGCCGGCGGCAAGCGCGGCAAGCAGCGCGTCGGCGTCGCCGCTCCACCCCTCCAGGGCCAATGTGGCGCGGGGGAAGTCGGTATCCGAGGTGCCGGCAAGTTGGGCGGAAACCGCGCTTACCGCCTCCCGCCGGGCGGCGTCGATCGCCGCGCCATGCTGCGCCATTTGCGCCTCCAGCGCTGAGAGCCACTCGCGGTCGGGAAATGGCTCCGCCAGCAGCTTGTTGCGGGCGCGCATCGCGGCGTCGTAGCGGGTCGATTCGGTGGCGTGACCGGGCACCAGCGCGAGCGTCAGCCGATCGAGGAAGCGGCGGCGCTCGCTCGCGGGTTCGACGAACAACCGGTCCATCGCGGGGGTGAGCCACAGCACCGACAGCCATTCCGCCAGCGCATTGCCAGGGGCGGCGGCGCCGTTGATGCGGATGACGCGGCGCTCGGGCGCGCTCGCCAGCGTGCCGGTCGCGATCTCCGTCGTATCGTCCAGCGTGGCGGCGATGCCGAAGCCGCCTGGCCCGTCGCGGCGCGCGATATCGCCGAGGCTGGCGCGGCGCAGGCCGCGACCGGGCGCGAGCAGCGAGACCGCCTCCAGCACATTGGTCTTGCCCGCGCCATTGGGGCCGGTGAGCAGCACGAACCCCGCCCCGGGGGACAGCGCCAGCGCGGAATGGCTGCGCACGTCGGTCAGCACGAGCCGGCGGATCATCGCCGCCGCTCTACTGTGGCTTGGGAAAAGGCGAAAGCGCCGTGTTGTGCGCGCCGGCGCGCGCCTAGTGGCGGAGGCGCGGGCGATCGCGGCGCAGGAGCGTCGCACTCGCCAGTGCAACGATGGCGTCGCCCGACTGGAGAGCGGCGATGCGGCGAGCATAGCCGGCGGCGAGGCCGCGATGCGCATGGCGCGCCTCGAATGTCGGCGCGGACGTGGCGCGCACGACCGATAGCTGGTGGCGGAAATACAGTTCGTTGAGGTCCATCATCGTGCCTTCAGAAGGGGTAAGCGAAAGCACGTCGGTCTCTCAGCCGATGACGCCTACAGATCAGAACTGCCACCGATGAAATCTACATGGGGAACGGGGTAATTTCCGCAACGGTCGCGCCAAAATATATCGGCCTGGGCCGGGGCTGGCTATTTTCAGGAATATTGTCTATATCGGCGGGGCTACAGTCGCAAATCGAACGGTCTTTGGCGCTTTGTGGCACCTTCTTCCTTCTTTCCCTGCTGCCGCGGCACCGGACGATCCGCTCTTTGGATCGGCCAGCCAAAAATGAAGGAATAAGCACATGGCCCAGATCGGCACCGTAAAGTTTTTCAACATGGACAAGGGCTTCGGCTTCATCGCGCCGGACAATGGCGGCGCGGACGCGTTCGTGCACATCTCCGCCGTCGAGCGCGCGGGCTTCGCCACGCTGCAGCAGAACCAGCGCGTCAGCTATGAAATGGAGACCGATCGTCGTGGCCGTTCGAGCGCCGTGGCGCTTGAAGCCGCGGAGTAAGGACATGCGGGTCGGCCGATCGCCGGCCCGTTTTTTTTCAGGAGCGAAACCATGGCCGATGATGCCGTCACCTATCGCGCTCGCGCGGCCGCCGAAACGGCCAATGCGAACGCCGCAACGCTCGACAATGTGCGCGAGCGATGTGAGCGGGCAGCGCGGGCGTGGGGCGTCATGGCCGACCGCGCCGAACGGGTGAGCACCCAGCGGATGGAGCGCGAGGCGGCCACCGCCGCCCAGCGGACCGCCGAGGGCTGACCCAGCAACAGCGATCAGCGCCCGGCTGAGAACAGCCGGGCGCTGGCGCTTTTTTCCTTTCTTGATGACGCTGCGGTCAAAGGCGCTGCCTTTAAAAGGCGTCGCGTTTGATGCAGTCGCGGACCGCCGCTGCCGGCGGCCCTGCGTCCATGCTGCGGGTCAGGCGGCGAGCGGCATGTCCTTCTGCTGTGCCTCTTCGCGGCGCTGGCTGAGATAGGATGCCATTTCCTCACCCAGTTCCGCCTGCGCGCGGCGATAGAGCACTGGCTCGGTCAGGCCGAGGCGCTTGCGCGCGGCGCCGAGCGGCTCGTGCATCAGCTTCAGATAATCCTCGCCGGCGAGCCATTTCGCAGCCTTGCCACGCTGATATCCCTCGAGCACGGCGCGGGCGAACAGCGTGCCCTTGGTAATGCGCAGGCTCTTGAGCGCGGCGGCCGAGCCGATGAAGGCCCAGCCTGCACCGCCGACCTGGGCGTAGCTGAACGCGACCAGTGCCGCCTCGCCCAGGCTTTCGTCGGCCTTGTAGCCGGTCAGCACGTGCCAGATGTCATGGATGTCGCGGGTGCGGCGACCAAACCAGGCGTAGGGATGGTTGATCTCGACATTGTCATTGCCTTCGCGGCTGACGGCGACGAGGCCGTCGGCCGAATAGCCGGTGCTGTCGAGGAAATCGCGATAGGCGGCGCCGACGGTGCCGGGCGCGAAGCTGTCGACCCAGGCACGATCGGAAAAGCGCTCCGACAGTTCGGCCTGCTCGCGGGCGATGCGGCCACCCTCTTCGGTGCCGAGCAGCTTGGCATAGCCCCATTCGGTACTGCCGACGTTCAATGCGCGCATGATGCGGAACACCTGCACCGTGTCGTCGCCGTTGTTCAGCAGCTTCTTGATTGCGTCGAAGGCAGTGTTCCAGTCACGCCGGCCGGTGCTGCCGGGGAAGGGAGGTAGCTTAGCGGCCATGTGTTCGGCTCCTTACTGACAGGCATGTCAATAAATCATCGCACGAGGGGCGTCAATTGTTCCCGGCGACTGCTGACACAATTCGTTACGCGATGGTTCCAAAGATGAGCCCGGCTGGCGACGCGGCCGGCGCCGCTGTTAAAGGGGCCGCAATGCCAATCGATCTTATATGCCTCGATGCCGACGATACCCTGTGGCACAACATGCGCTTCTTCGCCGCGGCGGAGGACGCCTTTGTGGCGATGCTGGCACCCTTTGCCGAGGCGGGGATCGCACGCGACCGGCTGGCGGCGGTCGAGGTGCGCAATCTGCCGCTGTACGGCTATGGCGCCAAGAGCTTCACCCTGTCGATGATCGAGACGGCGCTGGAATTCGGCGCGGACGCGCGGGCGATCGGCGACGTGCTGGAGGCAGGGCGCGCGCTGCTGGCGCATCCGGTCGAGCTGTTGGATGACATCGAGGACACGCTGGCTGCCCTCGCGGAGCGTGCGCGGCTCGTCCTCGTCACCAAGGGCGACCTTTTGCATCAGGAAATGAAGCTGGCCGCATCGGGACTGGGCGAGATGTTCCACGGCGTCGAGATCGTCAGCGACAAGAAGGAGGAAACCTTTGCGCGGCTGTTCGAACGCTACGGCGTGCCGCCCGCCCATGCCCTGATGGCGGGCGATTCGATGCGCTCGGACGTCCTGCCGGCGCTCGCCGCCGGGGCATGGGCGGCATATGTGCCGCAGGCGGGCGCCTGGGCGCATGAGGTGGCGCCGCCGCCAACCGACGCGGCGCGATTTCGCGAGCTGGCGAACCTGGCGGAGCTGCCCGACTGGGTGCGGGCGATCGAGGAAGGATAGCGGCGGCCGGCGCCCGAAATCGTCGCCAAGCTGTTGACCCTGCAGCAAAACTGGAACAGCTTCGGCCGACAGACGTCTGATACGGGGCGAGACATCGTAGCAGGAGAGGTCGGATGAAGGTTGTCCTAGCCGCAGCATTGCTGGTCGCTGGTGGAAGCGCGAGTGCGCAGAGCACGTTCTCCGTGCCAGGCACCGCGCCAGGCTCCCCGACGCCGCTCGGCACCTTCGGCGGCCTGAATGATCCGGCGTTCAGTTCCACCGTGCTGATCCCGACTGCCACAACGCCGGTCATGTATCGCGAGCGTCTGGAACGCGCGCAGATGGTGGACGAGATGTTCCCGGAACTGGGCGCCAAGCTGTCGAAGAAGAAGATCGCCGGTTTCGATCAACTGCGGCGTAACAAGGAATATCAGCGAGCCGAACGCAAAGCGCGCTGGGCGCGGATCGAGGCGAGCGGCGACGCGAACCAGTAAGTCTGCGTAGCGCCGCCCGCGCGTCACTGGCCGCGGGCGGCGCAGCGCTCATCGCATCCCTCCCGTCTCCTCTTGTCGCCGCGCTGGCGTGCGGCGACAAGGCGGGGAAAGGGAGATCATTACATGGTGTGCCGAACCGGCATTGTTGTTGCCGCGCTGCTGATTGGCGGTAGCGCCGCTGGGCCCGTCGTGGCGACCGGACCGGGTACAGGTGCCGGGCAGCAAGCGAGCGATCCGCTGACCCGGCCGCTGGCCGTTGAGCGCGAATCGACGTGGCTGGCACCGCGCGCGCCGGAGAAGATCTTCGGTACCACCTATCTGGTCGGGTTCGGCGGGCTGAGCGTCGCATTGATCGATACGGGCGCGGGGCTGATCCTGGTCGACGGCGCGCTGCCGCAGGCGGCGCCGCGAATCCTGGACAATGTTCGCAAGCTCGGGTTCAAGCCCGGCGACATCAAATACATTCTGAGCACCGAGCCGCATTTCGACCATGCCGGCGGGCTCGCCGCGCTGGTGCGCGATACCGGTGCAACGGTGGTGGCGAGCGATCGCGCCGCCGAGGAGCTGCGCACGGGGCGGCTGGGCAAGGACGATCCGCAACTCGCCTATGACCACAGCTTTCCGCCGGTGGCCAAGGTGCGCACGCTGGCGGACGGCGAGCGGCTGACGCTGGGCAAGGTGACGGTGACGGGGCATCGCACCGCGGGGCATACGACCGGGAGCATGAGCTGGAGCTGGCCTGCGTGCGAGGGCGCGACATGCCGGACGATCGTGTTTGCCTCGAGCCTCAACCCGGTGTCGGCCGAGGGGTATCGTTACAGTGCGCCGACGAGTGCGGGGATTCGTGATGCCTTTGCGCAGACCTATGCCACGATGAAGGCGATGCCGTGCGACATCCTGATCACCGCCCATGCCGATCAGGGCGGGGCGACAGGGCGCTATCTGACCGAGCCGGGCGCCTGCCGCGCGCTGGCCGAGGCGTCGGAGCGCGCACTGGCGGCACGGCTGCGCAAGGAGGCGGCGGGGACGGCCGAATAGGGGCGGTCGACGCCAATCAGGCGGCGTTGTCGATGCCCAGCTCGCCCAGCTTGCGGTAGAGCGTCGAGCGACCGATGCCGAGCCGGCGTGCAACCTCCGTCATTCGGCCGCGATAATGGCCGATGGCGAGGCGGATGACGTCTGCCTCGATCTCCTCCAGCATGCGCAGATTGCCGTCCGGGCGGAACAGCTCCACGCCGCCTGAGGTCGCCATCTGCTGCGGCTGGGGCGTGCGGACGCGGCGGGTGTTGAGCGTCGCGATCTGCGGGAAATCGGTGCGGGTCAGCGCATCGCCCTCACACAGCACTGCGGCGCGGAACAGGGCGTTCTGAAGCTGGCGCACGTTGCCGGGCCAGTCATAGTCCATCAGGAGCGCGAGCGCGTCGTCGGTGATGCCCAGCTGACGCAGTCCGGGCTGAAGTGCGATGCGGGCGAGCAGGTGGCGGGCGAGCGCGGGGATATCCTGCGCGCGTTCGCGCAGCGGCGGGATGGTGACCGGCACGATGTTGAGGCGGAAGTACAGGTCCTCGCGGAAATTGCCGGCCTCCACCTCATCCACCAGCCGCTTGCTGGTGGCGACGATGACGCGCACGTCCACCTCGCGCGGGTGGCGGCCGCCGAGCGGGTGAACCAGCCCGGTCTGGATCGTGTCGAGGAGGCGCGCCTGCGTTTCCAGCGGCATTTCGCCGATATCGTCGATGAACAGGGTACCGCCATCGGCCTCCACGAACTTTCCGATCTTGCGATCAAAGGCGCCGGCGAAGGCACCGGTCTCGTGGCCGAACAATTCACTGTCGAGCTGATTGGCGGGCAAAGCGCTGCAATTCACCGACAGCATGGGCTTCTTGGCGCGCGGGCTGGCGGCGTGCACCGCCTCTGCCACCACTTCCTTGCCGACGCCGCTTTCGCCCTCGATCAGGACGGCGACACGGGCGCGGGCCGCCTTGGCCGCGACCGCGAGCGCGGCGCGGAATTGCGGGGCGGAGCCGACGATCTCGTCGAAGCCAAGCATCGCCGGGATCTTTTCGGTCAGCGGGCGAAGCTCTCCGGCCGCCGTATCCGCCACCGCCGCGTCGAGCGCCTGGAGCAGCCGTTCGGGCGCGAGCGGCTTTACGAGGAAGTCCGTCGCCCCGGCACGCATCGCGTTCACCGCATGGGCGACCGAGCCATTGGCGGTCACCACCAGCACCGGCAGCGCGGGCCGGCGGGCGCGCAGTTCCGCGATCAACGCGGAGGCATCGGCATCCTCCCCCCAATGATCGAACAGGATGGCGTCGAGCTGCATCCCCTCCTGCGTGCCGAGCATGGCGATCGCCGTTTCGGCATCGCTGGCGAACAAGGTGCGCCATCCACCGCGAGAGGCGAGCGCCGCCACCAGCCGGCGCTGCGCGGGCTCGTCATCGATCAGCATCAGCATGCGCTGGCCGTTTCGCGTCATGATTCGTCCCGTTTCATCCAGTGCCCCACTTTATGGCATGCAAGTAAAAGCTCGCTTAAGCAGGCTTGAGGCGAAGGCGCCGACCGGACTAAGACGAACTTCAAAGCAGTGGAAAGAGGATTACAATGGCCCAGCACAGCGCAAATCACCATGGCGACATGAAGGCGCATGAAGCAACCTATGGCAGAGTCATGGGCATGTTGAAGTGGGGAACGATCGTCTGCGTGGCGCTGGTTGCGTTCGTCGTCTGGCTGATCGCCTGAGCCATGAAGATCGCTGTCCTCAAGGAGGGGGCGGACGGCGAACGGCGAGTGGCGGCGACACCGGAGACGGTGAAGAAGTTCATTCAGCTAGGCGCTGATCTGGCCGTGGAGGCTGGCGCAGGCGCCAGCGCCTCGATCGCCGACCAGGCGTACCGCGATGCGGGCGCCACGGTCGCGGACCGGGCAGGGGTGGTCGACGGGGCGGACATCATCCTGGGTGTCCAGGGCCCCGATCCCGCCTCGATCACCAATGCCAAAAGGGGCGCCTGGCTGGTTGCGGGGCTGAACCCGTTCGGCACGGGCGAACAGGGCGGACGGGCACGGGTGGACGCCTATGCCGCCGCCGGGCTCGAGGCGCTGGCGATGGAGTTCATGCCGCGAATCACTCGCGCGCAATCGATGGACATCCTATCGTCGCAGTCGAATCTCTCGGGCTACAAGGCGGTGCTGGATGCCGCGGCGGAATATGACCGCGCCTTCCCGATGATGATGACCGCGGCGGGCACGGTATCGGCCGCCAAGGTATTCGTGATGGGTGTCGGCGTCGCGGGCCTCCAGGCGATCGCCACCGCGCGCCGCCTCGGCGCGCAGGTGTCCGCCACCGACGTGCGCTCCGCGACCAAGGAACAGATCCTCTCGCTCGGCGCCAAGCCGATCTTCGTCGAGAATGTGAAGGGGATCGAGGGCGAAGGCTCGGGCGGGTACGCGACCGAGATGAGCGAGGAATATCAGAAGGCGCAGGCCGAGCTGGTTTCCAGCCATATCGCCAAGCAGGATATCGTGATCACCACCGCGCTGATCCCGGGACGGCCCGCGCCGCGCCTGGTCAGCGACGCGCAGATCGCGACCATGCGGCCGGGCAGCGTCATCGTCGACCTGGCAGTGGAGCAGGGCGGCAATGTCGAGGGCGCCGTCGCGGGCGAAATCGTCGAGCGGCACGGCGTCAAGATCGTCGGGCATCGCAACGTGCCCTCGCGGCTGGCGACGGATGCCTCAGCGCTGTTTTCGCGCAACCTGTTCAACTTCCTGTCCGCCTTCTGGGACAAGGATCTCGGCCGGCCGGTGCTGGACGAGGAAATCGGAGACGCCGTGCGGCTGACCCGCGACGGCCAGATCGTCAGTCAGAGGCTGCTGTCGTGATCCTTCCTCCCCACATCGGGGAGGGGACCGCGGCGCGGGGCGCCGTGGCAATGTTTCGGAACTGTCGGCGCCCGTCGCGGCGCATCTCCACCACCGGCACGCCGCCGGGGGTCAGCCCTTCTGCGCGCGGAAGGATCAGGAGTAGATCATGTCTTTCATAGCGATCCTGTCGATCTTCGTGCTGGCGTGCTTCGTCGGCTATTTCGTGGTCTGGTCGGTCACGCCGGCGCTGCACACGCCGCTGATGGCGGTGACCAACGCGATTTCCTCCGTCATCATCGTCGGCGCGCTGATCGCGGCCGCGGCGAGCGGATCGCCCACCGCCAAGTGGCTGGGGCTGCTGGGCGTGGTGCTGGCCAGCGTCAACATCTTCGGCGGCTTTGCCGTCACCCAGCGGATGCTGGCGATGTACAAGAAGAAGGAGCGGCCGGCGGCCGCCAAGCACTGACGACAACAAGCGGCTCCGATCCAACGAGACGGGGCCACGTCCAACAACGTCGCGCTCGGGCAGGGCGGTTCCGGCTTCGGCAGGAACGACGAACGCCGGGACGACGAACAGGGGGTAGAGGATAGTGGATCACGTCGCGGACAATCCCTGGGTGGCGCTTGCCTACCTGATATCGGGCGTGTGCTTCATCATGGCGCTGCGCGGCCTGTCGAGCCCGGAAAGCAGCCGTCGCGGTAATCGCTATGGCATGATCGGCATGGCCATCGCCGTCGTGACGACGCTGGTGACGCACGTGCCGACCATGCCGGTGCTCGCGGTGGGCGAAGTCGCCGGCTATGATTATGCGACGATCCTGCGGCGGGTCGACACGCTGTCGGTGATCGAGATCCTGCTGGCGATTGGCCTGGGTGCGGTGATCGGCGTGGTGACCGCGCGGCGGATCGCGATGACGGCGATGCCGCAGCTGGTCGCGGCGTTCCACAGCCTCGTCGGCCTTGCCGCGGTGCTGGTGGCGATCGCCGCCTTCCTCAACCCGGTCGCCTTCGGCATCGCCGACGTCGTCACGCCGCTGATCGGTGCGCCCTTTGCCGCGATCCATGGCGTCAGCCGGATCGAGATGATCCTGGGCGTCGCGATCGGCGCGATTACCTTCTCGGGCTCGGTCATCGCCTTCCTGAAGCTGAACGGCAACATGGGCGGCGCGCCGATCATGCTGCCGGCCCGCCACGCGATCAATCTGGGCGTGGCGTTGATGATCCTGTGGTTCTCCTTCTCCTTCTGGCTGACGCAGTCGCCGTTCGATTTCTGGATCGTCGTCGCCCTGTCGTTCGCGATCGGTTTCCTCCTGATCATCCCGATCGGCGGCGCCGACATGCCGGTCGTGGTGTCGATGCTGAACAGCTATTCGGGCTGGGCCGCAGCGGCGATGGGCTTCACGCTGCACAACACCGCGATGATCATCACCGGCGCGCTGGTCGGCAGCTCGGGCGCGATCCTGAGCTACATCATGTGCCGCGCGATGAACCGCAGCTTCATCAGCGTGATCGCCGGCGGCTTCGGCGCGGAAGCGTCGTCGGGCGGCGGCGGCGGGGCGCAGATCGACCGGCCGTGGAAGCGCGGCTCGGCCGAGGACGCGGCGTTCCTGATGAGTCAGGCCGAGCAGGTCATCATCGTCCCCGGCTACGGCATGGCGGTCGCCCAGGCGCAGCACGTGCTGCGCGAGATGGCCGACAAGCTGAAGGAGCAGGGCGTGCGCGTGAAATACGCAATCCACCCAGTTGCCGGCCGCATGCCCGGGCATATGAACGTCCTGCTCGCCGAGGCCAACGTGCCGTATGACGAGGTGTTCGAGCTGGAGGATATCAATTCCGAGTTCGCGCAGACCGACGTAGCGTTCGTCATTGGCGCGAATGACGTGACCAATCCCGCGGCAAAGACCGACAAGACCTCACCAATCTACGGCATGCCGGTGCTGGATGTGGAAAAGGCCAAGACGGTATTGTTCGTGAAGCGATCGATGGGCGGGGTCGGCTATGCCGGCGTCGACAATGAAGTATTCTATCGCGACAACACGATGATGCTGCTGGCCGACGCCAAGAAGATGGTCGAGGAGATCGTCAAGGCGCTGGACTAACCTGATCCGGTCCGGATTGGATGCAAAACCGACCATCAATTGTCATCCATTTCGGATGATGGATTGTCGAATGGCGTAAAACATTACAGGAATGTCGGAAATCGCCGTTCGGAGTCAGAAGATGCATTTGATCCATCGTGATTATCACGCCGGGGGGGATTCGTCGGGCTTTGACGCCCTGATCATCGGTGGCGATCGGCACCCTGGCGGGGATAAGGGCTGGGGTGAGGATGAGGGCGGGGGCGAGGACGCAGCTGCCGCGCTGGAGATGTGTGGCGGCCGGGTGGTCGGTAGCGGCACGCTGAGCGATGCGCCCGCCCGCCTCGCGACACTGGCGACGCGGCCGCTGATCCTGCTCGATCTGCGGCAGGTCGAGGATGAGGCGATCAGTGCCGGCCTGTCCCGGCTGGACGGCATGGCGGCCGGGCGCGACCTGGCGATGGTCGCCGCCATCACCCCGGCGCAGATCGATGTGGTGGCCGCTGGCCTCGTCCTGTCGCGCCACCAGATCCTGTGCGATCCGCAGCCGGCGGACTGGATCGCCGCCATGGCCGGCGCTCGGGGGGCAGACCGGCTGGTCCTGCATGATCGGATCAACGAGGGCGAGGCGGCGCGGCTGGCGAAGCTGAACGCGGAAGTGGCGCGGATCGCCGACGTGCTGGCGAAATTGTCCAAGCATGACGAGCCGATGCGCACCGCGATCGTGGCTGAACCCAGCTTCGACTATGCAGCCGAGCAGCGCACCGATTCGATCACCGCGGCCGATATCCGCCAGATCGTCCGCTCGCGCCGGCTGCGCGATCGCTATGTCGGGCCTGGGCTGTTCGAGGATCCCGCCTGGGACATGATGCTGGACCTGTATGCCGCGCATCTGAAGCGCGCGCATGTTTCGGTGTCCAGCCTGTGCATCGCGGCGGCGGTGGCGCCGACGACGGCGTTGCGCTGGATCTCCCGCCTGACCGAGGCGGGATTGTTCGAACGCCGCCCGGACCCGTTCGATCGACGCCGTGCCTTCATGTCGCTGACCGAAAGCGGTCTGGACGCGATGCGCCGCTATGTCGCCATGGCGCGCACCTTGGGACTGCCGATCATCTGACGCGCCCCCGGGTCAGCGTGCGGAGGTGGCGTTGGCGTCTCAAGGAGCCTTGTGCGATCGGCGCGGGACGCTAAAGGAGCATCCTCCCGCAAGGGGGCGCTTAGCTCAGCTGGTAGAGCGGCTCGTTTACACCGAGTAGGTCGGCGGTTCGAACCCGTCAGCGCCCACCACCTGCAAAGCCGCAGTATTCCTATGTGGTGATCGGCGCGGACTCTCACCGCTCGATTTTTCACAGACAGCCTGGGAAATGCGCCGCGCGCAGTTTTGTTGTGCTCTGTCCCGGATATCGAGATGGTGACGGATTCTCCCACGGTGCGAGGATCCGAGCACTGCACAATGGGACTAGTGCGCCAAAGCCTTCCTCGCTTCCTTCGGTCCATGCGCTGCACAGGGTGACGGATCGTTTGTGAATTTGGATCTTGGCTGATCGACGTCAGACTCCAGTCGGCGCGCTTCGATGTGCTTGCATGCAAGCGGAAGGCTTTGGTCCGGTGGCGTCACGACGGATGGTATCGCGACGCGTGAGGATAGCGGTACCTGGCCTGCACTCAGGAGCAGGCCAACGCTGTCGCACGTGGCGGAAAGCCGTTGGCCAACCCAGCGTTACAACGGTCGAAATGCGTTCCCGGATCGCGCGTCGGGCGACGGGAAGATCACGCGTATAAATTGATTGCCCCACCCCGGATTACGGACGGACAAAATGGGCGGGGTGGAGCGCGGCTTAGAACACACAGCCGTCAGCTTTGTTCCCGTGTTCGTGCGGATCGGGTTCGAGGCAATGTCGCGCCGGGGTGCGGAAGCCACCTGTTGCCCGGCGGGCTGCGAAAGGGGTGCTCCGCAGAAGCCGTGAGGCAGGTCAGTTGGTCTGGCATGAAGAAAGCGATGAATGGGAAGGGATAACGTTCGGGATCGCCGGCGCGCCCTTCGTTGAAACGGATGCTGCGAAAACGTCGGGAGCAAAGCCGCGCCGTGAATCGCGTTTTGGTCGACCTCATGCGCTCCGCGGCTTTCAGTTGTTGCCGCGGTTCTCGGAGCTTTTGCGCAGATATGCTCGTGTCACGAGTGAATGCGCTGGCGCTCCTGCGGACAGCGCTTGGCCTAGCTGCGACGATCCTCTGCGCAAACGCCCGAGGCAGCTTAGCATGGATCTGCACTGCAAAAGGCTGCCTCGCCTTTGATCCGGATCAGTATCTTTGATGGGACGGCGCAATTCGCCACCCGCCGCGATTGTGGCTGATCTTGTTGTGGAGACCGCACGCTCCCTATCCGCCCGAGTAAATCAATCGTTTCGGGGAGGTGGCCTTTCCTCTCTTGCACATGCCGGGCACAGTCACGATTCTATTACGGTGCACAGGCGCGAACACGATAACCGACGGAGAGCGCCGGAGGCGATAGGGGGAGTGATGAGCGACCAGCATTGCGATGGCAGCGGCAGGCCCGTGCATGGCTAGGGCGCAGTTTAGCGACATGGCGCGCTATGTGGCGACCGCGCTGCTGGAGCCGCACCGTCCCTTGCTCGCGCATCTCGTCGTCACGCGATACTGCAATCTCGACTGCACCTATTGCAACGAATTCGACAAGGTATCGAAGCCGATCGCGGCGGAGGTGCTGCTGGCGCGGGTGGACCGGCTCGCCGAGCTGGGCACACGCGTGCTGACGCTGACGGGGGGCGAACCGCTGACCAATCCGGCGCACGAGGCGGTCATTGCGCATGCCCGGTCGCGCGGCATGATTGTCACCACCATCACCAACGGCTTCCTGATGACGCGTGAGCGGATCGAGGCGATGAACGCTGCGGGTCTCAATGCGCTGCAGATCTCGATCGATGGGGTGGAGCCGGACGAGGTGTCGAAGAAGACGCTGAAGTCGCTGCGCGGGAAGCTGCAGCTTTTGGCGGACCATGCCGAGTTCGCGGTGAACATCAATTCGGTGCTGGGGATCAGCGAGGAGCGCACGCAGGATGCGATCGAGGTGGCGGAGGTCGCGCGCGGGCACGGCTTTTCCCATACCGTCGGCGTCATGCATGATGACAGCGGATCGCTGGCGCCGCTGTCGCCGACGCAGCGCGCGGTGTACGCGCGGCTGATGCACGAGGGCGGGATCCCGCACCGGTTCAATTACTGGACGTTCCAGCGCAATTTGATGGACGGGCGGCCGAACCGCTGGCGCTGCCGCGCGGGCGGGCGGTATCTATACATCTGCGAGGACGGGCTGGTGCATTATTGCTCGCAGCGGCGCGGTGCCCCGGCGATCCCGCTGGAGATCTATTCGCGGGACGACGTCGCGCGGGAATATGCGACGGTGAAGGCATGCGCGCCGTTCTGCACGGTGAGCTGCGTTCATCAGGCGAGCTTTGCCGACAATTGGCGCGCGCAGCCGCGGCAGGACGGGCCGGCGCAGCTGGTCGCCTGAGCCGGTTCAGCGCCAGTCGGTGACGGTGCGGCGCGCGCGGGCCAGTGGGGCGATCGCGGCGGCGGCAATGCGCAGGCCGGCGGTGGCGGCCATGCCGCGCAGACGGGACGGTCGCGAAGGCGCGGCGTCGATGCTCGCGGCGCGCACAGGATCGAGGACGCGCGCGCAAAAATCAGCCACCAGCGTCGCATCGCCGACGAGCGCGAGATATTCCTCATTCGCGACATGACTGGCGAAATCGAAGTTGGTCGATCCGGTCACCAGCGTTTTGCCATCGATCAGCATTGCTTTCAGGTGGCTCATGCCCGGCGTCAGGCGGATGGTGAGGTTGGACACGGGCGGCCTGGCGAGCAGTGCGTCGCGCACGATCGGCTTGTTGCTGTCGCGCGGGGTGAGGATTTCGACCGCGACACCGCGGCGGGCGGTTGCCTCCAGCCAGTCGAGAAACGGAAAGCTGGGATAGGGGCTGATCACGACAATGTCGCGCTGCGCTGCGCCGATCGCGTCGGCGAGCGGGGCATAGCCCTGATCGTTCGTTCGCCCGTCGAGCGCGACGAGGGTGAGGCCGGGCGCGTCGCGGCGCGCATGGTGCGGCGTTCCGGCCCAAGTCGCTTCGAAATCCTGCGCGAGGAAGGCGGCTGCCTCTGCGTCGTCAATCCGCACCATCATGTCGTGCCAGGCGAAATTGTGGTCGCTGAAGTTCAGCCCGCCGAGATAGGCGACGTCGTCGGTGATCAGCAGCTTCTTGTGGTTGCGCACGCCATAACGCAGCGGGTTGCGGCCGATCGGATTGGTCCGCCGCACGGCGATGCCGTGGCGCCCGGCATCGCGGAACATCTCGCGTGTCGCGCGCACCTCCTGGCGGAAGGCGGCATTGGACAGGCGTTGCGGGGACAGCACGAAACGGTCGTTCACCACCATGCGCGAATAGCTGTCGACCAGGATGCGGCGATCCGTGGCGGTGCTGGCGGCAAGGGCATCGAAGACGCTGGTGCCGGCGGCGTCCGCCTCGAACGTCATCGCCTGGACCAGCACGCGATCGCGCGCCGCCGCGATGTCGTCCGCCGCAGCGGTCCAGAATTCGGCCGCGCCGACGAGCAGCTGATGCTTGACCAACCCCGGACCACCCCCCAACAAAGCGCGACGGTTCCGGCATTTTTTCCGGAGCTTGGCTCACGCGGGCCGGTTGGTTGTAGCGTGAGGGGGAAGACAAGGAAACACGATGGGGCGCGGCGAGGAGGATGACAGGCGACGGATCCCTCCGGCACGCGTTCTGTTGCTGCTGACATCGCTTCATGGGGGCGGGGCCGAGCGCGTCGCGGTCCATCTGGCCAATCGCTGCGATCCCGCCTTGGTCGACGTGCGGATCGGATTGCTTCGCGCAGCCGGGCCGTTCGTGAAGGACGTCGACCCAGCGCGGTTGATGGTGGCGCCGGAAGGCGAGCGGCGGTTCGTGTTCGAGGGGCCGAACGCGGGCTTCTACCGGCCGGATCGGCTGATCGCGGGGGCGATGCAGGCGCCGATCGCGTTTCGGCGCATGATCCAGGAATGGCGGCCCGACGTGGTGATGAGCTTCCTGAAGGGGACGACGCTGATCACGCAGCTGGCACTGGCGGGGCTTGGCGCGGCGCGGCCGCGCTGGATCGCGCGCGAAGGAAACAATACGCTGGCGGTGATCGGTGACGAGCTTCGCTCACCGGCAGCGCAGCGGCTGGTTACCTGGTATACGGCGCGGACCTATCGCGCGGCCGACGTGTTGCTGGCCAATTCGCAGCATATGGCGGACGGCCTGATAGACGATCTGGCGCTGGACCCCGCACGCATGCGGATGATCCGCAACCCGATCGATGCCGCGCGCGCGCGCCGGGAGTCGGACGCGCCGATCGCGCGCGCGTCGGAGGCGCGGCCGTTCATCCTGTCGGTCGGCCGGCTGGAATATCAGAAGGGCCATGACATGCTGCTGACGGCCTATGCCGCCAGTAGCGCGCGGGGCACGCATGACCTGGTGATTGTCGGCCGTGGATCGCGCGAGGCGCAACTGCGGCAACAGGCGGCAGCGCTTGGCATTGATGGGAGCGTCAGCTTCGTCGGGTTCGACGACAATCCCTGGGCGTGGATGGCGCGGGCCGACTTGGTGGTGCTGCCGTCGCGATGGGAAGGCTTTCCGACGACCGCCGGCGAGGCGCTGTCGCTGGGGCGACCGACACTGGTCACCGATTGCCGCTTCGGATCGCGCGAGCTGGTCGGCCATGATGTGGCGGGCTGGTGCGTGACGCCGGATGCCGATGCGATCAGCGACGGGATCGATCGCCTGATCGAGGACCGGGCGCTCGCCGCGCGGCTCGGCGCCGCGGGGCCGGCGCGCGTCGAGGCGTTCAGCATGGCGGCGATGATCGCGGCCTATCAGGCGCTGTTCATCGAGCAGGCGGCGCTCGGCCCCGGTGCCCTCGTCGCCGCCTGAGACTGGACCACCGACAAGCGACCGGGCGGGACAATTGATCCTGCGCGGTGGCGGGGCCAATGCGCTCGGCTTTCTGATCCGCTTCGGCGCGCGCTTCGGTTTTCTGTTTGCGGGCGCGCAATTGTACGGCGCTTCGCTGCTGGGCGCCTATGCCATTGCCCTGGCGGTGGTCGAACTGGGGGTGATGGCGGGCGGCATCGGCGCACGCTGGCTGATTTTCCAGTGGATCGACGAGCGCGGCCCGGGCCGTGCGCCGCGGCACGTGGTGATGGATGCGGTGCTGCTGGCGGGGGGCGCGTCGACGATCCTCTGGATCGCGGTGGCGGCGGCTGCGCTGCTCGTGCCTGCCACTACGCTGGCGCCGCATACGGCGACGGCGCTGCTGTGGCTGGCGCCGACCATCCTGATCCAGGTGCTGATCGAAGTGCTGCTCGCCGCGACGCGCTGGAGACGGGAGATACGCTATGACGTGATCGGAAAGAGCGTGATCCAGCCCTGGATCGGCATCGTGGTCGCGCTGCTCGCTTGGGCCGCAGGGGCGCGGACCATCGGCCTGCCGCTGTCCTATCTGGTCGCCTCGCTGGTGGTGCTGGCGTACGCGGTGCTCGCCGTGCGGCGGGTGGTCCCGAGGAGCGACGCGCCCTACCGTCCGAGCCGTCAGCGGCTGCGTCGGATGGCATCGCAGGGCCTGCCGACGATGATCAGCGAGGTGAGCGACGGGCTGGTCGCGCGGATCGACCTGTGGCTGGTCGGCGCTTTGCTGGGGCAGGCGGCGGCGGGCATCTATGGCGTGGTCAAGCAGATCGCCATCGTGCCCCGCCAGGTACGCCAGAGCATCGACGGAATGCTGGTGCCGCTCGTCTCCAACACGCTCGCGCAGGCCGGGGAGATTGGCGCGGGGCGGGCGATCGGCAGCGCAATCCGCCTGTTGCTGGTGATCCAATTGCCGCTGCTGATCGCCCTCGCCGTCGTGGGTGCACCGCTGCTGGAGCTGTTCGGCGCGGGCTTTGGCGCCGGGGCGGGGGCGCTGCTGCTGCTGACGGGTGCGGAGATCGTGCAAGGCAGCTTTGGCGTGGCGGACCTGATCTTCGCCTATCGCCGGCCGCGGCTCGGCCTTCGCGTCACGCTGCTTGGGGTGGCGGTGGCCGGGTTGCTGGCAAGCGTGCTGATCCCGGTGTTCGGGATGGCAGGCGCGGCCGGGGCAGTGCTGGGCGGCTATGCCGCGCGCGCGCTGGCGCGACGGATCGTGCTGCGTCGCGTCTTCGGGATCGTCGCGACCCCGGGCGTCGCCGCCATTCCGCTGGCGATCGGCGCGGCGGCGATGGGCGTCGTGCTGGCGCTGCACCGCCTGCCGCCCGCCGCGCTAGTCGCAGGGCTGGGTACCTACGCGATATTCCTCTTGGCGTGGCGGCGGGCGAGCGGGATCACCTTCCTGCCGACCGGTTTCGTCGACGAATCGCCCTGATTGCGCCACGAGATGCTGTCAAAGGGGGTGCATGAACACTGTGCGTATCATTGCTTCGGCCGCTCTCCTGCTGCTTGCCCCCTCGGTGGCAGCGCAGGGCAAGGGCACCATCCTTGGCCCCTATGCCGCGCGCTGCGCGGCGGGGAATGAGCCGTCGATCCTGGTGAATGTGGTGGGGCTGAAGAACCGCAACGGGGCGCTGCGCGCCCGCACCTTTGGCGGGGCGACCTCCACCTGGTTCGAGAAGAAGGGCTGGATCACGCGCGTCGAAGTGCCGGCGCCAAGTTCCGGGCCCGTGCGGATCTGCCTACCGGTGTCGGCACCCGGCACTTACGCCGTCGACCTGCGGCACGACATGAACGGCAATGGCGAGACCGACAAGTCGGACGGCGGCGGCGCGTCGGGCGATCCCAAGGTGACGCTGCTGGACTTCATCCTGGGCCGCAAGCCATCGCCCAAGGTGACGGCGGTGCATGTCGGCAATGGCGTGACCGAGATTACCGTGACCGCCATGTACCTGCGCAATGGGGCGCTTCGCCCGATCGAGGGCATGGCGCGCTGAGCGGCAACGCTCGTCCCCGCCGCGATCATGCTCAGGCGGGGGCGAGCTGCCCCTGAAGCGCCGTAATTCGCGCGACCTGCGCGGTGACGGCGTCGCGGACCTGCGCTGAGGCGGCGGTCAGCGCCGGATATTCGGAGCCCACCGTCACGGCGCGCTCCTGCGCCATGTCGCCGAGCTGGATCGCCAGGTCGCCAGTCGATGAGCGCAGCGAATCCAGTTCCGCCAGCGCCACCTGCGCATCGAGCCAGCGATCGGTGCCCGCGGCGGCACCACGCGCGCTGCTGACCAGCCGGGCGGCGCGCGTCGCGGCCGCGTCGAACGCGCTCACCCGTTCTGTCAGCGTGGCCATGACGGTGGCGATCTGTGCGTCGAGCGCGGGGTCCGTCTGCGGCGGCTCGGGCGCGGCGGGTGGCGGTTCATCGAGGTTCTGCGTTTCGGCGGGCCGGGGAAGCAGCGAGGGATAATCGCCCTGCGCGGTGCACCCGGCAGCGATCAGGAGGAGGGCGAGCGGGGCGGGAAGGGCACGGAGCAGCATGAGAATGTGTTAGGTAGCGAGAAAGTTATGCGCAACGCTCTTGCCTAATCCAAAAGTCGCTTCTATCAGCGCCACTCCAACGCGCCCGTAGCTCAGCTGGATAGAGCATCAGACTACGAATCTGAGGGTCGGACGTTCGAATCGTTCCGGGCGCGCCATTATTTACAGCACAAGTTCCACGCGCCCGTAGCTCAGCTGGATAGAGCATCAGACTACGAATCTGAGGGTCGGACGTTCGAATCGTTCCGGGCGCGCCACTTCCCTGATGGGGAGTTTGGATGGAAACACGCTGACCGCGCCGCTGCGCCACCTTTCCCGTCGCTGTTTACCTGCTGAGGGGCGCCATGCCTCTTCTCGTCGCGCTGCCGCTTTGCCAAAGCCGCTTCGGGCGCCCGCGTGGCGGCAACAGAAAGGGAGAGCGGCGAGGATGAGTGCGGATGGCGTGGGACGCGGCAGGACAGATGGCGGCCCGATCCTGAGCGTGGAGGAATTGCGCACGCTGCTGGCCGGTGCTTTCCCGGGGCGGGCAGGCGAGGGCGGGACGGTCGAGGTGCTTGGCCCCGGAACCGCGCGCATGATCCTGGATCCGCTGCCGGCGATGGCGCGGCCGGGCAACATCGTCTCCGGCCCGACGCTGATGACGCTGGCCGATCATGTCGCCTATGCGGTGATCCTGGCGCACACCGGACCGATGCTGATGGCGGTTACGCACACCCTGACCATGAGCTTCCTGCGCGCGTGCCGGTTCGAGCGGATCGTCGCGGATGCCACCATCCTGAAGATGGGGCGCCGGCTGGTCACTGTCGATGTCAGGATCTGGCAGGGAAGCGAGGCCGGGATCGTGGCGCAGGCGACCGTGGGTTATACGCTGCCGTCAGGATGACCGACGCGAAGCCGCCGCGGCTGTCCCGGAGGGCGACCGCGGCGGCGGCGGGAGAGACGAGGATCAGAGGCGGAGGCCGAGGCCGACGCCGAAGACCAAAGGATCCACGTTCAACCGCACGCGCTGCGTACCGGCGGCTGCGGTATCCAGCCGGGCGGTCGTATCAATGTCGATATATTTGACGTCGAGGTTCAGGAACACCTTGCGCGACAGGTCGATGTCGATGCCAGCCTGGGCGGCCCAGCCGACGCTGTCCTTCATGTGCACGCGGGTGCGCCCGACTGCTGCCTCCAGCGCGGGCGAGGCCTTTTCGTTCCAGAAGATCGTGTAGTTGATCCCCGCGCCGACATAGGGCCGCACGGTGGAGCGCGGCATGAAGTGATATTGCATGGTCAGCGTCGGCGGCAGCACCCAGGTGGAGGCCAGGCGGCCGATACCGCCGGTGGTGCCGGTGCGACCGTCGGCATGATGCTTCGTCGTGGAAGCGATCAGTTCGAAACCGATATTGTCGGTCGCCATATAGGTGAGGTCGATTTCGGGCATGACGCTGTTGTCGATCCGCACCTTCTCCCCCGGGAAGGCGGGCAGGATGCTGCCGGAGCGCTCATTGGGCGCAACCGTGATGGCGCGGGCGCGCAGCAGCACGTCGCCGGCGCGCGTTCCGACCCGCGCCGCATCGTCCTGCGCCGCGGCGGGCATGGCAGCCACGCCGGCAACCATGACACCCAGCGCCGCGACCAACCGCTTCTTCATCGTCATTCCCCTTTGCATCTTTGTTCGGAATGAGTCCGGGGTAGGCGCGCCGGCGGGGGGCGGCGTTGATCGGCGCCAAGCAAGTTTTTGACCGCGATCAAGGATGCGTCACTGGCCATGCCCCACGCGGTTGCCATGTGGACCTACCATCCCGACCTGCTCGCCCGCGCGGTGCCGCGCTATACCAGCTATCCGACGGCGGCCGAATTCGGCGACACGGTGGGTAGCGAGGACATGGCCGTCGCGCTTGACCGGGTCGCGCCGGACGAGGCGATCTCGCTTTATCTCCACATCCCATATTGCCGGGAAATCTGCTGGTATTGCGGGTGCAACACGGGCGCGGCGAACCGCAGCGCGCGGCTGTCCAACTATCTGGCGCGGCTGGGCGAAGAGATTGCGCTGGTCGCGCGCCGGCTGGACGGACGCGGCCGCGTGGGGCGCATCGCCTTCGGCGGGGGCAGCCCCAACGCCATACCGGCCGACGCCTTTGCTGACCTGGTCGCGCAGGTCCGTGACGCCTTTCAGTGCGATGACGACACGATCGTCTCGGTCGAAATCGATCCGCGCGGCTTCGGCGCGGGATGGGCACGGGTGCTACGCGGCGCGCAGGTCACGCGGGCGAGCCTGGGCGTGCAGACGTTCGACCCCGCGATTCAGGCCGCGATCGGCCGGGTGCAGCCCGAAGCGGAGATCCGCGAGGCCGTCGCGATCCTGCGCGCGGCCGGCGTGTCATCGATCAACTTCGACCTGATGTACGGCCTGCCGGCACAAGACGATGACAGTTTGCGCGCGACGCTGGCCACGGCGCTGACGATGGCGCCGGATCGGCTGGCGGTATTCGGCTACGCCCATGTGCCGCACATGATCGCGCGGCAGCGGCGGATCGACGCCACGTTGCTGCCCGACGCGGCGGCACGGTTTCGGCATGCGGCACTGGCGCATGAGACACTGACCGGGGCGGGGTATCGCGCGGTCGGTTTCGATCATTTCGCGCGGCCGGACGACGCGCTGGCGCAGGCGGCGGCCGCGGGCACACTGCGGCGCAATTTCCAGGGCTTTACCGAGGATCCGGCGGAAACGCTGGTTGGGCTGGGCGCGAGCGCGATCAGCGAATTTCCCGATCGTCTGCTGCAGAATGAAAAGAACACCGGCCGCTATCACATGGCGATCGGCAGCGGGCGCTTCGCGGTCACACGCGGGCTGCGGCGCAGCGCCGAGGACCGGCTCCGCGGACGGGCGATCGAAGCGATCCTGACGCGTGGCGAAGCCGACCTGTCGGGGGTGCCGCAACTGGGAACGGTTCATTCGCGGCTGGCGCCGTTCGTCGAGCACGGGCTTGTCCGCTGGAACGGCGAGCGCCTGCTGCTGCAGGATGAGGCGCGCCCCTTTGCGCGGGTGATCGCGGCGACGCTGGACGCCTATCGCGGTGAGGAGCCCGCGCGCTTCAGCAGCGCCGTCTGAGCCCCATGCCGATCGCCGCCAACGATCCCGGCTGCGCCCCGCCACGCTGCGCCGCCTGTGCCGCGCGCGACACGTCGGTGTGCGCGAGCTTTGCCGATCGGGAGCTGACTGCGTTGCACGGCATCGGCCGCCGGCGCATGCTGAAGGCCGGCCAGGTGCTGATCTGGGCGGGTGATCCGGCGGCGGTCTGCGCCAATCTGGTCTCCGGCGTGCTGAAGGTCGTGCGCGAGGATCCGGACGGGCGGGCGCAGATCGTCGGCCTGTTGTTTCCCGGCGATTTCGTCGGCGAATTGTTCGTCGAACAGGCGCGCGAGACGGTGGTGGCGCTGGTCGATGCCGATCTGTGCCTTTACTCGCGCCGTGCGCTGGAGCCGGTACTGGCGGCCCAGCCGGGTGCCGAGGGGCTGTTGCTGCGCCGCGCGCTGGGGACGCTGGCCGAGGCGCGGCGCTGGATGCTGATGCTGGGGCGAAGGCACGCGCCGGAGAAGGTCGTCGCCTTCCTGCTCGACATGCATCGCCGGTTGGGCGTGGGTGACCGCGTGGACCTGCCGATGGGGCGCGGCGCGGTGGGTGAGGTGCTGGGCCTGACGATCGAGACGGTTAGCCGGCAGATGACGGCGCTGAAGGCCGCCGGGCTCATCGCGCTGCCGGGCGGGCGGCAGGTGCGGCTGCTCGACCGCGCGGCGCTCGCCCGTATCGCTGGGTGACCGGATCAGGCAGCGAGTTGCGGCAGCGGGTGATCGCCGGCGAGAAGATCGATCCGGCGCTGGCAGGTGGCGACCATCGCGGGCCGATGGCTGACCAGCAGGAGCCCCTGACCGGTGCGATTCAGCCGCTGCGCCAGCCGCGCGGCCACCAGCTGTTCGGTCGCCGCGTCCAGCCCTTCGCTCGGTTCGTCGAGCAACAGCCAGGGCGCCGCGCTCGCATAAGCGCGGGCGAGGGCGAGCCGCCGGCGCTCACCGCCGGATAGCCGCGCGCCATTCTCGCCGACCCATCCGTCGAGCCCGCCGAGCGCGCGCACGCGATCGTCGATCGCGGCATCGTGCAGCGCCTGCCACAGCGCGTCGTCGGACAGCGCCGGATCGGCGAGCAGCAGATTGTCGCGCACAGTGCCCGAGAGCAGGGCGGCATCTTGCGGCGCCCAGCCGAAGCAGCGGCGGCGAATGACGGGATCGATCTGTGCCGCGTCATGCCCATGGAGCGCCATGCTGCCCGGCGCGGGATCTCGCAGGCCGAGCAGCGTTTCGAGCAGCGTCGTCTTGCCGGCGCCCGACGGGCCGATCAACGCGACACGCTCGCCGGAACGAAGGACGGCGCTGCAGGGGCTGGCGAGTGTGAGTGTCGGCGTGGCGGCAAGCGCAGCGGTTGGGGCGGGGGCGATCTGCGCGGAAGCACCGTCCAGGATGGCGTCGAGCCGGACCTCTGCCTCACGCACGCGTCCCTGCTCTACCAGGGCGCGCAGCAACGGCCCCAGGCCATCGATCGTCATCGCTGCGGCCAAGGCCGCCATCGCGGCGATCGGCGCGCCGGCGGGGGCAGCGAGGAACAGCGAGCTGGCGGCGGCCAGGCCGATCCCGCCGGCGTGAAGCCATTCGAACCAGCCTGCCGCTTCGGTATGCCGCCGCTGCGCTTGACCGAGCGCGCGCGCCTCCACGGTGATCCGGTCTGCGGCCCAATCCTCCAGCCCGAAGCAGCGAAGCTCCGGCGCGGCATCGACCAGCCGGGCGACTTCCTCGCGCAGCGCGCCGGCCGCCTGCTGAACCGCGCGACCCGGCGCATCCATGCGGCGGGACAATAGCGTGCCGATCACCAGGGTCGCCCCGGCGCAAGCCAGTGTCGCCAGCGCGGCGGGGATACCGCCGAGGATTACCAAACAGCCGCCGGCGCCGACAGCGGCGGCAATGCCCCAGGGTGCTGACAGGCGGACGAAGCGGCTCTCGATCGCGCCGACATCATCGACGAGGCGTGCGGTTGCTTCTCCGGTCCCGAGCGCCATCGCGCGGTGGACCGGCGCGGCGGCCAGCGCACGGTACAAGGCGGGCCGGATGCGTGCGAGCGCGCCGAACGCCGCCTCGTGGCTGGCCAGCCGCTCACCATAGCGCGCGCCGGTCCTGACGATCGCCAGCAGGCGGATGCCGGCGGATGGCAGCATGTAGTTGAAGGCCAGCGCCACCGCCGGCCCCGCTGCGCCGGCAATCGCGGCGGCGGTGATGAACCAGCCCGACAGGCCCAGGAGAACGACCGAGGCCGCGGCGACCAGCGCGGCAAAGAGCGATGCGCGCAGCAGCAGGCGATGCTGGGCGCGACGTTCGGCGGCGATCAGTGTGGCGAGGGTCACTGGCTGTCTCCGAGGCGGACGACATGGTCGGCGATCGCCGCAACGCGCTCGCTATGGGTGGCGAGGAGGGTGGTGCGTCCACGGCATGCGCCGGCGATGGTGGCGATCAGCGCGGTTTCGCTGGCGTGATCGAGATGCGCGGTCGGCTCGTCCAGCAGCAGCAACGGCGCCGGCTTCAGCAGCGCGCGGGCGAGTGCGATCCGACGTCGTTCGCCGCCCGACAGCCCGCTGCCGCGCGAATCGATTTCGCTGTCCAGCCCCGCCGGGCGGCGTGCCAGCATCGGTCCAAGCCCCGCGCCCTCGACCGCGGCGGCGAGATCGCGGGGCGTCGCTTTCGGGTTCGCGAGCAGCAGATTGTCGCGGATCGAGCCGGCGAGCAGCAGCGGGTGCTGCCCGGCCCAGCTGGCGAGCGGCGCGACCGTCCCCATCCTGTCGAGCGGCACGCCATCGACCAGCACCGTGCCGCTTTCCACCGGCGCGAGGCCGAGCAGCAGGTGGAGCAGGCTCGACTTGCCGCTGCCCGACGGGCCGACCAGCGCGATCGTCTGTCCGGGCGCGGCGGTGAACGAGAGGTTGGCCATCGCAGGGCGGTCGCTGTCGGAATAGCGGATCGTCACATCGTGGAAGGCGAGTGCGGGCGGGGCGGAAATCGGCCGCGGGCGCGCCGGGGTGAGCGGCGCGGGGAGCGCCATCAGCCGCTCCGCTGCGGTCTCGGCCGACTGCTTGTCGTGATAGGCGGCGGCGAGGCGGCGCATCGGACCATAGAATTCGGGTGCCAGCGCCAGCACGAAGAAGGCCCGGCCGAGATCGAGCTGTTCGGGCACGGGGAAGGGGAGTTGGCCGAGCAGGTTGAAGCCGCAATAGACCGCGACCAGCGCCACTGATAGCGCGGCGAAGAATTCGAGCGCCGCGGAGGACAGGAAGGCGACCCGCAGCACACGCATCGTTCGTTTGGCGAGCTCGTCCGCCGCTTCGCCCAGCGCATTCGCCTCGCGCTGCTCCGCCCCGAAGGCGAGCACCACCGGCAGGGCGCGCACGCGATCCGCAAAGCGGCCGGAAAGGCGCGACAAGGCGACGAACTGGCGGCGCGATTCATCCGCCGCGGCGCCGCCGGCGAGCGCCATTGCGATGACGAAGGGGATCAGCGTGCCGAGCAGGATCGCCGCCGATACCGGGCTGGCGATGGCGGTGGCGGCCAGTACCAGCAGGGGCGCCAGCACGGCCGCGCGTCGCGCCGGGAGGAAGCGGGCGACATAGCCGTCGAGCGCCTCCACCTCGTCAACCGCGGCAGTGATCCAGCCGCCCATGGTGGTGGCGCCACCCGGCGCGCGGTGAAGCGCGGCCTCCACCACGCGGCGGCGCACCTGCGCCTTCGACCGCTCGGCTGCAGCGGCGCCGATCCGCGCCGATGCCATGGCGAACAGCCCACGGGCCGCGCCGGTCACCGCGACCAGCGCCGCCCAGGGAAGGACGGCGGCGAGGCCATCCGGTACTGCGACCACGCCGCCCGCAAGGCCGGCGGCAAAGCCGATGGCGGCGAGCGTATCCAGCAGCAGCACGGCGCCGGCAGCGCCCGCGCCCGTGCCGGCCGCGGCGGTGAGCCACCGGCCGCGCGCACGGGCCATGGCCTTTGTCGATGGGATCGCAGTCATGCACGGGAGGTCGCTGCGAAACAGCGCCGGGTCTTTGACCACGGTCAATGTTGCGCGTGCGGCCCGGGCCTACCGCGCGGCCATCCAGGGGCCGACGTGCGGCCCCACGGGGGAGACATTTCAATGGACCTCGGGGTCACAGACCTGTCGCGGCTGCAATTCGCGCTGACCGCGCTGTATCACTTCCTGTTCGTACCGTTGACGCTCGGCCTGTCGTTCATGCTCGTCATCATGGAGTCGATCTATGTGATGACGAACCGCCCGGTGTGGCGGGTCGCGACTCGGTTCTGGGGCAAGATCTTCGGCATCAATTTCGCGCTGGGTGTCGCGACCGGGCTCACCATGGAGTTCCAGTTCGGCACCAACTGGTCGTATTTCTCGCATTATGTCGGCGACATCTTCGGTGCGCCGCTCGCGATCGAGGGGCTGATGGCCTTCTTCCTCGAGGCGACCATGGTCGGCATCATGTTCTTCGGCTGGGACCGGCTGTCGAAACTGGGCCACCTCATCGTCACCTTCCTGGTGGCGCTGGGCACCAACCTGTCCGCCTTGTGGATCCTGATTGCCAACGGCTGGATGCAGAACCCGGTCGGCGCGACCTTCAATCCCGAAACCATGCGGATGGAGGTGAGCGACTTTGGCGCGGTGCTGTTCAATCCGATTGCGCAGGCCAAGTTCGTCCACACCGTCAGCGCCGGCTACGTCATCGCCTCCGCACTCGTGCTGGGCGTATCGGCCTATTACCTGCTGAAAGGCCGCTTCATCCCCGTGGCGCGTCGGTCGATGACGGTCGCCGCGGCGTTCGGCCTTGCCTCCTCGCTGTCGGTCGTTGTGCTGGGTGACGAGAGCGGCTACGCGCTGACCGACAACCAGAAGATGAAGCTCGCCGCGATCGAGGCGGTCTGGCACACCGAGCCTGGCACCAGTGGCCTGACGCTGATCGGCTATCCCGATTCCGTCGCCCGCGAGACGCGCTACAAGGTCGAGATCCCGTGGCTGCTGGGCCTGATCGCGACGCGCAGCCTGGATGGCACCGTTGCCGGCATGTCGGAACTGGTGCTGAAGGCGCAGGAGCGGATCGCGTCGGGCATCATCGCGTATGATGCGGTCGAACGGTTGAAGACCGATCCCACCAATGCCGAGCAGCGCGCCCGGTTCGAGACGCACAAGCGCGACCTTGGCTATGCCCTGCTGCTGAAGCGGCATCTGGACGACCCGCGCCTGGCGACCCCGGCGCAGATCGAGGCGGCGGCGTGGGACACGGTGCCTGACGTCGGCCTGATGTTCTGGACGTTCCGCGTGATGGCGCTGATCGGCTTTGCGATGATCGCGCTGTTCGGTGCGGCATTCGTCCTGTGCTCACTACGGTTGCATCTGCAGAGCCGCTGGTTCCTGAAGCTGGCCGTTGCGGCCATCCCGCTGCCGTGGATCGCGGCCGAGATGGGCTGGATCGTCGCCGAACTGGGCCGCCAGCCATGGGCGATCGAAGGGGTCCTGCCGACGTTCCTGGCGCACAGCACGCTGAGCCGTGGTGCCCTGTGGACGACGATCGCTGGCTTCACCGCGCTGTATGGCGGCTTGGCGGTGATCGAGGTTCGCCTGATCCTCGCCGCGATCAAGCACGGGCCGGATGCGCGCGAGCCTGATCAGCCGGCGCCGGGACCGATTCCCGCCGAGCCCATTACCGCCTGAACGAAAGGATCGAACCATGTTCGACTATGAGACGCTACGCGTCATCTGGTGGGCGCTGATGGGCGTGCTGCTCATCGGCTTCGCCCTCACCGATGGGTACGACCTGGGGGTGGCATCGCTGCTGCCCTGGGTCGCAAAGACCGACGCCGAGCGGCGTATGGTGATCAACAGCGTGGGCCCGACCTGGGAGGGTAACCAGGTGTGGTTCATCCTGGGTGGCGGTGCGATCTTCGCGGCCTGGCCGCACGTCTATGCCGTCAGCTTCTCCGGCTTCTACCTGGCGATGTTCGTGGTGCTATCGGCGCTGATCCTGCGGCCGGTGGGGTTCAAATATCGCTCCAAGCGGCCGGACCCGGCGTGGCGCACGCGGTGGGACTGGGCATTGTTCGTCGGCGGCTTCGTCCCGGCACTGGTGTTCGGTGTGGCGGTCGGCAACGTGCTGCAGGGCGCGCCTTTCCGCATCGATAGCGACCTGCGCTCCTTCTACGAGGGCAGTTTCCTTGACCTGTTCACGCCCTTCACGCTGCTGTGCGGCCTGTTGTCGGTCGCGATGCTGGTGCTGCACGGCGCGGCATGGCTGGCGATCAAGGTGGAGCGTGGGCCAGTGCACGATCGCGCACGCGCCGTCAGCCGCGTCGCGGGGATCGCGACGATCGCGCTGTTCGCGGTCGGCTATGCCTTCGTCGCTTATGGCGACGTCGGGTATCGCATCACCAGCGTCGTCGATCCGGCCGGCCCGTCCAACCCGCTGCGCACCACCGCCGAACAGGTCGCGGGCGGCTGGCTCACCAACTTTGCGCTTTATCCCTGGATGGTGGCGGCGCCGCTGATGGGCTTCGTCGGTGCGGTGCTGGCGTTTGTCGGCATTCGCCGCGGCGCCGAGGTGCTGGCCTTTGCCGGCTCATCCTCCGCCGCGGTCGGGATCATCGCCACCGTTGGCTGTTCGATGTTCCCGTTCATCCTGCCGTCCAGCATCGACGCGCATTCCAGCCTGACGGTGTGGAACGCATCGTCCACGCACCGGACGCTGGGGATCATGCTGTTCGTTACCGTGGTCTTCCTGCCGATCGTGCTCGCCTACACTGCCTGGGCATACAAGGTGATGTTCGGCCGGGTGACGACGGAGGAAGTCCGCACCAACCCTGACTTCTACTAACAGGAGGCTGATACGATGTGGTATTTCACCTGGGTTCTCGGCCTTGGCCTCGCCGTCCTGTTCGGCATCCTCAACGGCATCTGGCACGAATTCCATCTGCCGATCGAGGATGACGACGAGGCGCCGGCGCGCCGGTGATCGACGCAGCACGGGGTGACGCGCGTGCGTCGCCCCGTTTTGCATGACAAGGCGGGGGCGACAGACCTGCGCCGCCGACCTATATGGCAGCCATGCTGGCCAAGGATATTTGTGCGGATTGCGCCGTGCGCGACCAGGCGCTGTGCGGCAGCCTAGACGATCAGGAACTCGTCGCGCTCAATTCGATCGGGCAGCGCCGCCGGGTGCCGCGCGGCGCCACCGTCATGTGGGCGGGCGATGAAAGCGTGATCTGCGCCAATCTGCTGTCCGGCGTGCTGAAGCTGGTGGCGTCGACCGCCGACGGGCGCGAGCAGATCGTCGGTCTGCTTTATGCCTCCGACTTCGTCGGCACGCCCTTTACCGATCACGCCGATTTCACGATCACCGCACTGACCGATGCCGAATTGTGCGTCTTCCCCCGCCAGGCGTTCGAGCGGGTGCTGGAGGATCATGCGCGCATGGAGCACGTGCTGCTGCAACGCACGCTGCGCGCGCTGAACGAGGCGCGCGGCCGGATGCTGACGCTGGCGCGCAAATCGGCGGAGGAGAAGATCGCCGGCTTCCTGCTCGACATGGCGTCACGCGCGGGCAGCACCGGATGCCGCGCGACGCCCGACGGGCCATTGACCTTTGACCTGCCGCTGACGCGCGGTCAGATCGCTGACGTGCTGGGGCTGACGATCGAGACCGTCAGCCGGCAGATGACGAAGCTGAAAAGCGCCGGCGTCATCTCGCTGCCCGGCGGGCGGGGGATCACCATCGCCGATCAGAACGCGCTGGAACTGCGCGCACAGGCGGCCTGAGGGCAGCGGCGGCGGGCTAGCCGGCGGCGGCCCGCCGGCCAAGTGCCTCGACCAGCAATGCGCGCCCCTCTGCGGTGAGCCGCTGGTGCGCGGCCGCGAGGATCGCCAGCTGTTCGAGCTCGATCGATGCGCGGCAGCCAGTGAAGAAACAGCGCAGCATATAGCCGAGCGTCGCCGCATCAGGCGTAGGCGTTTCGTCATCGGGCCGAAGCGCGGCGAGCAGTTCCTGCGCGTAAACGGTGTTGGCAACGCGCCGCGTCTCGATCAGCCGGGATAGTGCCGTGCCGAGCGGGTCAGTGCCGGACGGGCGCAGGAACGGGGCGACCGGGCAGCGATCATCGTCACCAGTTGCGATCACCATCTCCAGTCCGCTGCACAGCCGCGCGCACGTTGCCGGATCCGGCAATCCGGGCAGGGCGTCGGCGCATTGCTCCAGTGCGTCGCACAGCGCGGCGACGCCGGTGTGAAAGGCGACGAGGCGCATCAGGTCGACTTCCTGCACCACCTGCCAGCCACGCGAAAACGCCAGCACGAGGCCGGCAGAACGATCATGCCTCGTCACGGGCAAACTCCCTTTGTGCCGCAAGGCTAGCGTACGGTCCGCACGCGGCATTGACCGGGGTCAAACCGCCCGGCCGCCATGCCGTGCGATGCCGCCATCAGAATGATGATGATGGTGGGGCATGTCTGATGGATCATGATGTCGTGGTGATCGGCGGCGGGCCGGCGGGATTGGCGCTGGCCTGTTCGTTGCGCGGAACCGGCCTGCGGATCGCCGTGGTGGAGCGCCAGCCCGCGGACGTGCTCGCCAACCCACCAAGCGACGGGCGCGAGATCGCGTTGACCCATCGCTCCGTGCGCCTGCTGCAGGAGATGGGTGCGTGTCAGCATCTCGACCCCGCGATAATCGCGCCCCTGCGCGCGGCACGCGTGCTGAACGGCCGTTCACCGTTCGCGCTCTCGTTCGATCCGGCTGGCGGTGCGCAGGACTGGCTGGGGCAGCTGGTGCCCAATCATCAATTGCGCCGGGCGCTTTATCGAACCGCGTTCGAGGCCGGCGATGGACCGGCGGGGCTGGAACTGGTCGCCGGCGTTGCGGTGGATCGTGTGCGCACCGGGCCGGCGGCCGCAAGGGTGACACTGGCCGACGGGCGTGAGTTGCGCAGCCGCCTGCTGGTGGCGGCGGATTCGCGCTTCTCGAAGGTGCGCGAGCAGCTTGGCATTACCGCGTCGATCAACCGGCTCGGCCGATCGATGATGGTGTGCCGCGTGGCGCATGACCGCGACCATGGCGGCGTGGCGACCGAATGGTTCGATCATGGGCAGACCATCGCGCTGCTGCCGCTGCCGGGACGCACCTCGTCCATCGTGCTGACGCTGCCGGCGGGGGAGATCGAGCGGATCGCCAGCCTTGATCGCGCGGCCCTGGGGGCGGAGCTGACGATGCGGTCGGCCGGTCGGCTGGGGCGGTGCACGGTGGTGGAGGATCCGCACGTCTATCCACTTGCCACCACTTTTGCCCAGCACTTTGCCGCGACGCGCGCGGCGCTGATCGGCGATGCCGCGGTGGGGATGCATCCGGTGACGGCGCATGGCTTCAACCTGGGATTGCAGGGGCAAGCGACCCTGGCCCGGCTGATCCGCGAGGCGGTGAGCGCGGGGCGCGACATCGCCTCTGCGCTGCTGCTGCGCCGCTACGAGGCGGCGCATCGGCTCGCCACCCGCCCGCTTTACACCGGCACCAATCTGCTGGTGCGCCTCTACACCGATGATCGACCACTGGCCGGGGTGGCACGCCATGCGGTGCTGCGGGCAGGCGCACGCCTGCCGCTTGCCCGCCAGCTGATCAGCCGCTCGCTGATGCAGCGTTGATCCCCGTCAATGATCGCGCAGGTCCGCGGCGCTAGCCCGTCGCCCGAACAAGAGGTCGGGGGTATCGTGGACATTGTATCAAAGGGCTTTTGGCACCGGTCGCATCATCTCGACCGGATGACGTTGCGCGAGCTGGTGGTCGCCTATTTCCAGCATTACGCCATCCTCTGCTACCTCGCGCTGACCGCGCTTTCCATTGGCGTGTTCGTCATGCAGCCGGCGCCGGTGCTGCCGACGATCGCCACGATCGCGCTGATCGTCCTGGCCTATCCATTGATATGGTATTGCCTGCACCGCTGGGTGCTGCACTGCCACTGGATGTTCAAGGTGCCGTGGCTGGCGGCCACGTGGAAGCGGATCCACTACGACCATCACCAGGATCCCAACCATCTGGAGGTGCTGTTCGGCGCGCTCTACACCACGTTGCCGACGCTGCTGCTGGTGTCGGCGCTGCCGGGCTATCTGATCGGCGGGGTGGGCGGGGCGGCGGCCGGTTTTGCCACCGGGCTGCTGGCGACGTGCTTCTATGAGTTTTTCCACTGCATCCAGCACCTGTCGTACAAGCCGCGCGCGGGATGGCTGGCGCGGATGAAGGTGCGCCACATGGAACATCATTTCCATGACGAGGACGGCAATTTCGGCATCACCAACTTTGCCTGGGATCGACTGTTCGGCACGCTCTACACCCGCCGCGAACGCCCGCTGAAAAGCGCCACGGTGTTCAACCTAGGCTATACCCGCACGATGGCGGCCCGCTATCCCTGGGTGGCGCGGCGATCCAACGGCTTCGTTGCTGAGGGCCATCCGCGGCAGCGCCAGCGGCGGGGCTGAACGAGGTATCAAGTGGCGGCGTCGTCTCTTGGATCGCGCGAGGTCAGCGCAACGGGCAGCCGCCACCCGAAATGGATCGCCGCAACGCGCAGCGCGAAGCAGGCGAGGGCGGACAGGATGGCGGTGGGGACGAGCGGCAGGCGCAGCCAGCTGCCGGTGACCGCCAGCCCGGCGCCGAGGAGCGCGGCCACCGCGTAGATATCCGCCTGCAACACGCTTGGCGTGCGGGTGACGAGGATGTCGCGCGCCATCCCGCCGCCGATCCCCGTGACCATGCCGAGCAGCGCGGCCATCAGCGGGTCCAGTCCGTAGGTCAGCGCCTTTTCCGCGCCGGCGACCGAGAACAGGGCAAGGCCAGCGGCGTCGAACAGCTGGATGGCGGTGTGCAGCCGCGCCCAGGGCGAATACCAGAAGAAGATCGCCAGTCCCGCGGCGACCGATGTCGCCAGATAGCGCCAGTCGCTGATCGCAGTCGGCGGCACCGCACCGATCAGAACGTCGCGCATGATCCCGCCGGCACTGGACGCTGCGAATGACAGCACCAGGACGCCGAACACGTCCAGCCGCCGATGTACCCCCAGCATCGCGCCACTGATCGCAAACACGAACGTGCCCACCAGATCCATGAAGAACAGCAATTCGTGGACGGCCTGCTGCTCCAGCATCGCGCTGCTTGCGGTCACCAGCCGGTTCCTCCTGCTGCGCGCCGCTAGTTCTGCATCCTTATCTGCTGACCCTTGACCAGCGGGTAGACCGCAAGGTCATGGCCATCCAGATTCTCCTTGTGCATGTCGACGGCCGTAATCTGGCTGTTCTCGTAGGTAGTGTAATAATAGATGCCTGTGGCGGTGTTGCAGCATGATGAATAGATCGTGATCTCATATTTTTCGTCGCCGACATTGGCACACCCGCGTTGTTGCGCGACTGATCCCAGAATCTGGAAGAATTGGCTAATGGATTCTGATTCCGAGTCTCCGCAGACCGAGTTCATCTTGGTGAAGGTCGCCTTCACGAAGCGGGAGGGGGAGGACAGGTCACCCGGCAGCCCAAGCGCACCCATGCCGCGGCTGTAGATGTCGAAGGTGATCGCGCTGGAGAAATTGTTGGTCGGCGGATAACGCGACAGGTGCATGTAATTGTTCAGGTTGAACAATTGCATGTCGAAGGTGGGGTTGTTGGTCAGCACGCCGACGGGATTGTCATAGACCTTGAGCCCGTCACGCAGCGGCTCGACGGTGATGGAGCGGTCCCGATCGGCGATGATCCAGTGCAGGGGGGAGGTGGGCATCCCCTCGCTGAACGCCTCATCGAACAGGTTTACCGATGGAAGCGCGGCCTCAACCTCGGCCACCGTTTCGAATTGGGCCAGCACCCAGAGGACGAATTCAAACGAGGTGACGTTCGTCTTGCCGGCGGCCGCGGGCAGATAGGCGGCGTTCCCGCTGAACGCGAGTCCGGCCATGCTGAGGCCCTTCTCGTTGGTGCCGTCGTAATAGAGCGGGTAGTTGTTCGCGACGGTGGCCATGCCGATGATTGCGTGATGCGCCTCGATCGGTGGCAGCTTGCGAAGCGCGATCGGGAAGTTGCGCGGCGTGAAAGTGACGGCTTCGCCATACGACATTTCGTAATCGAGGTTGCGCCCGAAATAATGATCCTTGGTGGTGAAGCTCAGTCCGGTGCACATTGCCGTTCTCCGTCCCGCACTTGCCGACAGTGCGCGATGATGCGCCGCGGGAGGGGACGGTGACTGCTTCGGTCCCGCACAGGGCAATGTCTATCTTCGGGAAAGTACGCAGCGTGCGGTCCCGGTTAGTCTCCGTTTGCCAATAGCGAAGGGGCAGCCAAAGCATGTCGCCCGGCTGCCCCCGTTCATGGTCGTGCTTTTGAGCAGCGCCTTACTGACAGGCGAGGCACTCGTCATAATCGGTCGTTTCGCCCAGATCGAACTTGGGCTTCTCGATCGTGTTGTCGGCCTCCACGCCGCCAGCAAAGCCGGCGCGCTGCACGCTCTTGGAGCGCAGATAATAGAGCGACTTGATGCCCAGTTCCCACGCGCGGAAGTGAAGCATCAGCAGATCCCACTTCTCGACGTCCGCCGGGATGAACAGGTTTAGCGACTGGGCCTGGTCGATATAGGGCGAACGATCGCCCGCCAGTTCCAGCAGCCAGCGCTGGTCGATCTCGAAGCTGGTCTTGAAGCAATCCTTCTCTTCCTGGCTGAGGAAGTCGAGGTGCTGCACGCTGCCGCCATGCTCGAGGATCGAGTTCCAGACGCTGTCCGCGTTCTTGCTCTTCTCGTTGAGCAGCTTCTCCAGATACGGGTTCTTCACCGCGAAGCTGCCGGACAGCGTCTTGTGGGTGTAGATGTTGGCCGGGATCGGCTCGATGCAGGCGGACGTGCCACCGCAGATGATCGAGATCGACGCGGTCGGCGCGATCGCCATCTTGCAGCTGAACCGCTCCATCACGCCCATGTCGGCCGCATCGGGGCAGGGGCCACGCTCGGCCGCCAGCGTCATCGATGCCTGGTTCACCTGCGCATTGATGTGCTTGAAGATGCGCAGGTTCCAGCTCTTCGCCATCGCGCCTTCCATCGGCAGGCCGCGTGCCTGGAGGAAGGAGTGGAAGCCCATGACGCCAAGGCCGACCGAGCGCTCACGCGCCGCGGAGTAAGCCGCACGCTCCATGCCCGGCTCATGCCGGTCGATATAATCCTGCAGCACATTGTCGAGGAAGCGCATCACGTCCTCGATGAACTGCTTGTCGTCCTTCCACTGGTCCCACGTCTCCAGGTTGAGTGAGGAGAGGCAGCAGACCGCGGTGCGATCATTGCCGAGATGGTCGCGGCCCGTCGGCAGCGTGATCTCGCTGCACAGGTTCGAGGTGGAGACCTTCAGGCCCAGGTCGCGGTGATGCTTGGGCATGTTCTTGTTCACGTGATCGGCGAACACGATGTACGGCTCGCCGGTCGCCAAGCGAGTCTCGACCAGCTTCTGGAACAGGCTGCGCGCATCGACCTTGCCGCGGACGGTGCCATCCTTGGGGGACTTCAGCTCCCATTCGCCGCCGTCGCGCACCGCTTCCATGAACGCGTCGGGGATCAGCACGCCGTGGTGCAGGTTCAGCGCCTTGCGGTTGAAATCGCCCGACGGCTTGCGGATCTCGAGGAACTCCTCGATCTCCGGGTGCGACACGTCGAGATAGCAGGCGGCCGAGCCGCGGCGCAGTGAACCCTGGCTGATCGCCAGCGTCAGGCTGTCCATCACGCGCACGAAGGGGATGATGCCGCTGGTCTTGCCGTTGAGGCCGACCGGCTCACCGATGCCGCGCACATTGCCCCAATAGGTGCCGATGCCGCCGCCGCGCGACGCGAGCCAGACATTCTCGTTCCAGGTGTCGACGATGCCGTTCAGGCTGTCGGGCACGGAATTGAGGTAGCAGCTGATCGGCAGCCCGCGCCCGGTGCCGCCGTTCGACAGCACGGGCGTCGCCGGCATGAACCACAGGCGGCTGATGTAATCGTAGATGCGCTGCGCATGCGCGGCATCATCGGCGTAGGCGCTCGCGACGCGCACGAAGAGATCCTGATAGGATTCGCCCGGCAACAGGTAGCGATCCTGCAGCGTGTCCTTGCCGAAATCGGTCAACAGCGCATCGCGCGAATGATCGACCTCGATCGGGTACGGCTTGCGCAACGCACCCTTGGTCGCGCTCGCTTCCGCTGCGCCCGTGCCCTCGGCACTTGCTACTAAGGTGTCGGTTGCCATGTTCGCCTCGTTCGCGTCTCTAAAATCCATCGCGGCCGTTCCCCCAGTTGAGCTCGTCCGAATCGGAGGCGAGCCATCATGCTACACCCGAACGCGCTTCACTAAGAACAAAAAGGGATCAATGTGGGTGCCTCGCCCGCATGTCCGTTCCCTTCAGCGGCAGAGCGGCCGCTATCTGTTCTACCAGCACTAGCGCCCGCCGTAGCAGTCTACCCCCACAGATTGTGGCAGAGCGCGCGAAGAGGCAAGGGGGAAGGTGGTCTCGAAGCGGCCATTTGAGTGCCGCTCCGTCGCCTCGCCATGCGGCGACGCGTGGACTTCCGCGGGGTTCGCGAATTGCAAGGCTGAAGGTCGCGAGGGAAAAATTTTCCCGGGCTTGTGGCGCGGCGCCGGACATGCGGCCGGGGCGGGTCTAACGCGCCGCTCGCGCTCCCGAGCAGCGCAGAACTGCGGCGCTCAGCCTGCCTTGCGCAGCGTGCGCGGCTGCGCCGGCGACAGGCGCTCCATGTCGAAATGGCGGGCGAATTCCAGCCCGGCGCGGCCCTCGTCGACCCAGCGGATCACGGCGGGGAACATCTCCTCCTCGACCAGCTCGATCCGCACCTCGGCGCCGACCGCCTCTTCCGGAAAGTCGACGCCGTCGATCATCACCCCGGTCGCCGACAGGTTGCGGATCCGCACCTCCCCGGTGTCGCCGCCGACCTCGAGCCGCGCCGATCGCAGCACGGTAGACCGCGCGGCGCGGCTGACGCGATGGCCAACCGCAAGCGCCGCGCCGTCCTGTTCGCGGAACAGCGCCAGCATCTCAGCGGCGCGGCCGGGGCGGCCATAGACGAAGCCCTGGATGTGGCTGCAGCCAAGGTCTCGGATCAGCGCGATCTCGTCCTGCTGCTCGACGCCCTCGGCGGTGGTTTCCATCCCCAGCGTCTCTGCCAGCGTCACGATCGCGCGGATGATCGCCGCGTTGCGATTACCGGCCTGGATCGCACCGCGCACGAAGCTCTGGTCGATCTTGATCTTGTCGAATGGCGCCTTCTTCAGATAGCCGAGCGAGGAATAGCCGGTGCCGAAATCGTCGAGCGCCAGGCGAACCCCGATCCCCTTCAGCGCCCGGAACATGTGGCTGGAGGAGGAATCGTCGGTCAGGAAGACGCTTTCGGTGATTTCCAGCTCCAGTCGGCTGGCGGCGAGACCGGCGGAGGCAATCGCGCTGGTGACGATCGCCGGCAGCGCGGGATTGGCGAACTGGATCGCCGAGACGTTGACGGCGATGCGGACCGGGTCGGGCCATTGCGCCGCTTCCGCGCAGGCGGTGCGCAGGACCCACTCGCCGATCGCCTCAATCATCCCGCATTCCTCCGCGATCGGGATGAAGTCGGCCGGGCTGACCGCGCCGCGGATCGGATGCACCCAACGCAGCAGCGCTTCATAGCCGACCACGCGCTCGCTGCTGGTCGAAACGACGGGCTGATAGACAAGGTGGAATTCGTCGTTGGCGAGCGCCTGGCGAAGGTCGTCCTCCAGCCGCTTGCGGTTCTGCGCGCCGGCCAGCATCTCCTCGCGGAAGAAGCGTGAAACGCCGCGGCCGTCCGCCTTGGCGGCGTAGAGCGCGAGGTCGGCATTGCGGATCAGCGTCTCGCTGTCATTGCCATGTTCGGGTGCGATCGCGATGCCGATCGAACAGCCGATCGACACGGACGAGCCGCCCAGGAAATAAGGCTGCGACAAGGCGGCGATGATCTGCTGTGCCAGCGTCCCCAGACGTTCGCGATTGCCCTCGCGCGGCAGGACGACCTGAAACTCGTCGCCGCCGAGGCGCCCGACGAGGCCCGCGTCCCCGACGCTCTGCTGCAGCCGATGGGCGACCTGTTTCAGCAGTTCGTCGCCCATCTGGTGGCCGAGCGTGTCGTTGACCGCCTTGAACCGGTCGAGATCGAGCAGCAGCAGCGCGTTGGTGCTGCGTGCGCCCGTGACCGGTGCCAGCGTCTGATCGAGCGACAGGCGCATCCGCTGGCGATTGGCGAGGCCGGTCAGGCTGTCGAACAGCGCGAGGCGCGTGATCTCCGCATCGGCACGACGCTTTTCGGTGAGGTCGGAGCCGAAGCCGATGAAGCCATGAAATCGGCCAAGATCGTCCAGCAGCGGCCGGCCGGAGATTGACCACCACCGGTCGCCGCCCGCCTCGAACGCGGGGCGCACCGAATAATCGGAGAAGCTGGTGCGCGCCGACAGGTGAAAGGTCAGCGTCCGCTCGGTATCCGCCATGGTCGAATCGACGCGGAAAACCTCCACCAGCCGCTGGCCCAGCGGCATGAAGCCAAGCGTCTGCAACTCGTTGACCAGCTTGCCGCTGAGGTGAACCAGGCAGCCATAACGGTCGGTCTGCCAGAACCAGCCCGTACTGTGGCTTTCATATTCCGCGATCAGCCGGACCGCGAGGACTCGGTCACGCTCCTCCTGCTCGCGCGTGCCCAGCGCCCGATGATCGCGCCGCGCCATGCGCAACACGCCGGCCAGCAACAAGGTGGCGAGCACGATCGCGGCGGCCGACGCTGCGCCCAGTCCCGCGTTCACCGGCACCAGCATCGCCAGCGTGAGCGCCAGGGCGAGCGAGGCGACGCGCACAGAATGAAGCACAATCGCCGCCATGATGATCGCGCCGAAGCAGGTCACGAAGGCGGTGACCTGAAGCGATCCGCCGGGCAGATGCTGTATCACCGCAAGCTGCAGCGACAGCGCCGCGGACAGTAAAGCGACCAGAGTCGTCAGGATCGTCACGCGGCGATGCGGCGGCAGCGCCCGGGCGGCGGGGAGGGCAAGCAATCCCCAGATCATCAGCGGCAGGACCGCGAGCAGCGGCAGCAGCCCCACGGTGCGCGCAGTGGGCGTGCCGCTCAGGCCAAGCGCCAGCGCCAGCCCGGCCGTACCCAGCAGCAGCACCGCGGCAACGACGGGCCACAAGGCGGCGACGTCATTGAGCCGTTTTTCGGTCGCCTCGTTGATCGCGTCATGGCCGGTGGCGACAAGCCCCAGCGCCTCAGCGAGGCGGGGCTGCTCCGGCGCGAGCGGGCGCGGTGTACGGCGTACGAATCCCATCCCGCCGACGGTAGGGGGAGAGGATTGGCAAAACGTTTATGGCTACGGGGCACAGCGACGCCCCCGTTGCACTCGCCGCCGGCGCGCCATAGTGCACCGCCTCATGACCACGACGATCCGCGCCGCAGACCTGATCGAGAGCGTTGCCGATGCGCTCCAGTTCATCAGTTACTATCACCCGATGGATTACATCCGCGCCTTGGGCGACGCCTATGAGGCGGAGCAGGGCCCTGCCGCGAAGGACGCGATCGCGCAGATCCTGACGAACAGCCGCATGTGCGCGGAAGGCCACCGGCCGATCTGCCAGGACACCGGCATCGTCAACGTATTCGTCAAATGGGGCATGGACTGCCGCATCGACGATACGACGCGCTCGATGCAGGAAATCGTCGATGAAGGCGTCCGGCGCGCGTATCTCCACCCGGAGAACAAGCTGCGCGCCTCGGTTCTCGCCGATCCCGCCTTCACCCGCCGCAACACCAGGGACAACACGCCCTGCGTCCTCCATGTCGAGATGGTGCCGGGCAGCAAGGTCTCGGTCGACGTCGCGGCCAAGGGCGGCGGTAGTGAGAACAAGTCCAAGTTCAAGATGATGAACCCCAGCGATTCGATCGTCGACTGGGTGCTCGAAATGCTGCCGCAGATGGGCGCCGGCTGGTGCCCGCCCGGCATGCTCGGCATCGGCATCGGCGGCACGGCGGAGCATTGCGTGCTCCTCGCCAAGAAGGCGCTGATGGAGCCGATCGATATGGGCCCGCTGAAGGCGCGGGGCCCGAAGAACGATATTGAGGCGCTGCGCATCGAGATCTTCGACAAGGTCAACGCGCTCGGCATCGGTGCACAGGGCCTGGGCGGCCTGTCGACCATCCTCGACGTCAAGATCCTCGACGCGCCGTGCCACGCCGCGGGCAAGCCGGTGGCGATGATCCCCAACTGCGCCGCCACCCGCCACGCGCATTTCACGCTCGACGGCAGCGGCCCGGCGTATCTCGAGACGCCGAAACTCGACGAATGGCCGAAGGTCAACTGGACGCCGGACAAGGCCGCTATCCGGGTCGACCTCGACACGCTGACGCCGGAGATGGTCCGCTCGTGGAAGCAGGGCGATCGCCTGCTGCTGAACGGCAAGATGCTGACCGGGCGTGACGCCGCGCACAAGCGGATCAAGGACATGCTCGACGCCGGCGAGGAGCTGCCGGTCGAGTTCAAGGGCCGCGTGATCTATTACGTCGGCCCGGTCGATCCGGTCGGCGAGGAAGTGGTCGGCCCGGCCGGCCCCACCACCGCGACGCGGATGGACAAGTTCACCCGCATGATGCTCGACCAGGGCCTGCTCGCGATGGTCGGCAAGGCCGAGCGCGGGCCGGCGGCGACCGATGCGATCAAGGACGCCAAGAGCGCCTATCTGATGGCGGTCGGCGGCGCGGCGTACCTCGTCGCCCGCGCGATCAAGGGATCCAAGGTCGTGGGCTTCGAGGATCTCGGGATGGAAGCGATCTACGAGTTCGAGGTCGAGGACTTCCCCGTCACCGTCGCGGTCGACAGCGAGGGTAACAACGTCCACCAGCTCGCCCCGCTCGTCTGGCGTGACAAGATCGCCAAGGAAGGCCTGCTGCAGCCCGCATAAGGGCGCGGCTGCTTCAGGAGACGGCGCCATGAGCACGCGGCATCTGGTCGATCCCGAACTGCTGCCGCTGCTCGACCTGTGGCCGGCCGTGACCATGTCGGCGGAGGTGCTGGAGCAGGCGCGCAGCTGGCCCGCCCCGCCGCCGCCCGCCGACGATGACGGCGTGGTGATGGAGCGGATCAGCGTGCCCGGCCCGGCCGGCGCTCCGGATCTCGGCCTCGTCATCTTCCGCCCGGCCGAGCCGGTGCAGGACGCCGGCGGCATCTGCCACATGCACGGCGGCGGCTTCGTGCTCGGCACGCCGGAGGGCAGCGCCGCGCGGCTGCGCCCGATGGTCGCCGCGCTCGGTTGCGTCATCGTCTCGGTCGACTATCGCCTCGCGCCGGAGACGCCGTTCCCCGGACCGATCGAGGATTGCTACGCCGGCCTCGCCTGGACCTTCGCCAATGCAGAGCGGCTCGGGATCGACCCGGCGCGGATCGGCGTGATGGGCGAAAGCGCTGGCGGCGGGCTCGCCGCCGCGCTCGCGCTGCTCGCCCGCGACCGCGGCGCCTATCGTCTCGCCTTCCAGCATCTCCTGTACCCAATGATCGACGACCGTACCGGGGTCGCTGAAGGCGATCCGCTGACCGGCGAGTTCATCTGAAACCGAGAGAGCAACCGCTTTGGCTGGGAGGCGATGCTTGGCCAAGCGCCGGGCGGGGAGGGCGTCTCACCCTATGCCGCCGCGGCGCGCGCGGAGGACCTCACCGGCCTGCCGCCCACCTATATCGCGATTGGCAGCCTCGATCTCTTCCGCGACGAGAACATCGCCTACGCCCAGCGCCTCCTCGCCGCTGGCGTGCCGACCGAATTCCACATCTGGCCCGGCGCCATCCACGGCTTCGACGGCGCCCCCGACGCAGCGATCACGCGCGAGGCGAACCAGTCCCGAATTGCGGCGCTGCGGCGTGTGGTTTGACTCTAGCTCCTGAGGTCCCGCCTAGATCGCGACCGGTTGCCGGTGAGCAGCTGGCTGCTTGTCCGATCTCAGCAGGCTCCCGCCTGCTCGGCACCATAGCGTGCTTGTGCCTTGGTATACTTGGAGCCAGCGTCAGACGATAATTGTTCGACGAGCCCGCTGCACGAGAATCCGGTCATATCCAAATACTGTTTAGCTGAGCGTACTGCCTGCTCGTTCCAATCCACCGTCAGGCTGTCGACCGCTGCAGTGGCATCCGCGATACTGTAGCCGTCTCCCGCGCCGGATGAGAGCTGCTCGATCAGTCCCTCACGTGAGAAGCCAGTCATGTTCAAATATTGCTGCGCGCTTCTCGCCGCGTTCGCCCTCGGGCCGAATAGCCCTACGTTTGAACGAGTTTCCGACGCTTCTGAAGCGGTTGCTCCTTGGTTATCATCCGAGTTGGCCTTCGATAATTTACTGGTGGCTTCACCCACGTTTTCGCTTGCTACCATGTTTGCCGATGGAGTGGGGTCCGAGCCTGAGCTTAAAAGTGATCCGAAGATCCCAAGTGCCACAAGCGTTCCTAATGCGATCAGGCAGCCCTTTCCCTGTCCCGGCTTCTTGTCCGGCAGCGATGAATCGCCTTGCTCAGACGACGCGATGTTCTCAAATGAGTGGCCGCAAAATCGGCAGATCTTTGCCTCAGATTTTATCGTTTCAGCACACTGTGGGCACTTCTTCTCGTCAGCTTCCATCGATCTTCCCCCTGTTGTCGCCAACTGAAGTTGTGATCGGGGCCAAGTCAACCGCAGAGCGGATAAAGTCCGGGACGGGTCAGGTTGCGTCCTTAATCCGCGTCGATCTAGTTAGCCGTCAAGGACCTGTTGTAACTTTTGCTTGTGGGCTTGTCCCAACCTCGCGGCTGCCGCACAGATCGGCGGATGGTTTCCATGACATGGCGGCGCCCCGGGCGGCGGCGGAGTGACGCGCGGGGCGTGGCCTGATGCTCGTCCTGGCCGGCCTCGCGATCATCGCGCTCGGCTTCCTCCTGCGCTTCAACCCGATGCTGGTGATCGCTGCCTCCGCGCTCGTCACGGGGCTCGCCGCGGGGATCGATCCGCTCGCCATCCTTGCCGCGTTCGGCAAGGCGTTCAACGACACGCGCTACGTCACTGCCATCTATATCGTGCTTCCCGTCATCGGCCTGCTGGAACGCAACGGCTTGCAGGCACGCGCTCGCTCGCTGGTTGGCGGGCTGAAGGGGCTGACGACCGGGCGGCTGCTGATGGCCTATCTCGCCTTCCGCCAGATCACTGCCGCGCTTGGCCTGACCTCCGTCGCGGGGCCCGCGCAGACCGTCCGCCCGCTGATCGCGCCGATGGCGGAGGCCGCGGCGGGCGAGGCGCATGATCCCGAAAAGGTGAAGGCGATGGCCGCCGCCACCGACAATATCGGGCTGTTCTTCGGCGAGGACATCTTCATCGCGATCGGATCGATCCTGTTGATGAAGGGTGTGCTGGAAGGCTACGGCATCTTCGTCGAGCCGCTGCACATGTCCGTCTGGGCGATCCCCACCGCGGTTGCCGCCTTCGCCATCCACGGCACGCGGTTGTGGCTGCTTGATCGCAGGGCGCGGCGCGCATGATCGGGCTGAACTTCGTCTATCTCGTTGCGGGGCTGACGTTCCTCGCCTTCGCGATCCTCTCGTTCCGCGAGCGGCGCTGGGCCAATACCGGCTTCTACGCGCTGGTGGCGACGAGCTTCCTCGTCGGCGACTGGCTGGGCGACATTGGCAATGGCGTGCTCGTTCTGGCGCTGGTGGCGATCGCCGCGAGCGGGCGGATGAAGGGGCGCGTGCCGACGGGCGAGCCAGCAGCGCGCGGCGCGATGGTGTTCGTGCCCGCATTGGTGATCCCGGCGACGGCGCTGATCGGTACCTTCGTGTTCAAGCAATTCCCCGCAGTGTTCGACGGCCGGCAGGCGACCTTGGTGGCGCTGGCGGCGGGCGTGCTGCTGGCGCTCGCACTTTGCTACGCCTGGCTCCGGCCGGCGCCCGGCGAGCCGTTCCGCGCTGGCCGTGCTTTGATGGACGATATCGGCTGGGCCGCGGTGCTGCCGCAGATGCTCGCGAGCCTCGGCGCTGTGTTTGCGCTGGCGGGTGTCGGCGAGGTGGTCGGCCGGCTCATCGGCGTCGCCATACCCACCGGGAGCGTGCTTGGCGCGGTGCTCGCCTTCGGGCTCGGCATGGCGCTGTTCACGATGGTGATGGGCAATGCCTTTGCCGCCTTCCCGGTGATGGCCGCGGCGGTCGGCATCCCGCTCCTGATCCAGGCCTATGGCGCCGATCCCGCACCGGTTGCGGCGGTCGGCATGCTCGCGGGCTTCTGCGGCACGTTGATGACGCCGATGGCGGCGAACTTCAATCTCGTCCCCGCCGCGCTGCTTGAGTTGAAGGATCGCAACGGCGTGATCCGTGCGCAGGTGCCGACGGCGCTGCCGCTGCTCGTGTTCAATGTGCTTTTGTTGTGGTGGATCGTTGCATGACCCTGACGCCCGATGTCGCCGCCGGCTTCGCCCGGCTCACGCTGGGCCATGTCGGGCAGCGTTATCCCTTCAAGCTCGATCAGGTGCTGACCGGGCCGGAGGACCTGCGCGAGCCGCATGAAATCCACCCGATCTTCCACGGCAGTTTCGATTGGCACAGCTGTGTCCACGGCTGGTGGCAGCTGCTGACCATCGCACGGCTGTTCCCCGATCTGCCCGAGGCGCTGGAGATCCGCCGCCGCGCGGAGGAGATGCTGGTGCCCGACAAGGTGGCCGGCGAACTGGCGGTGCTCACGCGGCCGTACGCCGCCGGTTTCGAGCGGCCGTACGGCTGGGCCTGGGCGCTGGCGCTGCACGGCGAAGCGGTGCGGCATGACGCGGCCTGGGGCGGAGGGCTGGAGCCGCTGGCGCGCGCCTTTGCGGAGCGCTTCCACCAGCATCTGCCCAAGCTCACTTACCCGATCCGCGTCGGTACCCATTTCAACACCGCCTTCGCGCTGACGCTCGCGCGCGATTGGGCGCTCGACCATGATCCCGCGCTGGTGACGCTGATCGACATGCGCGCCCGCGACTGGTTCGGCGAGGATCGCGGCTGCCAGGCATGGGAGCCGGGCGGGGACGAGTTCCTGTCCTCGGCCCTTTGCGAGGCATTGCTGATGAGCCGCGTGCTGGGTGACGGCTTCGCCGGCTGGTTCGATGTCTTCCTGCCGGATGCCGTCGCCGGTCGCCCGCAGAGCCTGTTCACGCCGGCCATGGTTTCGGATCGCAGCGACGGGAAGATCGCGCATCTCGACGGGCTCAATCTCAGCCGCGCGTGGTGCTGGCGCTCGATCGCCGCCGCGCTGCCGGCTCATCCCATCGCGCCGGTGGCGCGCGCCGCGGCGGACGATCATCTTGCCGCCAGCCTGCCGCACCTTGCCGACGATTACATGGGCACGCACTGGTTGGCGACATTCGCGCTTCTCGCACTCACTATTTGAAAGGGGCTGGCGCCAAGGCGCCGCTCGTGCGAACCCGATCTTCGAATCGTTGTAAGCGGGAGAGGGAAATGGCGCTGAAGACGCGCGTCACCGAGATGCTCGGGATCGAGAAGCCGATCATCCAGGCGGCGATGGGCTGGATCGCGCGGTCACACCTGTCGTCGGCCGTGTCGAACGCCGGCGGCATGGGGATCATCGAGACGTCGTCGGGTGAGCTCGATGCTGTGCGCGACGAGATCCTCAAGATGCGGCAGCTGACCGACAAGCCGTTCGGCGTGAACGTCGCCCAGGCCTTCGTGCGCGATCCGGGCATCATCCAGTTCGTGATCGATCAGGGCATCCGCTTCGTCACCACCTCGGCGGGTGACCCGATGAAATATACGGCCATGCTGAAGGCGGCGGGCCTCACCGTGTTCCACGTCGTGCCCAACCTGGCCGGTGCGCTCCGCGCCGTCGAGGCCGGCGTCGACGGCCTGATCGTCGAGGGCGGCGAGGGCGGTGGGTTCAAGAACCCGAAGGACGTCTCCACCATGGTGCTGGTGCCGCAAGTGGTGGAGGCCGTCGACGTGCCGGTCGTTGCCGCGGGCGGAATCATGGACGGCCGCACCATGGCCGCCGCGTTCGCGCTGGGCGCCGAGGGCGTACTGATGGGCACGCGCATCCTCTCCTCCGCCGAAAGCCCGGTGCACGAAAATTGGAAGACGGCGATCGTCGAGGCGGATTCCACCGACACCGTGTTCCTCAACCGCACCGGCCCGGGCCCCGCACTTCGCGCGCTGCGCACCGACCGGACGACCCGGATCGAGAAGGAAGGCACGCCCAACATCTTCGGCGAATTCGCCGACACCCAGGCAGTCTATTTCGGCGGCGATCTCGAGGCGGGCATCGCGCTTACCGGGCAGGTCGCCGGCCGCATCCGTGAGGTGAAGCCGGTCGCACAGATCTTCGACGAGACTATGGCGGAATATGAAGCGACGGTCGCGCGCCTGCCGCGGTCCGCGTGAGGGGAGAGGAAGAATGAGCGAAGACGTAACCTACGAAGTGTCCGAAGGCGTCGCCACGCTGACGCTGAACCGGCCGGACCGGATGAACACCATCTCCGGCCCGATGCTGGACGAACTCACCCGCTTGCTGGTGAAGGCGGGCGAGGATCGCGACGTGCGGGTGATCGTGCTGACCGGCACGGGGCGCGCCTTCTGCGCTGGGCTCGATCTCAACGCGGCATCGAAGGGGGAGGGGATCGGTTCATCGTCGGCCACCTTCGGCGCGACGATCGACCTCCGCAACACGCCGCCGACCGTGCTCCACGCGCTCGACAAGCCGGTGATCGCCGCGCTCAACGGCTCGGCCGCCGGCTATGGTATGGACCTGGCGCTCGGCTGCGACATCCGCGTCATGGCGTCGGAGGCAAAGCTCGCCGCGGCGTTCGTGAAGCGCGGTGTCCTCCCCGAATCGGGCGGCACCTGGTTCCTGCCGCGCATGATCGGCTGGGCCAAGGCGGCTGAGATCGTCTTTACCGGCCGCACGCTGTCGGCGGAGGATTGCCTCAAGGAGCGGCTCGTCAACGAAGTCGTGCCGGCCGATCAGGTCGCCACGCGCGCGCGCGAGCTGGCGCTGGAGATCGCCGCCAACGCGCCGATGGCGGTGCAGGGCGCCAAGCGACTGATGCGCATGGGGATGGAGGAAACCTTCGATACCCATGTGCAGCACGTATATCTGCAGCTGCTGCCGCTGTTCCAGAGTCAGGATTTCCGCGAGGGCATGGCAAGCTTCCTCGAAAAGCGTCCGGCAAAGTTCACCGGCAAGTAACGCCCCGGGCGCGGCGCCGCGGTCATCATCCCGCGGCGCCGATCGCCCGCATTAACGATGATGATTGATCGATCGCTTACCATCGGCGGGCACGAGCGCCCGTATGCGCCACGATCGTTCCTTCCATCGCACCACGCGCCGCGCCGCCAAGCCGATTTCCTTCTGGCCCGCGCCGCGCCGACGGCGGAAGCTTCCGTTTGCGGCCGCACTTGTCCTCGCGATCGCCACTGGCCTTGCCACCGGCGTCTGGTTCGTTCCCGAGCCCGGCACGCCGGCCACCGCTAACACATCAGCGATTCGCCACTTTTCGCTCTGCCATCGCGGCGGCGGCGAGCATTGCGTCGTGGATGGGGACACCATCTGGATCGGCGGCGAAAAGGTGCGCCTTGCCGATATCGACACGCCCGAAACGCACCCGCCGCGCTGTGCCGAGGAGGCGGCGGTCGGCGAGCAGGCAACACGACGATTGCAGGAACTGCTCAACACCGGCCCCGTCACGCTGGCTGACGCCGATCGCCCGACCGATCGTTACGGCCGCCGCCTGGCGATCGTCACCCGCGATGGCCAGTCGCTGGGCGACACGCTGATCGCCGAGGGGCTGGCGCGGCCGTGGGAAGGACGCCGCCGCCCATGGTGCAGCTGATCGGCTGCGCCCAGAGGCTCAGCCGCGCAGTCGCTCGTGGTGGCGGATCACCTCGTCGATGATGAAGCGCAGGAACTTCTCGCTGAACTCGGGGTCCAGCTCGGCCTCCTCCGCCAGTGCGCGGAGTCGTGCGATCTGCGCTTCCTCGCGGCCCGGATCGGCCGGGGGCAGCCCTGCCTCCGCCTTGTGACGACCCACCGCTTGCGTCACCTTGAACCGCTCGGCGAGCAGGCAGACGAGCGCCGCGTCGATATTGTCGATGCTCTTGCGATAGCCCCTCAGCACCTCGTCCGTCATTCGCGCCCTCCATGGCGTTCCCCGCAGTTGCGGCCTTGCTCGCGCGTCCGTAGAGGCTGTCGCAGATGAGCGCCACCGTCCAACGCCTTGCCGGCACCCAGCCGTCGCTAGACCCGATGATTCACCTCGTCGCGGAAGACATGCTTCGCGTGAATGACGCGATCCGCAATCGGATGACGTCAGAGATTCCGTTGATTCCCGAACTCGCCGGTCATTTGATCGCCGGTGGGGGCAAACGGATGCGCCCGATGCTGACGCTCGCGAGCGCGCGGCTCGTCGGCTATTCGGGAAGCAAGCATCACGGGCTCGCCGCCGCGGTGGAGTTCATCCACACCGCGACGCTGCTGCACGACGACGTCGTCGACGGGTCCGACCTTCGCCGGGGCAAGCGCACGGCGAACACGATCTGGGGCAATCCGGCGAGCGTGCTGGTCGGCGATTTCCTGTTCTCCCGCTCGTTTGAGCTGATGGTGGAATCGGGCAGCCTGCGCGCGCTGAAGATCCTGTCCAACGCCAGCGCCGTGATTGCCGAGGGTGAGGTCAATCAGCTGACCGCCGCGCGCCGCGTCGATCTCGCCGAGGACCGTTATCTCGAGATCATCAACGCCAAGACGGCGGCGCTGTTCGCCGCGGCCTGCCGTATCGCCGCAGTCGTCGCTGATCGGCCCGAAGCGGAGGAAACGGCGCTCGACGCTTATGGCCGCAACCTTGGCATCGCGTTCCAGCTGGTCGACGACGCGATCGACTATACGTCGGACGCGGGGACGATGGGCAAGGACGCGGGCGACGATTTCCGCGAGGGCAAGATGACCCTGCCGGTCATCCTCGCCTATGCCCGCGGCGATGCGGAGCAGCGCGCCTTCTGGAAGGACGCGGTGGAGGGGCGCCGCGACAGCGACGAGGATTTCGCCCAGGCGATCGCGCTGGTCCAGTCGAGCCACTCGGTGGCCGACACCATGGCGCGCGCCCGCCATTACGGGCAGCAGGCGATCGACGCGATCGCCCCGTTCCCGGCCGGCGCGGCGAAGGACGCGATGATCGAGGCGGTCGAATTCGCGGTGGCGCGGGCCTATTGATCGATGGCGTCGGCGGGGTCAGCGCCCCGCTGGCGATCAGACCGACCCGTGCGGCTCCAGCACGCAGGGGTTCTCCCCGGTTTCGACCTGCAACGTCGCATGGCCGATGTTGAACCGATCGTGCAGCATGTCCTGTGCCTCCGCGAGGAAGGTGTCGCCCGGATGACCGGCGGGCATCAGCAGATGCGCGGTCAGGACCGGCTCGGTCGTCGACATGGGCCAGATATGCAGGTCATGCACCTGGGACACGCCCGGCAGTTCGGCCAGCGCGGCCTGCACCCGGTCATAATCGATCGCGCGCGGCACCGCGGCGAGGCTCATCTCCACCGTCTCGCGCAGCAGCCCCCAGGTCTGCCAGAAGATCAGCGCTGCGATGACGATGCTGACGATCGGATCGATCCAGCCGAAGCCGGACAGCCAGATGCCGATCCCCGCGACCACCACGCCGGCCGATACCGCCGCATCGGCGAGCATGTGGAGATAGGCGCCGCGAATGTTGACGTCGCCCTTGCGCCCGCGCGCAAACAGCCAGGCGGTCAGGCCATTGATCAGGATGCCGACCGCCGCCACCGCCGAAACCGTCAGGCCCGGCACCGGGGCGGGATCGGCAAAGCGCTGCGCCGCCTCCAGCACGATCGCGCCAAGCGCGACGAGCAGCAGCAATGCGTTGGCGAGGGCGGCGAGGATCGTCGATCCCTTCAAGCCATAGGTGAATCGCTTCGACGGCGGGGTGCGGGCCAGCGCCGCGCCCCCCCAGGCCACGGCCAGGCCGAGAACATCCGACAGATTATGCCCGGCGTCCGCCAGCAGCGCGACCGAGCCCGTCCACAGCCCGGCGCCCGCCTCCGCCACGACATAGACCAGGTTGAGCCCGATCCCGATCGCGAACGCCCGGTCCCAGGAGGCGGGAGGGGCGGGGTGATGATGGTGACCATGGCCATGAGCGTGCCCGTGGTCATGAGCGTGCCCGTGCCCATGCCCATGCCCATGCCCATCATCATGAGAGCCAGCGGCGGCGGAACCGTGGCCGCGCGTGTGTGCGTGGCCGTGATGATGCGCGTGACCCATGGTGCCAATCTAGCAGTGGCTCCCGGACGTGACCAGAACAGGCGCAGTGCACGATTGCCCACGCCGCCTTAACATATAGGCTGTACAGCCAACGCGATGCTTCGTGTCCTGACCCTGTCCAGCCTCTTCCCCGATGAGACGCGCCCCAATTTCGGCGTCTTCGTGGAACGCCAGACGCTGGGGCTGGCCGCCGCAGAGGATGTGACGGTGCGGGTCGTCGCGCCGGTCGGCCTGCCGCCGTGGCCGCTGCGCCGCCATCGACATTATCGCGCACCGGCGTCGCTTCCGCGCGCGGAGACGTGGAAGGGCCTGCACGTCGTGCGGCCACGTTTCACGACTTGGCCGGGAACGAAGGGTCGCTTCCATGTCGCGGCGTTAATTCGGGCGCTGGCGCCTTTGCTCGACGACATGCGGCGCGACTTCCCGTTCGACGTGATCGATGCTTCCTTCTTCTTCCCCGACGGGCCTGCCGCGCTCGCGATGGGGCGGCGGTATGACGTGCCCGTGTCGATCAAGGCGCGCGGCGCGGACATTCACTTCTGGGGGACTCAGCCTGCCACCCGCGCTTCGGTGCTGGCCGCCGGGCAGGGGGCGGACGGGCTGCTCGCGGTATCTGGCGCGATGCGCGACGACATGGTCGCGCTCGGCATGCCGGGGGACCGGATCCGCGTGCATCATACCGGGGTTGATCTCGAACGGTTTGCGCCGGTCGACCGGGCAGCGGCGAAGGCGAGCATCGGCGTCGATGGGCCGCTCATCATCTCGGTCGGCGCGCTGATCCCGCGCAAGGGGCATGACATCGTCGTGGAGGCGATGCAGCATGTGCCGGGCGCAACGCTGTTGATCGCCGGGTCGGGGCCGGAGCATGCCGCGCTCGAGGAGGTCGCCCGCCACGCGGGTGTTGCCGCTCGCGTGCGCCTGCTGGGATCGGTGCCGCACGCCGATCTGCCCGCGCTGATCGCGGCGGCGGACGTCATGGCGCTCGCTTCTTCGTCGGAAGGATTGGCCAATGCCTGGGTGGAGGCGCTGGCCTGCGGTACGCCGATCGTGATCACGGCCGCCGGCGGCGCGGGTGAGGTGGTGACGGCCGCCAGCGCCGGGCGGGTCGTCGCGCGAACGCCGGCGGCATTTGCGGAAGGGATCAACGATCTTCTCGCCGCATCCCTGCCAGCGGACGAGGTGCGCGCTCATGCGGCGCGGTTCACATGGGCGGCGAACACGGCTGCATTGCGCGATCACCTGCTGCGGCTGGTGGCAAAGCGGCGCGAGCAGGCGGGCTGACGGGCGAGCCAAAAGAAAAGCCGCGGCGCCCCCCGACGCCGCGGCCTCTTTCCCCACGAATGGGAAGCGTCAGGCGACCTTGGCGGGCACCTCGTCCAGTTCGCGCAGCACGTAGCCGCGGCCCCAGACGGTTTCGATGTAATTTTCGCCCTCGCACGCCATGCTGAGCTTCTTGCGCAGCTTGCAGATGAAGACGTCGATGATCTTGAGTTCGGGCTCGTCCATGCCGCCATAGAGATGGTTGAGGAACATCTCCTTGGTCAGCGTGGTGCCCTTGCGGAGCGACAGCAGCTCCAGCATCGCATATTCCTTGCCCGTCAGGTGGACGCGCGCGCCGTCGACCTCGACGGTCTTGGCATCGAGGTTCACCGACAGCTTGCCGGTCTTGATCACCGACTGCGAATGGCCCTTGGAGCGGCGGATCACGGCATGGATGCGCGCCACCAGTTCCTCGCGGTGGAACGGCTTGGTCACATAGTCGTCCGCGCCGAAGCCGAAGCTGCGGATCTTGGAGTCCATCTCGTTCACGCCCGACAGGATCAGCACCGGCGTAGACACCCGCGCCACGCGCAGCTTCTTCAGCACGTCATAGCCGTGCATGTCCGGCAGGTTCAGGTCGAGAAGGATGATGTCGTAATCGTAGAGCTTTCCGAGGTCCAAACCCTCTTCGCCCAGATCCGTAGAATAGACGTTGAAGCCTTCCGCAGAAAGCATCAGGTCGATGGCCTTGGCGGTCGTCGGCTCGTCCTCGATCAACAGCACGCGCATACGTCAGTCCCCCGTTTGCGAGCGTGTGGCTGAGCGACACACCCCAAGCGATCCATTAACCATTCAACATCTGAACGCAAAAGGTAAATAAGACATTAATCCAGCTTTTCCGGCGAGTCGCGTTCATTGCCGGCTGAATCGAACAAGGTGCGATGCCGGCTGCGGGGGATGTCCTCGCCCAGTGTGTCGCGCAGATAGAGGCTGCGGATCAACGTATAGATCACGACCAGCAGCGCGGCCGAAAAGAACAGGCCGAACAATCCGAACACCGCCCCGATCGCCAGCACCGAGAACAAGGTAATCGCCGGAGGGATGGCCACCACGCGGCTGGTGACAAAGGGGGTGATGAAGTTGGTCTGGATCACCCGCACTGCGGCAAAGACACCCAGTGCCCAAAGCACATGGCTGACGGACTGGGTCGCCGCCAGGCCGAGCGCCGGGATCATCGCCGCCACCGGGCCGACATAGGGGATAAACTCGCTCAGCCCCGACAACAGCCCCAGCGCCGCGGCGGACGGCACCTCCAGCCACCACAGGCCGAGTCCGACGAGCACCCCCATGCTCGTCATCTGGATCAGTTGCGCGCGCAGCCACAGGCGCAGCGTCGATGCCGTGTCGCCCAGCGCGTCCTCCACGACGGCGCGCTTGGAGGGCGGCATCAGCAGCAGAAAGCCGCGCTCGTACACCTTGGGATCGACCGCGAAGAAGATCGCGCCGACCAGGACCAGGAGCGCGTTGATCGCCAGTTGGCCCGCCCCTTCGGCAAGGCCACCGATGTCCTGCGCCACGCGGCTGCCCGCAAAGGCGGCGCGCACCGCGTCCACCACCTTGGCCCCGACCGGCGAAATCGACAGCTGATCACCGATCTCTTCCAGGATGCCGGGCAGGCGGGTCACCAGCACGTTGACCTGCGTGCGGAACTCCACCCCGAACAGCCAGCCCAGAAAGACGATCAGCGCCAGCACGGTGAGGATCGCAGCGACCAGGGCGGGCCGGGCCGGTATGCGTAGCCGTTCATTGTAGATCTCGGCGATCGCGTGAATGACGATCGCGCCGAGGACCGATCCAAAGGCGAGGATCATCAGATCCCCGATGAAGTACAGCGTGGCTGCCAGCGCGATGACGCCAAGCGTCAGGAACAGGCGGCGGATGAAACGCGCGTCGTCGTCATCGGGGGATAGCCGGCTCATGCACTGCAAAGTCTGGCAGCAGCGGCCCGGTTCCGCCAGCCCGGTCGATTGGTCAGCGGCGACCGCCCGGCTGCACCTTGGGTTCGCTGGCAAGCCATTGCGCGAGCGACAGCTCGCTGGTGGGGCGAGTCTCGGCGCTCATCCCGTTTTCCATCATCTCCAGCGCCCAATGCGCGCGCTCCTCATGCTGCGAGGCGACCGCGTCGCGCGGAACCCACAGGTCATATTCGCGCATGTGCGCGTCGGCTGCGGTGAAAAGGACGCAGATATCCGCCGCCACGCCGATCAGGACGAGCCGCGACACGCCCAGCCGCGGCAGCAGGGCGGGCAGGGTGGTGGCATAAAAGCCGGAGGATTCGGGCTTGATGACGAAGTAATCGTCGGGGTGCGGCCCCAGCTCGTCGAGCAGGTCGCCGCCCTTGCTGTCCGCGACATGCGCGATCAGTTGATGCGGTTCATCGTGCCAGCGGCCATAATTGTCATTGACGAAGATGACGGGGACCTTTGCTTCGGCCGCCTGGCGTCGAAGCGAGGTAACCGGTTCCATCATTGCGGCAACAGCGTGCTTCAGGGCGTCTCCGCCATTGAAATCAAAGGTATTCAGTAGGTCGATGGCCAGGATGGCGGCGTTGCTGCTCATGTCGTTCACCGTAACCGCGGTACCATGGCGAACAACGATATAGATCAGGATAAGTTGATTTTATCTGCAGCGATCACGCGCGGATCTCTCAAAAGGAAAACGCCCGGATCGTTTCCGATCCGGGCGCCTGCGTGACGATTGCTCGTCAGCCCCCTTGTGCTACCGCCCGCGCGCCTCAACTGGGAGGCGGGGCAGAAAGCTTCCCCGAACCACGGCCTTTGCCTGTGTGCCAGTGGCTCGTTGCTACGTGCTCCTTGGTGGCGCGTCCACGAAAATGAACCGCAGCTAAACAGATTGATCGGGGCGTGTGATGATTCCGCAACAGCAACATTGCCAGTGCCGGCCCGCGCCGATACAGCGCGGGACATGATCCTGTCGCGCTACGAACGAATGATCGCGCGGCGCTATCTGCTTCCCGGGCGCGGTGAACGCTTCATTGTCCTCGTGGCTGGGTTCAGCCTCGGCGCGGTGATGCTGGGTGTCGCGGCGCTCGTGATCGTGATGAGCGTCATGAATGGCTTTCGGGCCGAACTTTTCGACAAGATTGTCGGCTTGAACGGCCATGCGGTGGTGCAGGGCGTCGGCGGGCGGCTGACCGACTGGCGGGAGGTCATCCGGGAGGCTGATGCGACCCCGGGTATCGTCAGCGCCGTGCCGCTGGTCGAGCAGCCGTTGATGTCGACCTATAACGGGCGCGTGGAGGCGGTCCTGGTACGCGGGATGCGCGTTCAGGACATCCGCTCCAACACGACGATCGGCAGCAAGGTCATCACCGGCACGCTCAGTTCGCTCACGCCTGGTGCGGGGCGCGTCGCGATCGGGTCGCGGCTGGCGGAATCGCTTGGCGCCACGGTGGGCTCGGAGATCACGCTGATCAACCCGGCGGGCCAGACAACCCCGTTCGGCACCGTGCCGCGCTACGTCAATTACACCGTGTCGGCGGTGTTCGAGATCGGCGTGTACGATTTCGACAAGGCCTATGTGATCATGCCGATGGAGGATGCGCAGACGCTGCTGCTGCTCGGCGACGCGGTGGGGATGATCGAGCTGGAAACGGTCGACGCCGATCGGGTCGGGCAGATCCTGGCGCCGCTGGCGGAGAAGGTCAGCCGCTTCGCCGTGATCAGCGATTGGCGCCAGATGAATGCCCAATTGTTCGAGGCGCTGGCGGTGGAGCGGATCGCGATGTTCGTGGTGCTGTGCATCATCATCCTGGTCGCGGCGTTCAACATCGCCTCCTCGCTGATCATGCTGGTGCGCGCGAAGACCCGCGACATTGCCATCCTGCGCACGATGGGCGCGACACGCGGCGCGATGATGCGCATCTTCATGACCGTGGGCGTGACGATCGGTGCGCTTGGCATCATCGCGGGCCTGGTCCTGGGCGCGTTGTTCCTGTTCTATCGTCAGGCGGTGGTGAATTTCGTGCAGTTCGTCACGGGCCAGGAATTGTGGGATCCATCGATCCGCTACCTCACCGAATTGCCGTCAAAGCCCGACCCGGTGGAGATTGTCGCCATCGTGCTGATCACGGCGCTGATGACGCTGCTTGCCACCGTCTATCCGGCGTACAAGGCGGCAAGCACCGATCCTGTCCAGGTACTGCGTTATGAGTGATGGGCCGATGACCGCCGTCCTGCAAACCGAGGGGCTGTCGCGCAGCTTCACCCAGGGCGGTGAGACGATCGAGGTGCTTCGCGGCGTCAACCTGGCGGTCGCGCCGGGGGAGATCGTCGCGCTGCTCGGGCCCTCCGGTTCGGGCAAGTCCACGCTGCTGCAGGCGGTCGGACTGCTCGAGGGTGGCTTCGACGGGTCGATCCGCATTGCCGGCGAGGAGGCCGCACGGCTCGACGCCAACGGGCGCACGCAGGTGCGGCGCGACCGGCTGGGCTTCGTCTACCAGTTTCATCACCTGCTGCCCGATTTCAACGCGGTTGAGAATGTCGTCCTGCCGCAGCTGATCCATGGTGCCACGACGGAGGCTGCGAACGATCGTGCCGCTGCGCTGCTGACTGCGCTGGGGCTCGGCCACCGGCTGACGCACCGTCCCAGCCAATTGTCGGGCGGCGAGCAGCAGCGTGTCGCGGTGGCGCGGGCGCTGGCCAACCGCCCGGCCCTGATCCTCGCTGACGAGCCGACCGGCAATCTCGACGAACATACCGCCGATCGCGTGCTGGGCGAATTCCTGCGGCTCGTGCGCGAGGAAGGATCGGCGGCGCTGATTGCGACCCACAACGAACGGCTAGCCGGCCGGATGGACCGTGTCGTGCGGCTGCACGAAGGGGTGATCGAGCCTGCTTGAGTTGCGCGCCGTATTGAGAGACGCTGGCCGGGCATGCCGGCGGTGAACAGGGAGAGGGGCTGATGGCTGCGATCACCGATTTCGAGGTGAAGACCGCCGAGGGCGGCATGGCATCACTGGCTGATTACCGTGGCAAGGTGCTGCTGATCGTCAACACGGCCTCCAAATGCGGCTTCACCCCGCAATATGAGGGGCTGGAGGCGCTGCATCGCGACTATGCGGCGCGCGGGTTCGAGGTGCTGGCCTTTCCCTGCAACCAGTTCGGCGCGCAGGAGCCGGGCGATGCCGCGGAGATCGCGAACTTCTGCTCACTCACCTATGACGTGACCTTCCCCGTGTTCGCGAAGATCGAGGTCAACGGCCCCAACGCCGATCCCCTGTTCGAGCGGCTGAAGGCGGAGGCGCCCGGCGTGCTCGGCTCCAAGGCGATCAAGTGGAATTTCACCAAGTTCCTGGTCGATCGCGATGGGGCGGTGGTGCATCGTTATGCGCCCACCACCAAGCCGGAGGACATCCGGCGCGATATCGAGAAGCTGCTCTGACGCGGCGCTCCGCTCGGCTCTTTACCCGGGAAAGGTGAAGGCCGATGCGTTGCTGCGATGATCGATACCGGCCATGATCGCGGTGATCCCGCCGAGCAGGAAGCTGATCCCCAGGATGAACCCGGGCAGCGTCAGCGCCGACATGGGCACCGTCGCCACGATCAGCATGGCCAGCAGGATGTTGACGATCCCCAGCGCGATCATCAGCCAGCGTTGCCGCCGCACGCGAACGCCGAACACGATCTCCATCACGCCGCGCACCATCAGCCAGGCGGCGACCACCACGGTCAGTGAAATGGCGCCGGTCAGCGGCTGCACCACCATGATGCCACCTGCGACGAGCGACAGCAGGCCCAGCAGGATCGAATAGACCCGGCTGTCCGATCCCGTGCCGCGTATGCCGGCGATCAGCGAGAACACGCCCGAGACGATGAAGGCGAAGGCGATCACCATCGTCGCGGCGAATGTCGCCGGGAAGGGCCAGACAAGGGCGGAAATGCCCAGCAGGGTGGACACCACGCCATAGGCGACGAGCCAGCCCCAGCCGCCCCCCACTCTGCCAGTGTTGCCAAGGAACGTTTCGCGTTGCCGAGTGTCGGTCATGGCTGGATGCTCCTGATCCTGCGCGTCGATGAAAGCGCACAGTGCCATCTGCGGTTCCGCTGGTCGAATCAGGACAATTACGGTAGCCTCAGGCGATGCCGCATTCCGGGTTCGTTCCGCTTCGCATCTTCTCCTCCTACACCATGCTCGACGGGGCGATCGAGCCGAAGGAAATTGCCAAGCGGGCCGCCAAGCGCGGCTTCCCCGCCGCCGCGCTCACCGATCGCAACGGGCTGTACGCGGCCATGGCCTTTTCCGACGCGGCCTTTGGAGAGGGCGTGCAGCCGGTCATCGGCACCATGCTGGGCGTGGCGCGCCCGGACCGGCCGGAGGGCGTGGCGCCGATGGTCGACTGGCTGGCGCTCTACGCCCAAAACGAGCGCGGTTACGACAATCTTTGTGAACTTGTGAGCCGCGCGCACCTCGATCGCCCGATCGATCTGGCGCCGCACGTCGACCTGGCGACGCTCGCGCGCTTCACCGACGGCCTGATCGCGCTGACCGCTGGCGGCGAGGGAGCGCTGGCGCGGCTGTTCGCCGAGGATCAGCCGGCACGTGCACTCGCCTATGCCGACCAGCTGGCCGCGCTGTTCGGCGACCGGCTGTATGTCGAGATCAGCCGGCGCGGCAATGAGGTGGAGGAGCGCGCCGAGGCGGCGCTGATCGACCTTGCTTATGACAAGGACCTGCCACTCGTCGCCACCAACCCATGCTGCTTCGCCGAGCAGGGGTTCGGGCCGGCGCATGACGCCATGTTGTGCATCGCCCATTCGACCTATGTCGAAAGCGAGGATCGTCCGCGCAGTTCGCCCGACGCCTGGATGAAGCCGGCGGAGGAGATGAAGGCGCTGTTCGCCGATCTGCCGGAGGCGATCGCGAACACGCTGGTGGTCGCGCAGCGCTGCGCCGTCGCGGCGCCAAAGCGCAAGCCGATCCTCCCCAGCCTCGCCGGCGACCGCGAGGGCGAGGCGGCGATGCTGCGCGAACGGTCGCACGCCGGCCTCGACGCGCGCCTGAAGCGAATCGCGGAATTGGCCACCGAACCGCTCGAGGACGGGTGGCAGGAGAGTTACCGCAAGCGGCTCGACTTCGAGCTCGACGTCATCATTCAGATGGGGTTTCCGGGCTATTTCCTGATCGTTGCCGACTTCATCCAATGGGCAAAGTCGAACGACATTCCCGTGGGTCCTGGGCGCGGTTCGGGCGCAGGCTCGGTTGTCGCCTGGGCGCTGACGATCACCGATCTTGATCCGCTTCAGCTCGGGCTGCTGTTCGAACGTTTCCTCAACCCGGAACGCGTCTCGATGCCGGACTTCGACATCGATTTCTGCGAAACGCGGCGCGGCGAAGTAATCCGGTACGTGCAGGAGAAGTACGGCCGCGATCAGGTGGCGCAGATCATCACCTTCGGTAAGCTGAAGGCCCGCGCCGTGCTAAAGGACACCGGCCGCGTGCTGCAGATGAGCTATGGCCAGGTCGATCGCCTCGCCAAGCTGGTCCCCAACCATCCGACCGATCCCTGGACGCTGAAGCGGGCGATCGACGGGGTGGCGGAACTGCACCGGGAATATGCCAACGACAATCAGGTCCGGCACCTCCTCGACTTGGCGATGCAGCTTGAAGGCTTGCCGCGACATTCGTCGACGCACGCCGCGGGTGTGGTGATCGGCGACCGCCCCCTCTCGCAGCTGGTGCCGCTCTACCGCGATCCGCGATCGGACATGCCAGTCACCCAGTTCGACATGAAATATGTCGAGGGCGCGGGACTGGTGAAGTTCGACTTCCTAGGCCTGAAGACCTTGTCGGTGCTGAAGCGCGCGGTGCAATTGCTTCAGAAGCGCGGCATCCATGTCGATCTGGATGCGCTGTCCTGGGATGACGAGGCGGTCTACGCGCTGCTGCAGAAGGGCGACACCGTCGGTGTGTTCCAGCTGGAATCGGAAGGGATGCGGCGCACGCTGTCGGCCGTCCGACCGACGAACTTCGGCGACATCATCGCGCTCGTGTCGCTCTACCGCCCGGGCCCGATGGACAACATCCCGTCCTTCGGCCGACGCAAGCAGGGCACGGAGGCGATCGACTATCCGCATCCGCTGCTGGAGCCGATCCTGGCCGAAACCTACGGGATCTTCGTCTATCAGGAACAGGTCATGCAGGCCGCGCAGGTGCTGGCCGGTTACTCGCTCGGCGGCGCCGATCTGCTGCGCCGCGCCATGGGCAAGAAGATCAAGGCGGAGATGGACGCGCAGCGCGCGACCTTCGTCGAAGGCTGCGCAAACCACAACCAGATCCCCGCGGACCGCGCGAACGCCCTGTTCGACTTGATCGACAAGTTCGCCGGCTATGGCTTCAACAAGAGTCACGCGGCGGCCTACGCCCTGCTCGCGTACCAGACGGCGTGGCTGAAGGCGCATTACCCGCACGAATTCTTCGCCGCGTTGATGGCGTATGACATTCATCAGACGGACAAGCTGGCGATCTTCTGTGACGATATGCGCCGGATGCAGGTGAGGGTGCTGCCGCCTGACATCAACCACAGTCAGGCGGACTTCGACGTGGAGGTGGATGATGACGGCCCCGCGGTGCGGTATGCGCTGGCGGCGCTGAAATCGGTTGGCGAGGGCGCGATGGAGCGGTTGGTCGCGGAGCGTGACACCGGCGGCGCGTTCACCCGGCTGGACGACCTGGCGCACCGCGTCGATCCGCGGCTGATCAACAAGCGGCAGCTGGAAACGCTCGCCGCCGCGGGCGCGTTTGACGCGATCGAACCGAACCGTGCCGGTGTTCACGCGGTTGCGGAGACGATCCTTGCTGTCGCGGCGCGCACGCACGATGCGCGGATCAGCGGGCAGGGTGGGTTGTTCGGCGATGCCGAACCTGCCGGAGATGCGATCAAGCTGCCCACGTCAGCCCGCTGGAGCATGTCGGAACGGATGGAGCAGGAGAAGGAGGCGTTCGGCTTCTACTTCTCGGCGCATCCCGTCGACCGGCACGCCCATCTGGCGAAATCGCACGGTGCGCGGCTCTATACCGCGCTGGCGGAACTGGCGATCCCGGATGATGGCACCCGCGCGGGCGCGACCATGGCCGTACTGATCGAGGACGCGCGGTGGCGAACGTCGGCGCGCGGGAAGCGCTATCTGATGGCGACGCTGAGCGACCAGAGCGGCCAGTTCGTTGCGACCTGCTTCGACGATGCGGTGGCGGCCGATCTTGAAGAGGCAGCGCGGGCGGGGGGCTGTGGCCTTGCCACGGTCGAGCTTGACCGGCGACCGGGCGAGGAAACACCGCGGGTGACGGTGAAGCGGCTGCAGCCATTCGAGACGCTCGCCTCGCAGGCGCGGTTTGTCATTGAAGTGGCGGTAACCTCCGCGGCTGCCTTGCCCGCCTTGGCCGCCGTGCTGGAACATCAACGCGGCGCCCGCGGCGAAGTGCTCCTGCGCGCGCCCGTCGGCGAGGCTGTGGGCAGTGGCGAGGCGACGGTGCTGCTCGGGCGGGACTTTCTCCTCGACCTTGAACTGGTGCACAGGATCGAGGAACTGCCAGGCGTCAGCACCGTGACCCTGCGCCAATCCGAGACCCGGCTCTCGCTGGTCGGCTGATGTTCCTCGCCGCGCTCCTCCTCGCTGCTGGCGGCGCGGAACTGCCAGCGGAGGGGCGGTAAGCGGGACCCAGCCGGTCTGCTCGCTGTTCCAACCAACCCCGCTCGAGGCAATGCCGGAGATCAGTCCCGACCGGCCGAACATGACCGAGAGTTCATATACGGTCGATCCGGGGCATGTTCATGAGCGCGGCGGAATATGCGCTAGCCCGTGATCGGAGCCGCACACTCGACATCCCCCGTGGAGCTGCGGCTTGGGGTTGCGGATCGGTTCAGCGGGGATCCCGACCGGGCAACAATTTTCGTGAGCGGCTCCGCACGGTTTTGATTGGTAGCGACGCTCAGCCGAACAACTCGCCCTGGGCGCCCAGCGGTGGTCGGAACAGGTCGGTCCTGAGCCCAAGGCGCTCGGCGCGACGGACGATGCCGTGCCGCCGCCGGGCGATGTCGAAGCGGGTTCGGAGGAGGTCTGCCCACGGACCTTGGCCTCGCATTCGTGAGAAGAAGGCGGGGTCATTGTCCCTGCCACCACGCAGCGAGGCGATCGTCGCCATCACCTTGGCCGCGCGATCGGGGAAGTGTTCGTCGAGCCACGCGCGGAACAGCGGAGCGACCTCCCAAGGCAGCCGCACGGGGATGAACGACACATCCAGCGCGCCAGCCGCTGCGGCACGCGCGACGATCGTCTCCACCTCATGATCGGTGATGGCGGGGATAACGGGGGCCATGTTGACGTAGGTGGGAATGCCTGCGGTGGTCAGCTTCGTGACCGCGGCGAGGCGGCGTTCGGGATGCGGCGCACGAGGTTCGATCGTCATGGCGATCCGTGGATCGAGCGAAGTGACGGAGATGGCGACGCTGACCAGATTGCGCTCGGCCATGAGGGCGAGCAGGTCGATGTCGCGCACCACGCGGTCAGATTTGGTCGTGATTACAAGCGGATGACTGCAGGCCGAAAGCACCTCGATGATGCCGCGCATGATCTGCCAGTGCGCCTCGATCGGCTGATAGGGATCGGTGTTGGTGCCCAGCGCAATGGGGGCGCAGCGGTAGGAGGGTTTGGCAAGTTCCTCGCGAAGCAGGCGGGATGCGTCAGGTTTGGCGAAGAGTTTGGTTTCGAAATCGATGCCGGGCGATAGATCATGGAAGGCATGGGTGGGACGGGCGAAACAATAGATGCAGCCGTGTTCGCAGCCGACATAGGGATTGATGCTGCGATCGAACGGGATATCGGGGCTTTTATTGTGTGAAATGATCGTCTTGGCCGACAGTTGCTGGACGGTGGTGCGGACGGGTGGGGGCGGGCCGTCGATCATGTCGCGCATGTCGAGCCAGTCGCCGTCGGCCTCTCGCGCGGCGAGGTTGAAGCGATCGCTGACCGGGTTGATGGTCGCGCCGCGATGGGAGCGTGGTTTGCGCATGATGGTCCGAACCACGATATAGCGGAACAAAGACGGAACATAAAGCGCTGAAGTCGGCGAAGGCCGGCCTGTCTCCGACTAAATTCGGCCAGCGATCGCCCGAGCATGGCCAGCAGTCGGGAAGAACCGCCCCGCGGTGATCAGGTCAGCGCCAGCGGCCGGTTTCCATCCAGCGCAGCAACGGCTTGAGCGGCGCGATCCAGATGATGCCGGCCACCACGTAGAACAGCGCCTGCACCAGCGCATGCCACTCGCCGACGGTGCCAGAAAGGCTGACGATCAGCGCGCACCAGACGGTGATGAGAAGGAGGATGGCGAGCATCCCCACCGGCTTGCGCCAGGACGGCGTCATGAGGTGATCCATTCCTGTTCGGTGATGATCGCGTGGAGCGGGACGTCCCACGGATCGACCGGGAGCCGTTCGACCTCCTGCACCGAAAAGGCAACCCCGATGCGGTGCGCATTCGGGTAGGCGGCAAAGGCGCGATCGTAATGGCCGGCACCCTGGCCGAGCCGGGCGAGCGTCCGATCGAACGCGACCAATGGTGTGAGGATCAGGTCGGGCACCCGTTCGGGCGCATCGGCGTCGGGCTGGCGAAGGCGGAACGGGCCGGTCGCGAGCGGCGCGTCATGCTGCCATTCGAGGAAGCGCAGCGGTGTTTCGCGATCAATCACATGCGGCAGCGCGATCCGGCATCCCGCCGCGCGCGCCGCGCTGACCAGAGCGGTGGGATCCGCCTCGCTGCCGACGGGCACATAGCTGGCGACGATCATTCCCGGCGCGAGCAACGCGGTGAAGGGCGGTGGCGGTGCGATGATCGGCGGATGAGGGCCGAGCGCCTGGCGCGCAGATCGGGCGGCGCGGCGCAGCGCCTGCTTGTCCAGCGGCGCGTCGTTCATGATGCACGGGGGCGGGTGACGGGACCGCCATGGCCGTTTGCCGGGATATCCACTGACGCCCAGTACGTCAGGTGGGGACCATGTGCGTCGGGCCAGGGCCCGGGCAGGGACAGCCCCCATGGATGATGAATAGCCTCAGGGATAAGTCTAGGCTCGTACCGGGCAGTACCCGTCACGACCAAACTAGTCATTCGGGGCGGGTTGCTCAAGGGCCTCCGCCAATCCTTCCAACCGTTCGGCGATTGCGACGAGCGTATCGAGGTCGACCGCCTCGGCCTGCGCGCTGTCGGATGGAACGGACGGCGTCGCCAGCTGCGCCGCCTGATCGTTGAACTGCGCGGTTTGCGCATCGAGCAGGGCGGATTGTTCCTCCAGCTGCGACGCCTGCGCATCGAGCAGCGCCGATTGCTCCTCGATCTGGACGGATTGTGCCTCCAGCCGGGTGGCCTGATCGGCGAGCTGCGCCTGCGCCTCGCTCACCTCGTCGGCGAGCATCAGCGCGGTGAGGAGCAGCGCCTGCGGGATGCCGCCGTCGCCGGCCGCGCGCAGCGCCTGCGGCCAGCGTTCCGCCACGATCCGGCCGAGGCGCTGCACCTCCGCCTCGCCGCCCTCTCGGGTGTTGACCGTCCAGCGCGTGCCGCCGATGTCGAGGGATACGCGCGCCATCAGCGATCGCCCTCCGGCGCGGTATCGCCAGTGCTGTCCTGATCAGTGGCGTCCTGCGCGGCGACCAGTGCGTCGATCGCGGCGACCGCCTGCGCGACCTCGCCACGCAAGGCGGCGTGCCGCTTGCGCAATGTCTCGGTCTGCTGCTCACGGCTGTCCATGGCCGCCTCGATGCGCCTGATCGCGGCATGAATCCGCGTCACAGCGTCGCTTTGTGTCATGGGACCGGATTAGGATCGCGGTGCCGCAACGGCAACCCCCGGGCTTGTGCGCGTAACCCACAGCTGGCGGCCGTCCGGTTGACGCATCATGCTTCTCTTGCGACAGCGCGCCAAAATCTGAACGAGAGGTGAGTCGGCATTATGACGAAGGTTGCGATCAACGGCTTCGGCCGCATCGGACGCTTGGTGGCACGTGCGATGCTGGAGCGCGGCGGCAGCGATCTCGAACTGGTGGCGATCAACGATCTCGCCGATGCCAAGTCCAACGCATGGCTGTTCAGCCGTGACAGCGTTCACGGCAAGTATCCGGGCACCGTCGAGGCGGTCGGCAACGACCTGGTCATCGACGGCAAGCACATCCGCGTGACCGCGGAGCGCGACCCGGCGAACCTGCCGCACAAGGAACTGGGCGTCGACCTGGTGCTGGAATGCACCGGCTTCTTCACCGATCGCGCATCGTGCGAAAAGCACATTGCGGCAGGCGCCAAGAAGGTGCTGATCTCCGCCCCCGGCAAGCATGTCGACCTTACCGTCGTGTATGGCGTCAACCATGACAAGCTGGAGGCCGGCCACACGATCGTGTCCAACGCATCGTGCACCACCAACTGCCTGGCGCCGGTCGCCAAGGTGCTGAACGATGCCATCGGCATCGAGCGTGGCCTGATGACCACCGTTCACGCCTATACCAACGACCAGAAGATCCTCGACCAGATCCACCCGGACCTGCGCCGCGCACGCGCCGCGGCGATGAGCATGATCCCGACCACCACGGGCGCGGCGCGCGCGGTGGGCGAGGTGCTGCCGGAGCTGAAGGGCAAGCTGGACGGTTCGGCGATCCGCGTGCCGGTGCCGGACGGCAGCCTGGTCGACCTGACCTTCACGCCGAAGCGCGACACCAGCGTCGAGGAAGTCAACGCGCTGCTGAAGGCGGCGGCGGAAGGCCCGATGGAGGGCGTGCTGCACTTCTCCGACGAGCCGCTGGTGTCGATCGACATCGTTCACACGCCTTATTCGTCGACCGTCGATAGCCTGGAGACGGCAGTGATCGACGGCAAGCTGGTCCGCGTGGTCAGCTGGTACGACAATGAATGGGGCTTCTCGAACCGCATGGTCGACACCGCGACCCTGATGGCGAAGCTGGGCTGATCCGTCGGGCCGCCCCGGCGCCACGCCGGGGTGGTCACGCGATACGCGCATGGCAAACGGGATCCTTGTTGGAATCGCGCGCCATGCGCGATCGCGAGCACCCATGGAGGTGTTGACCAATGCCGAGGTGACGCCCGAGGGCGGCATCGTCGGTGATTTTCGCGGCGCGATGAAGGGCAAGCCGTACAAGCGGCAGATCACCCTGATCGAGCGCGGCGACTGGGACCGGGCGATGGCGGAAGTCGCGCACGCCATCGGCTGGGAAGAACGGCGCGCGAACCTGCTGGTCGACGGGTTCGACCTGCCGCAGACGGCGGGCTGCCGGGTGCGGATCGGCGCGGACGTGATCCTGGAGATCACGCGCGAATGCGATCCGTGCGAACGGATGGAAGCGCTGGCCGACGGGTTGCGCGCGGCGCTGACCCCCGATTGGCGCGGCGGTGCGTGCGCGATGGTGATAAAGGGCGGCCATATTGCCGTCGGTGATGCAATCAGGATCGAGGAATCATGGCCAAGTCATTCCGGACGCTCGACGATATCGGTGACATCCGCGGAAAGCGCGTACTCGTCCGCGAGGACCTGAACGTTCCCTTCGCTGACGGGCAGGTGACCGACGACACGCGGCTGCGCGCCACCGTGGCGACGGTCAGCGAGCTGGCCGACAAGGGCGCGATCGTGCTGATCCTGGCGCATTTCGGCCGTCCCAAGGGCGTGCCGAGCCCCGAATTGTCGCTGGCGCAGATCGTGAAGCCCTATGAGGCGGTGCTGGGCCGCCCGGTGCGCTATATCGACTGGGAAGGCGATGCGGCGAATGTCGCGATGCTCCAGCCGGGCGATATCGCGGTGCTGGAGAATACGCGCTTCTTCGGCGGCGAGGAAAAGAACGATCCGGCGGTGGTCGATCGCTTTGCCGCGCTGGGCGACATCTACGTCAACGACGCCTTTTCGGCGGCGCACCGTGCGCACGCCTCGACCGAGGGGCTGGCGCACAAGCTGCCGGCCTATGCCGGGCGGGCGATGGAGGCGGAGCTGGACGCGTTGCAAAAGGCGCTGGGCGAGCCGGAGCATCCGGTGGCCGCGGTGGTCGGCGGGGCCAAGGTGTCGACTAAGCTCGCGGTGCTGAAGCACCTCGTGGGCAAGGTCGATCACCTGATCATCGGCGGCGGGATGGCCAACACCTTCCTGGCGGCGCGCGGCGTCAATGTCGGCAAGAGCCTGTGCGAGCATGACCTGACCGGCACCGCCGACGAGATCATGGAAGCGGCCGATCGCGCCGGCTGCACCGTGCATTTGCCCTATGACGTGGTGGTCGCGAAGGAGTTCAAGCCGAACCCGCCGACGCGCACGGTAAACGTGCATGAGGTGGCCGCGGACGAGATGATCCTCGACGTCGGGCCCGCCGCGGTCGAGGCGCTGGGGGACGTGCTGAAGAATTGCCGCACCCTGGTGTGGAACGGGCCGCTGGGCGCGTTCGAGACGCCGCCGTTCGATGCGGCGACGGTCGCGCTGGCCAAGACGGCGGCGGCGCTGACGGTCGACGGCAGCCTGGTATCGGTCGCCGGCGGCGGCGATACGGTGGCGGCGCTGAACCATGCCGGCGTGGCGGACGAGTTCACTTTCGTCTCGACCGCGGGCGGCGCGTTCCTGGAATGGATGGAAGGGCGCGAGCTGCCGGGTGTCGCGGCGCTGATGCGCTGACGAAACTGATGCGCTGACGAGACTGGCCGCTCCCCGGACATGATCCGGGGAGCGGCCGATCGGTCAGGCCGCGAGCGCGGCCGGCCGCTCCACGCCGCGGATCATGTCGGCGGCCTTTTCCGCGATCATGATCGTCGGTGCATTGGTGTTCGATCCCACCAGCGTCGGCATGACCGAAGCGTCGACCACGCGAAGGCCAGTGAGGCCGCGCACGCGCAGTTTCTCATCGACCACCGCCATCGGATCGCCATCGGTGCCCATCTTGCACGTGCCGACGGGGTGGTAGATCGTTTCGGCATTGGCGCGGATCCAGGCGTCGATCTGGTCGTCGGTCTGGACGTCGCGGCCGGGCGCGTATTCGGCGCCGCGATAGGGATCGAGCGCCGCCTGATAGGCGATTTCGCGCCCCATATGGACGCAATCGCGCATGACTCGGCGGTCGACCTCGCTGGCGAGATAATTGGCGTAGATCAGCGGATCGGCGGTCGGATCATCCGAGCCGATGGTGATGCGGCCGCGGCTCTCCGGGCGCAGCTGGCACAAATGGAGCGAGAAGCCGTCCGATTTGATGCGCGTCTTGCCGTGATCCTTCATGATCGCGAGCACGCCGTGGATCTGCACGTCGGGGCGCGACAGCCCCTCGCGCGAGCAGAGGAAGGCGCCGGATTCGAGGAACTGCTGACGCCCGAGGCCGGTGCCGCGCAGGAGATATTCGAGGCCGACGCGAAGCTGGCCCAGCCCCTTGGTCTGTGAGTAGGCGGTGAGCAGGCCCTTGCTGTGCCAGCTCATGATGATGTCGAGATGGTCCTGCAGATTCTCGCCGACGCCGGGGAGGTCGTGCACCGGGCCTACGCCGACCTCGCGCAGCTGCGCGGCGTTGCCGATGCCGGAGAGCTGGAGGATCTGCGGGCTCTGCACCGCGCCGGCGCACAGGATCGCCTCGCCCGCGACCTCGACCCGCTCGGGCTGGCTGCCGTGGAGGTAGGTGACCGCGACCGCCCGGCCGCCCGCGACGACGATGCCGGTGGTGCGCGCGTCGGTGATGACGGTCAGGTTCTTGCGGTGCTGCACCGGGCGCAGATAGGCGGCGGCGGTGGACCAGCGCTGGCCATTGGCGATCGTCAGGTCGTAGCGGCCGAAGCCTTCCTGGTCGGCGCCGTTGAAATTGTCGCACGAGCGGTAGCCGGCCTGCACCCCGGCGTCGACCAGCGCGTCGTGGAACGGGCTGTCGCTCTCACCCGGCGAGACAGTGAGCGGGCCGTCCGCGCCGTGATGCTCGCCGCCGCGGTGATGCCCCTCCAGCTTGCGGAAATAGGGCAGGACGTCGGACCAGGACCAGCCGGTCAGCCCCATCTGGCGCCATTCATCGAAATCCTGCGGATGGCCGCGGGTGTAGACCATGCCGTTGATCGAGGAGGAGCCGCCCAGCCCCTTGCCGCGCGGCCACCACAGACGGCGGTTGTCGAGATGCGGTTCGGGCTCGGTCCAGAAGCCCCAATTGTGCTTGCCCTTGGCCTTGATCAGGCTGCCGACCCCGGCCGGCATCCTGACCAGCAATTCCTTGTTGGGGCCGCCCGCCTCGAGCAGGCAGACACTGACCGCGGGATCCTCACTGAGCCGTGCCGCCAGCGCGCAGCCGGCCGAACCCCCGCCGATGATGACGTAATCGAAACCGGGCATCTTGCCTCTCCACTTTTTTCTGTTCTGCGATCCCGTTGGGCGGGATTCTTGTTGGCTTGATGATGCTATTGAAGTCGCGGTGGCGATGCCAGCCCGGACGTGGCCCGTTCAGGGCACGAGGACGATCTTTCCCACCATGTCGCTGCGCGCCATCGCGTCGAACGCGGCGCGCCAGTCGGCCAGCGGATATTCGGCATGGACGCGCGGGCGGATGCGGCCTTCGCTGGCGAGCGCCCAGATCGCTTCCTGGTTCTCGCGGCCCTTGTCGGGGAATTGCCGGCCATATTCGCCGGCGCGCACGCCGATGACGGAGAAGCCCTTGATCAGCGGCATGTTGGTGGAGACGCTGGCGATGCGGCCCGAGGTGAAGCCGACCACGCACAGCCGGCCGCCAAAGGCGATCGAGCGGACCGATTCGTCGAATACGTCGCCGCCCACGGGATCGTAGATCACGTCAGCGCCGCCGCCGGTGAGTTCCTTCACCGCGTCGCGAAAACCGGGCGCGGGGAGGGTGGCGTCGACGCCATATTCCTCCGCCAGCACGGCGAGCTTCTCGGGCGAGCGGGAGGTGGCGATGACGCGCGCGCCGAGCCCCTTGGCGAGATCGACCGCCGCCAACCCGACGCCGCCGGTCGCCCCGTGGACGAGCACCCATTCGCCCGCCTGTACCTTCGCCAGCCGGACGAGCGCGACATAAGCGGTGAGATAGGCAGCGCCGACGCCGGCGGCCTGCGCAAAGGAGAGGTGCGGCGGCTTGGGACGGACCGCTGCGGCATCGACCAGAACCATATCGGCAAAGCCGCCGAGCCGCGTGCCGGCGACGACTGCGTCGCCCGGGGTGAAGCCGTCGCCGTCGATGACCTCTCCTGCCACCTCCATGCCGGGGGCGAAGGGGAGCGGTGGTTTCAGCTGATATTCGCCGCGGGTCATCAACAGGTCGGGGAAGTTCAGCGCCGCGGCTTTGACGCGGATCAGCACCTTGCCCGGCGTGGCCACGGGATCGGGCACGTCACGAAGCGCGGTGCCCGACAGGTCAGGCGAAAGCTGTGAGACGACCAATGCCCTCACGGACGCGCCACCAGGATGTCGAGCAGGGATTCGAACAGGCTCGACATCTCGAGGTGCGGGGCGTGCACCTTGCTGAGGCCGAGGGTGATGAGGCCGTAGGCGCGTATCTCCGCCTCCTCGCGGCTGAAGCCAGTGGCCATGAGGTTCCGGGCGAGGAAATCGAGCATCAGTTCGTCATGGCGTTCCACCGCGACACGGGCGCGCGGGTCGCTTTCCGCCCAGGCGCGCATCGCCACCGCGATTCGCGACGAGCCGCGCCGGCGCACCGTCTGCCCGAGCAGCCGGATGCGGTCGATCGGTTCGGGCGTGGCGCGTTCGAGCGCGGCGATGAGATCGCTGACCTGATCCTCCGCGAAATAGGCCGCGAGCTTCCCCTGGTAATCATCGAAGTCGCGGAAATGGTGATAGAAGCTGCCGGTCGAGACCTTCAGCTCCTCCGCCAAGGGGCGCAGCTTGAGCGCGCGCAGCCCGCCGCGGCGCAGCAGCGACTGACCCGCCTCCAGCCAATCGCGTGGCGTGAGATCGGTTGAGCGCGGCGCAACCACCGGTGCTGAAGCGGCGGGCGGCACGCTTGACATCCTGTCTACCATAACGAAGGTTATGCCGGAAATCCGCGCCGGTAAAGGGCCGGTCGGGGTGAGATTCTTGGAGAGGTTTGGAAGCAATGGCCGACGCTTACATCATCGACGCCGTCCGTACGCCGCGCGGGATCGGGAAGCAGGGCAAGGGCGCGCTGGCGCACATGCACCCGCAGCATCTCGCCGCCACCGTGCTGAAGGCGCTGAAGGAGCGCAACAACCTGAACACCGCCGAGGTGGACGACATCATCTGGTCGACCAGCTCGCAGCGCGGCAAGCAGGGCGGGGACATGGGCCGCATGGCGGCGCTGGACGCGGGCTATGACGTCAAGGCGTCGGGCACCACGCTGGACCGGTTCTGCGGCGGCGGCATCACCGCGGTGAACTTCGCTGCGGCGCAGATCATGAGCGGCATGGAAGACCTCGTCATCGCCGGCGGCACCGAGATGATGAGCCTGACCGCGGCGATGAGCCAGGAGGACATGGAAAGCGGCAAGCCGCCGCTGGGCATGGGCTCGGGCAACGAGCGGCTGAACCTGAGCCACCCGCAGTCGCACCAGGGCATTTGCGGCGACGCGATCGCCAGCATGGAAGGCTTCACCCGCGAGCAGCTCGACAATGCCGGCCTGGAAAGCCAGCAGAAGGCCGCCAAGGCGATCGCCGAGGGCCGGTTCAACAAGTCGATCGTGCCGGTGCTGGACGACGAGGGCAATGTGGTCCTCGACCATGACGAATTCCCGCGTCCGCAGACCACGGCGGAAGGGCTCGCCAGCCTGAAGCCGTCCTTCGCGGCGCTGGCCGACATGCCGTACAACAAGGCGGGCGACACGTTCCGCAAGCAGATCAACCGCAAGTATCCGGACCTGGAGATCCAGCATTTCCACCATGCCGGCAATTCGTCGGGCGTGGTCGACGGCGCGGCGGCAGTGCTGCTCGCGTCCAAGGAATATGCCGAGAAGATGGGCTGGAAGCCGCGCGCGCGGATCGTGGCGATGGCGAACGTCGGCGATGATCCCACGCTGATGCTGAACGCGCCGGTGCCGGCGGCGAAGAAGGTGCTGGAGAAGGCGGGCCTCACGAAGGAGGACATCGACCTCTGGGAAATCAACGAGGCCTTCGCGGTGGTTTCCGAGAAGTTCATCCGCGACCTCGAACTGCCGCGTGACAAGGTGAACGTGAACGGCGGTTCGATTGCGCTCGGCCACCCGATCGGCGCGACCGGATCGATCCTGATCGGCACCATCGTCGACGAGCTGGAGCGCCAGGAAAAGCGCTATGGCCTGGTCACCATGTGTGCCGCAGGTGGCATGGCGCCGGCGATCATCGTCGAACGCCTGGCCGCCTGATCACAGCAGAAGCAAGACCGCGAGCGGGCCGAGAGCGCCCGCCGCGGCGGAGAGAATGATGACGCACCCGTACAAACATGCCGCCGCCACGCCCGACAAAGCCGCCTATGTGATGGCGGGGACCGGCGAGACGGTCACTTTCGCCCAGCTCGATGCGCGCGCGAACCAGGGTGCGCATCTGATCCGATCGCTGGGCCTGAAGCGGGGCGACGCGATGGCGATGATGATGGACAATTCGCCGCGCTATTTCGAGGTCGCCTGGGCGGCCGAGCGCGCCGGCGTCTATCTCACCTGCATCTCGTCCAAGCTGATGGCCGGCGAGGCGGAATATATCGTCCGTGACGGCGACTGCCGCGTGTTCATCGCGTCCAAGGGGTGCGCCGCCTGTGCGGAGGCCGTGCTGCCGCTGATCGGCGATCTGGTCCATTACATGGTCGACGGTACGATCGAGGGTTATCAGAGCTGGGAAGAGGCCTGCGCCAGCCAGCCGACCACGCCGATCGCCGATCCGTCGCCGGGGCAGATCATGCTGTATTCCTCCGGCACGACCGGCAAGCCCAAGGGCGTGCGCTTCGCATTGCCCGAAGAGCCCTATGGCGAGAATGTCTCCCCGCTGATGATGATCGGGCAGGGGCTGTACGGCTTCAACCCGGACATGGTCTATCTGTCGCCCGCGCCGCTGTATCACGCCGCGCCGCTGCGCTGGTCGATGGCGGTGCAGCAGCTGGGCGGCACCGTGGTGGTGATGGAACGCTACGATCCCGAAAAGGCGCTGGAAGCGATCGAGACGTACAAGGTGACCCATGCGCAATGGGTGCCGACGCACTTCATCCGTATGCTGAAGCTGCCCGAGGACGTGCGGCGGAAGTACGACGTCTCCTCGTTGAAGGCGGTGTGGCATGCCGCCGCGCCGTGCCCGATCCCGGTCAAGGAGGCGATGATCGAATGGTGGGGCCCGATCATCGGCGAATATTATGCCGGGACCGAGGGCAATGGTTTCCACAACATCCTGTCGCCCGAGTGGCTGACGCACAAGGGATCGGTCGGGCGCAACCTGACCACGATCACCCACATCTGCGACGAGGACGGCAATGAAGTGCCGCCGCGGACCGAGGGCACGATCTATTTCGAGGCGCCGGTGACGGACCTGAACCCGACGGGGGCGGCGCCCTTCAGCTATCACAACGATCCCGAGAAGACGAAGGACAGCACCAACGCCAAGGGCTGGACCACGCTGGGTGATGTGGGCTGGATGGACGAGGAGGGGTATCTCTACCTCACCGATCGCAAGAGCTTCATGATCATTTCGGGCGGGGTGAACATCTATCCGGCCGAGATCGAGAACCTGCTGATCACGCACCCCAAGGTGGCGGATGTCGCGGTGATCGGGGCGCCGCACGAGGAGATGGGCGAGCAGGTGGTCGCGGTGATCCAGCCCAAGGATCCGGGCGCGGATGAGGAAGCATTGGCGAGCGAGCTGGCGGAGTTCGCCCGCGCGAACCTCAGTCACGTCAAATGCCCGCGGCGGTGGGATTTCCGCGCCGAGTTGCCGCGGCATGACACGGGCAAGCTCTACAAGCGGCTGCTGCGCGACGAATATTGGGGCAAGACGAAGCCCGCCGAGACAGCGCCGGCCCCTTCGGAGCAGGCGGCATGAGCTTCAACTTCGGTGACCTGATCGAGGCGGTGGAAGCCGCAGTGCCGGGTGACCGGGTGGCGCTGGCCCATGGCGAGCAGGTGATCGACTGGGACGGGCTGCGGGTCCAGTCGAACAACCTGGCGCGCGCGCTGATCGACCGCGGGCTGAAGCCGGGCGACCGCTTCGCCTTCTACGCCTATAATTCGGCCGATTATCTGGTCGCGCTGATGGCGTGCTGGAAGGCGCGGGGGACTCACGTCAACGTCAACTACCGCTATGTCGCGGAGGAGCTGGCGTACATCCTCGCCGACAGCGACGCGACGGTGCTGGTCTATGATGCGCGGCTGCGTGATTGCGTGGCCGATGTGGTGGACCGCTCGCCGCATGTGCGCAGCTATGTCGAGATCGGCGGCGATCCCGGCAGTTTGCCGCCCTTCGCGGAGGCGTTCGAGGATCTGGTCGCCGGCGATGGCGCGCCGGTGCAAATCGCGCGCGATCCGCAGGACCGGTTCTTCATCTATACCGGGGGCACCACGGGGATGCCGAAGGGCGTGGTGTGGAGCCATGCCGACCTGAACGCGATCGCGCATGGTGCGGCGGCGGCGGCGGGGCTGCCGGTGCCGACGACGGTCGAGGAGGCGGCCGCGATGGCGGCGGCGAACCCCGATTATCCGCGCACCGTCTGCGGCCCGCCGCTGATGCACGGGACTGGGCTGCTGACGTCCTATGGCTCGCTGCTCGCGGGCGGGTTCGTCGCGACGCTGCCGAGCCGCAGTTTCCAGCCGGAAGAGGCGCTGGACGCGATCCACCGCTGGCAGGCGAACCGGCTGGTGGTGGTGGGCGACGCCTTTGCACGGCCTATCCTGGAGGCGCTCGACGCCGAGCCCGGCCGGTGGGACGTGTCGGCGATGCGGCTGATCAACTCGTCGGGCGTGATGTGGACGCAGGGCGTGAAGGACGGGCTGATCCGGCACATGCCCGAGGCGACGTGCCAGGACAATTTCAGCTCCTCCGAGGCAATCGGCATGGGCGTGTCGCTGACCACCAAGGACGGGACGGTCGAGACGGCCAAGTTCGTGGTCGGCCCGCGGTGCCGCGTGCTCGACGATGACGACAAGGATGTGGTGCCGGGGTCGGGCGTCACCGGCAAGGTCGTGCTGGGGCCGCCCAATCCGGTGGAATATCACAAGGACCCGGAGAAGAGCGCGCGCACGTTCCGGCTGATCGACGGGGTGCGCTACACCGTGTCGGGCGATTATGCGCAGGTTGCGGAGGATGGCAGCGTCATCCTGCTCGGCCGTGGCTCCGCCTGCATCAATTCGGCCGGCGAGAAGATCTTCCCCGAGGAAGTCGAGGAGGCGCTGAAGCTGTGCCCGAAGGTGGAGGACGCGCTGGTGTTCGGCGTGCCCGATCCGAAATGGGGGCAGGCGGTGGCGGCGGTGGTGCAGTCGACCGGCTTCGACGAGGATGCGGCGCGCGACGTGCTGCGCCAGCGGCTGGCGGGGTACAAGCTGCCCAAGACGATCATCGCCACCGACCAGTCGCTCCGAGCGCCCAACGGCAAGGCGGATTATGCCAAGGCAAAGGCGCTGGCGGGCGTTGCCTGACAGGGTCGGGCGGGGCGTTGCGCCTGTGCGCAGGGCCGCCCCGCCAGTCATTGCCATGTAACGGCGCGGGCGGCGCCAATCCTTTCATAATGCTGTCTGCTGCATTCAGCCGGTATTCGCCACGGCTCGCCTAATGGTCCGTCATAGGCAGGGCCGGCGAAGTGTGCCGGCGATGGAGTAATCAAAGATGGCCAGGAAGTTCATGGCGGCACTGATGGCGGCCGCGGCGCTGGTTCCGGGTATCGCGACCGCGCAGGATCGTGGCGGCGACCGCGGCGGCGATCGCGGGCGGCGTGCCGAACGCCCGCAGTCGGGCGGCGGCTGGCAGGGTCGCCAGGGCGGGCAGCCTGGCGGCAGCTGGCAGCAGCGGCAGGGTGGCCAGCCCGGTGGCGGCGGGCGTCAGCGCGCGGAGCGGCCGGCCCCGGCGCAGCGTCCCGCACCGGCCCAGCGCCCCGCGCGGCCCGATGGCGGGCGGGCGGACGCCTGGCAGCGTGCGCAGCAGCAGGCGCCGACACGCAATTACCGGCCGATCCGTCCGCAGCAGGGCGCGCAGGCGCCGCGTCCGGAGCAAATCCGTCCGGACCGCAATGCGGGACGTGACCGCGAGGCGTGGCAGCGCAACCGCGAGGCGTGGCAGCGCAACCGCCAGGCGGAGGCGCAGCGTAACTGGGCACGCAGCGGCGCGGACTGGAATGACCAGGCCCGCGATTCCGCCCGCCGTGCCCAGTGGAACGAGCAGCGCCGCTGGGATGGCCAGCGCGGCCGTGATGATCGCGACGGATGGCAGCGCAACAGCTGGCGGGCGGGGAATTTCGACCGTGGGTATCGCAACGATCGAAATTGGGACCGCAACTGGGACCGCAATCGGGATCGGGGCGGGTGGAACCGCGACTGGCGGCGCGACAGCCGCTATGACTGGGCACGCTGGCGCAACAGCAACCGCAACGCCTTCCGCCTGCCGCGCTATTATGCGCCCTATGGCTGGAACCAGGGGTATCGCCCGTTTGGCATCGGTGCGGTCCTGACCGCCGGGCTGTTCGCGCAAAGCTACTGGATCAACGATCCCTGGGCCTATCGCCTGCCGGAGGCGTATGACGATTTCCGCTGGGTGCGCTATTACAATGATGCGCTGCTGGTGGACGTCTACACCGGCGAGGTGGTCGACGTAATCCAGAACATCTTCTGGTAAGAAAACGGGGCGGGTGGCCGAGCCATCCGCCCCGTCCTTTGGGCAATCGAGGACCGTTCAGGCGTCGATGCTGGTGCCGAGCGACGCGTTGACCAGACCCCCGTCGACGACGAGCGTATCGCCGACCACATAATCGCTGGCGCGGCTGGCGAGGAAGATCGCGGCGCCGGCCATGTCATCGAAATTGCCGATCCGGCGCATCGGAATGCCCTTTGCGACCGTGTCGCCATGGTCGCGCGCGGCGCGGTTCATCTCGCTGGCGAAGGCGCCGGGGGCGAGGCTGGTGACGATGATGCCGTCCTTGATCAGCCGCGCCGCCATCCGCTTCGTCAGATAGATCAGCGCCGCCTTGGAGGCGTGATAGCTGTAGGTATCCCACGGATTGAGGCGCAGTCCGTCGATCGAGGTGATGTTGATCACCTTTGACGGGGCGTCATGGCTGGCCTTCACCTTCAGCAACTCATGCAGCGACTGCGTGAGAAAGAAGGGCGACTTGACGTTCAGGTCCATGACCTTGTCCCAGCCGGCCTCCGGGAACTCCTCGAACGGCACGCCCCAGGCCGCGCCGGCATTGTTCACCAGGACGTCGAGATGGTCCTCCCGCTCGGCCAGCGCCTTGGCCAGCGCGCGGCAGCCGTCGACCGTCGAGACGTCCATCGGCAGCGGGATGCAGTTGGGGCCGAGCTCGGCCGCCGTTTCCTCGCACGCTGCCGCCTTGCGCGACGAGATATAGACCTTCGCGCCCTGTTCGATGAACGCCTTGGCAATGATCTTGCCGATGCCGCGGCTGCCGCCGGTGACCAGCGCGGTGCGCCCCTCCAGGCTGAATAGATTGTTCAGGCTCATCGTGATCCCTCCTCGTTTGCGGTGGGGCTAGCGAGCGCGCCGAAAGACGGCAAGCGGCCTACCGCTTTTTCGAACAGGTTATGATTGACGAAGGGCAGCGCCATACTATGCTGCCGAAAACAGAAAGACAGGACGAGAGGATGCGCTTTTCGGGTAAGCGTGCCGTGGTGACAGGCGGCGCGTCCGGCATCGGACGTGCGACTGCGCTGCGGCTGGCGGAAGAAGGAGCCGAGGTCTGGATCGGCGACATCGACGAGGAAGGTGGCGAGGAGCTGGCGAGCACATCCAACGGCAAGATCCATTTCCGACGATGCGACGTCACCGAGGAGGGTGACATCAAGGCGCTGATCGAGGCGCCGGGCGAGCTGGACGTCCTGTTCAACAATGCCGGCGCCGGCGGCGCGCCGGAAAAGATCGACGAAATGCCGGCCGATGGCTGGGACCGCACCCAATCATTGCTGCTGCGATCGGTGGCGCTGGGCATCCGATATGCCGCGCCGCTGATGGCGAAGCGCGGCGGCGGGGCGATCGTCAACACCTCAAGCGTCTCTGCCCTGGGCACCGGCTATGCGCCGATCGCTTATTCCACCGCCAAGGCCGGGGTGCTGCACCTGTCGAAGCTGGCGGCCGCGGACCTTGCCAAGGACAATATCCGCGTCAACGCGGTAATCCCCGGCTTCATCACCACCAACATCTTCACCCGGCACCTGAACGTGCCGGCCGACAAGCTGGAGCTGGCGAACCAGGCGATCGCGCAGGTGGCCGCGCACGCGCAGCCGGTGAAGCGGGCGGGGCGGCCGGAGGATATCGCCGCGGCGGTCGCATTCCTGCTGAGCGACGAGGCCGGGTTCGTCACGGGCACACATCTGGTCGTCGATGGCGGCATCACCATCGGCACACGGCAAAGCTGGGATCCCGAACAGCCCGGGCTGTTCGCGGCGCTGGAGGCATTTCAATGAACGCCACAATCGCGAGTACCGCCACCGTCGCGGTGCCCAGTCCGGCGCCGGCGCGTCGCCTGCGCCCGGGAACGATGGCCAGCTATGGCTTCGGCGCCGCGGCCTATGGCGTGAAGGATTCGGGCTTCGGCACGTTCCTCCTGCTGTTCTACAACCAGGTGATCGGGGTGCCGGCCGCGACGGTCGGCTTCGTCATCATGCTAGCGCTGATCATCGACGCCTTTGTCGATCCCACGATCGGCTTCCTGTCCGATCGCACGCGTACGCGCTGGGGACGGCGGCATCCGTGGCTGTACGGATCGGCGCTGCCGATCATGCTGGGCTGGATCCTGCTGTGGAACCCGCCGCAATCGTCGCAGGCGGCGACGCTCGGCTGGCTGTTCGCGGTCGCCGTGCTCGTGCGTAGCGCTGTCAGCGCGTATGAAGTGCCAAGCCAGGCGATGGCCGCGGAGCTGAGCGCCGATTATGACGAGCGGACGCGGATCATGGCCTATCGCTACCTGTTCGGCTGGGCCGGCGGGCTGGTGATGCTGATCGCGGCCTATTGGGTGTTCCTGTCGCCGACGCCGGAATATCCCAACGGCCTGCTCAATCCCGCGGGGTACAAGGGATTTGCCGTCGCCGGCGCGATCTTCATGGGGATCGCCATCCTGACGTCGGCGATGGGCACCCATCGCGAGATCCCGAACCTTCCGTCGCCGGTGATCGAGAAGCAGACGCTGAAGCAGAATTTCGCCGACCTGTTCCAGACGCTGAACAACAAGGCGTTCGTGATCCTGATGATCGCCGGGCTGTTCGTGTTCACCAACCAGGGCATCACCTACGCGATCTCCAACTATCTCTACACCTATGTGTGGGGGTTCACGACGGTCAGCTTCCTGGGGCTGACGGTGCCGACCTTCGTGCCGCTGAGCATGGTGTTGTTCGGCGGCGTGCTGGTGGCGTTTGTCGTCGCGCCGCGGATCGGGGCGGTGACGAGCAAGCCCAAGGCGGCGTCGACCGCAGCGATCCTGGCGATCATCATCGGGACCACGCCTTATTGGCTGCGGCTGGCCGGCATGTTCCCGGGGCCGGAGAACCCGATGATGCTGCCGCTGCTGTTCGGCATGCTGGCGGCGGGGACGGCGGCGAGCGTGACGGCGCACATCCTGGGGGCATCGATGATGGCCGATGTGGTGGAGGATTCCGAGCAACGCACCGGGCGACGTTCCGAGGGCGTGTTCTTCGCGGGCAGCTTCTTCATCCAGAAGTGCACCAGCGGCGTGGGGATCTTTGCCACCGGACTGATCCTGGCGGCGGCGAACTTCCCGGCGAAGGCGGTGCCGGGGCAGGTGCCGGTCGCGGTGCTGGATCGCCTGACGATTATCTACATCATCTGCGCCACGGTGCTCGCGCTGATCGCGGCGTTCACCTACCGCGCCTTCCCCTTCGGGCGGGCGGAGCATACCGCGCGGCTGGAGGCGCTCCGGATGCAGGCGCTGGACGCGGAACGGATCGACCCGGTGCCGTAAGCACCTGCGCCAGCGATGAGGTGGAGGAGCCCTCGGGATCATCCCGGGGGCTCTTCTTTCTGCGTCGAATCCAATCGGAGTAAATGCAGGCGGAAACGGCGGTTCTTCAGCCTGCGGAAGCGTGAGAAGCGGCGGGCGGCCGCCGCCGGATGGTTAAAATACGAGTAGTTTTGCTGTTCGTCGGCGCCGCAACACCGTTCATCGGAATTGGTTCCCGCAACTATTGGTATTCAGCGGAACCCCCCGTAGCTGGACTGCAACGAACGTCGGTTTGGCCGGGGGGTCGCAGTGAATTTCAAGTCTTTGACGGCGCGTTTGGCGCTGGTGGTGTCGTGCGGCCTGATGACCGCGACCGCAGCCAATGCACAGTTCTGGCAGTGCGCACCTTATGCCCGTGAGATCTCTGGCATTCAGATCCACGGCAACGCCAATACCTGGTGGGGCCAGGCTGCCGGCCGTTACGAGCGCGGCAATACGCCCAAGGTCGGCGCGGTGCTTTCCTTCCAGTCGACCCGCCGCATGCGCGTCGGCCATGTCGCGATGGTCAGCCAGGTCGTCAGCGATCGCGAAGTGCGCCTGACCCACGCCAATTGGTCGCGCCGTGGCAAGATCGAGCGCGATGTGCGCGCGATCGACGTGTCCCCGGCCGGTGACTGGAGCATGGTCAAGGTGTGGTATGCGCCCAATGGCGGCCTTGGCACGTCCGACTATCCGACCAACGGCTTCATCTATGCCGATGGCGTTGCCGGTGCGCCGGTGATCCAGGCCGGCAAGGGCGAGGGTGCCGACGAGACGCGGCTGGCCAATCTGGCGATCGCATCGGCCGCATCGGTGCCGGTCAGCGGCGGCGTTTCGGTTTCGGACTGATCCCGGGCGGGGTGCCAGAGCGCCCGTTCCTGACCGCCTGCGGCGCCTATCAGGCGGCGCGAAACTGTAGCGCGACCCCGTTCATGCAATAGCGCTTCCCCGTCGGCGGCGGGCCATCGTCGAAGACGTGACCAAGGTGGCCGCCGCAGCGGGCGCAATGCACCTCCGTCCGCGGGATGCCGAGCGAGAAATCCCGCCGCGTTCCCACCGCATGGCGCAGCGGCGCATAGAAGCTGGGCCAGCCGGTGCCGCTGTCGAATTTGGTCCGCGAGGAAAACAGCGGCTGGCCGCAACCCCCACAACGAAAGATACCGGCGCGCTTCTCGCGATCCAGCGGGCTGGAGAAGGGACGCTCGGTCGCCTCCTGCCGCAGCACGCGATAGGCCGCGGGCGACAGGCGCTGGCGCCATTGTTCGTCGCTGAAGCGGACGGGGAAGCTTTCCGCGGCGGCGGGTGAGGCGCGGCAGGCGCCGAGTGCCGTTGCCGCGGCTCCCGCGCCCAGCACAGCCAGCATCTGCCGTCGATCGAGCGTCTGCCACATGGGTTGCGATATAGTGCGGGCAGGCGCGGCATCACAGGGGCTGGAAAGGCGCGTCTAGCGTCAGGTGACGGGCGAGGGCGCGGGGGTGCTGGCGTTGCTGGGATGCGGGCGAATGCCTGTATCGCTGCCACAATGCCGAAGGCGGGAGCTGCGCGCTGATCTGGGGGACCACAGCTACTCGTCCGCAACGCCCTGGCATGGTAGATGGCGGCCATGCTGGATCCGTTGTCCCCGTCTGCCCTGATCGCCGACCTCGCCACCAAAGCGCGCGCGGCGCAGCGCGTGCTGTCGCGCACCAGCACGGAGGAGCGGCGCGCCGGCGTGCGTCAGGTCGGGCAGGCGCTGCGAGCGGCGTCCGAAGACATTCTGCACGCCAATCGACAGGACGTTGCGCGAGCGGAGGCGGCGGGGCTGTCGGGGGCGATGCTGGATCGTCTGCGGCTGGACCCGGCGCGAGTCGCGGCGATGGCGGATGCGGTCGAAGCGGTGGCCGGGCTGCCCGATCCTGTCGGCCAGATCATCGACACGGCAACACGCCCCAACGGGCTGCGCCTGTCGCGCGTGCGCGTACCGATCGGGGTGATCGGCATCATCTACGAAAGCCGGCCCAACGTGACCGCCGATGCCGCGGCGCTGTGCGTGATGTCGGGCAATGCCGTGTTGTTGCGCGGGGGATCGGAGGCGCGTGACAGCAATGCCGCGATCCATCAGGCCTTCTGCGAGGGGCTGGCGGCGGGCGGTCTGCCGGCCGATGCGGTGCAGCGTGTCGCCACGACCGATCGCGCGGCGGTGGGCGCGATGCTGGCGGCGGACGGGTTGATCGACATGATCGTGCCGCGCGGCGGAAAAAGCCTGGTCGCACGCGTCCAGGCGGAGGCGCGGGTGCCGGTTCTGGCGCATCTCGACGGGATCAACCACCTGTTCATCCACCGATCCGCCGATCCGGTGATGGCAACCCGGATCGTGGTCGATGCGAAGATGCGGCGCACCGGCATTTGCGGGGCGACCGAGACGTTGCTGATCGACGCTGGCTACCCCGAGCCGGGTGCGCTGATCGCCGCGCTGGCGGCGGCGGGGTGCGAGGTGCGGGGCGACGAGCGGATCGCGTCGGTTGCCGATGTTGTCCCGGCGACCGAGGAGGATTGGGACACCGAATATCTCGACGCGATCTGTTCGGTCGCGATGGTCGATGGGCTTGAGGGCGCGCTGGCGCATATCGCCCGGCACAGTTCGCACCATACCGATGCGATCGTCGCGTCGGACGAGGCGGTGGCAGAGCAGTTCCTGGCCGAAGTCGACTCCGCGATCGTGCTGTGGAATGCGTCGACGCAGTTCGCCGACGGCGGCGAGTTCGGGCTGGGCGCCGAGATCGGCATCGCGACCGGCCGGCTTCATGCGCGCGGGCCGGTCGCGCTGGAGGGGCTGACGACCTACAAATGGGTCGGCGTGGGGACGGGGCAGGTGCGCGGCTGAACGTCAGCGCCCGCCGATCCAGCGGAAGAAGCGCGGCACCGGCGCGTTGCGGCTCATCCAGGCGCTATATTCCTGATAGGCGGGGTCGGCCGACAGGTGCCGCTCCTCCGTCCGGGCACGCCAGTAATAGACGCCGCTGACCGCCGCGAGGATCAGCGTGGCACGCGCCGCGTCGGCCAGCGAGCCGGTCGAGAGCAGCGGGATCGTCGAGACCCACCAGAACAGGTTTTTGGTCAGATAGGCCGGGTGGCGTGACCAGGCGTAGGGACCATGCGTCAGGATGCCGCGGTGCGTCAGGTTGGAGAAGCGCAGGCCGAAGGCGACCGTCGCCCAGGCGTAGATGCCGGTGAGCAGCACCAGCAGCGCGCCGACGAGCGCCAGCAGGACGGGATATCCCTGAAGCCAATAGGTCCAGTCGGCGGTGCCGGGGTGATAATCGAGCGGGCCGCCGGCATCCATCAGGATGAAGGGGGGATAGCAGATCAGCGCCGCGGCCCAGCCGGCGGCATAGGGATTCGCGCTGCGGATATGCGCGTCGAGCGGCCGCATGGTGAGGATGTAGCCGACCGTCGCGAACGCCACGTCGATCACGAACATGAAGGTGATGAGCCAATTGGCGAGGCGCACCGGATCCGCGAGGATGCCGAAGGTCGGCGTCTGGATGAACTCGGCAAAACCGGGCGGCACGATGGCGAGCATGAATGCCAGGAAGAAGGCCTTCACCCCCCAGGCGCGCAGGTGGCCGTAGATCACGTCCGGTTCCGGCCGAGCAGTGTTGGTGAGCCATGCGCCGAGCGCCCAGGCGCCATCGCGCGGCTCGACCAGATAGCGGTCGAGCCACAAGACATAGGGGATCGACAGCAGGAAGAGGGCGGGGGCGGCGGTGCCGAGGCACCACATGGCGAAGGCGAAATTGCCCTCCCAGTAAAAGCGACAGGTGGCGTAGATGAGCGCGATGCCCGCCCAGGTCGCCCAAAGGCCGGCCAGTTTGACAAGGCTGACGTCGATGGTGTCGCGCCACGGCCGCGCCGCTGCCCAGTCGATCCCGGTCGACGAACGGCGATGAACCTTGTCGACGAAGATCGACCAGACGATCATCGGGATGCCGCAGGCGAGCAGGTTGACCAGCGCGGCATAGGGCCCGTCCATGCCATAGGCGCGGGCAATCGCGATCCAGACGATCACCCCGGCGAGCCCGGCAAGCCCGACGCCATGCGACACGGCGGACGCCGGGCGGGGCTCGGCGCGGCCGGCAGCGGCAACGATGGAATCGGCGATCATGCCACCCCAATAGCGCAACAATGGTAAGCGGCGCATGAAGGAAGGCCCTCGCGCGATGCGGCGCGGGCGACTACATCGCGCGCCATGTATCAGTTCGACATTGCAGCCGGCGACAAGGCCGAGCTTTACCGTGACATCCTGTCGGCGCTGGACGCGCTGACCGCCGACGAGCCGGACGCGATCGCCAACATGGCCAATGCCGCGGCGCTGCTGTGGCAATATCTGCCCGACCTGAACTGGTCCGGCTTCTACCGCATGGTGGACGACACGCTGGTGCTGGGGCCGTTCCAAGGCAAGCCGGCGTGCATCCGTATCGCGGTCGGCGCGGGGGTGTGCGGCGCCGCGGCCGCGACGCGCGAGACGCAGCTGGTGGCCGATGTCCACGCCTTTCCGGGCCATATCGCCTGTGATGCGGCAAGCGCGTCGGAACTGGTGGTCCCGATTATTCATGAGGGCCGACTGGTCGGCGTCCTTGACCTCGACAGCCCCATTCCCGGGCGGTTCGACGCGCAGGATGCGCGAGGATGCGAGGCGATCGTCGCGTTACTGGCGCCGCGGATCGCCTGATACGAACGATGGTCGCGCCACGGTGCCTGTTCCGGATGCATCATTCCGGGACATTGGCCGTTGTGGCTAGTCCTTATCCATTTTGATATCATTCTTCCTGACGAGCGTCGGCAGTTGCCTTGCCGGTTGAATGAGTTCTGGGAGAATGGACGATGCGCGCACTCTTGGCGACGGCGGCGATCCTGTCGATCGCGACGAGCGCGGCGGCTGGCAGTCCCGATCGCCCCGACCTGCGCGCTGCAGCCGCCGAGCGACCGAGCGGCCCGCGTGTGCCGCCGCCCCCGGGAAGCCGCCGCTCGGCCGAGGCGCGGCGTGACGCCGGCGCGTCGCAGGCCGCGGTCACGTCGCCGTCGCGCTGGGGCGAGCGGTCCGAGGGACGCTGGTGGGCCGGGCATCGCGCGCCGGGCGGCTGGGACGCCTATCGCCGGCCGCTGCGGGGCTGGGCCTTGCCGACCTATTGGCTGTCGCCCGATTGGCGGGTGAACGACTGGGCCACCTATGGCTTGCCGCGGCCGCCGGAGGGCTATGTCTGGTCGCGTTATTATGACGACGCGGTGATGATCGATGCGCGCGGATCGGTGCACGACACGATCGGCGGCGTCGATTGGGACCAGTTTGACGATGTGCTGGTCGATTATGCCGATGTCGGCGCGATGCCGGGATATGACCGATTGGCCTATGCCGCCCCGCCACCGCCACCGCCACCGCCACCGGCCCGCCCGTCGTCGCAGGGTGCGCCCTATGACGCACCGCGCCGAGCGGCAGCACGCACACCCGGACCCGCCCCGGCGCAGCGGACGGTGACGAGCGTTGGCGCAGGGCAGGTCGCGGGCGCTGGTCAGCCTGCGGAACCCTATCGCGCGCCGGCGCCGCGCTACGGCGCGGACTATCCGGTTCCGGGAGCAGGCTATTTGGCGGCGACCGGTGGATATCCTCCGGCCGTGGCACCGCGTGCGCCGGCGCCCCCCGTGCAGCAGGTAACGGGTGCGGCCCCCGTGCAGCAGGTAACGGGTGCGGCCCCCGTCGTGGTGACGGCGGCACCGGGCACGCGGGTGCTCAGCACGACCACCACGACGCCGACGCCCGGCTATTATGCCAACGGCTATTATTATCCGGGGACGAGCATCACGACGATCACGGTGCAGGGGCAGCCGGTGACGACGACGACCACCACCACGTCGCCAAGCCAGGGGCGCCGCTGAGATTGACGCCCGCGCCGCCGGGTCTCGCAGGGGCGACGCGGGTGGATCAGCTCAGCCGGTCGATTGCCTCGCGATCGAGATTGCCGGGGATGATCATCAGCGGTACCGGCAGCGTGCCCGCCTGACCTGCGAAGTGGGTGACGAGCGGTCCGGGCGGCCCGTCGGCGGCCGCGCCAAGCACCAGCGCGGCGACTTCGCGATTGGCGGCCAGCAGCTCCCGGATGATCTTGGGACCATCGCCCTGCCGCACGGTGATGGAGGGGCGAAGGCCAGATTCTTCCAGCAAGGTACCGGCGGCCTTGGCCACCAGCCCCTCCGCATGGCGGCGCGCCTCATCCTCGATCGTGGCCTGCACGCCGCCAAAGGCGATGAACTCCTGCTGTTCGACCAAGGCGAGGATTTCCACGCCGCCGCCGGTCTTCACGGCGCGCCGGGCGGAGAAGCGAAGCGCGATCTCTGCCTCCGGGGTTTCATCAATCACGGTCAGATAGATGCGCATTATATTGTCTTCGCCCCTGTAAGGCGTCACTTATCCGCCTGCGGGGTTGACCGCGCAAGGCCTCGGCGCAAGAGACGGGCGCCCCGCCAGGAACCGCTGAGGACCTTCATGTCGATCGAGATCAAAATGCCCGCGCTCTCCCCCACGATGGAGGAAGGCACGCTGGCGAAATGGCTGGTGAAGGAGGGCGACTCCGTCAAGGCGGGCGACCTCATGGCCGAAATCGAGACCGACAAGGCGACGATGGAGTTCGAGGCCGTCGACGAGGGCGTCGTCGGCAAGCTGGTGGTTCCCGAGGGTACCGATGGCGTGAAGGTCGGCACGGTCATCATGCTGCTCGACGGTGAGGGTGAGGAAAGCGCGCCGGCGAAGAAGGACGCTGCCGCCGAGACCGCCGCCCCGGCGCCGAAGAAGGAGCAGGTCGACGCACCGGTCGATCGCGAAACCGGCGAGAAGGTGTCCGCAGAAAACCCCGAGAACAAGCGGCCGGCCGCTGAGGCCCAGGCTTTGGTCCAGGCATCAGCACAGCCGCAGGCCGCTGCCGCGCCGCGCCGCGATGGCGAGCGCGTGAAGGCCAGCCCACTGGCGCGCCGCATCGCCGCCGAGAAGGGCGTGGACCTGGCGACGTTGGCGGGATCGGGGCCGAACGGCCGGATCGTAAAGGCCGATGTGGAAGGCGCGCAGCCGGCGGCCGCGGCTGCGCCTTCGCAGGCCGCCAGCGCGCCAACCGCCGCGCCGGCCGCTGCACCTGCCCCGGCCCAGATCCCCGACATCCCGCATGAGACGACCAAGCTCAGCAACATGCGCAAGACGATTGCGCGCCGCCTGACCGAGTCGAAGCAGCAGGTGCCGCACATCTACCTCACCGTGGACGTGCGCCTCGACAAGCTGCTGAAGCTGCGGGCCGAGCTGAACGAGAGCCTGGGCGCGCGCGGCGTGAAGCTGTCCGTCAACGACCTGATGATCAAGGCGCTGGCCGCGGCGCTGGTGCAGGTGCCCAAGTGCAACGTGATGTACACGCCGAACGAGTTGGTCACGTTCAAGCGCGCCGACATCTCGGTCGCGGTGTCGACGCCGGAAGGGCTGATCACGCCGGTGATCACCGAGGCCGATACCGCGTCGCTGTCGTCGATTTCGACGCGGATGAAGGATCTGGCCGCGCGTGCGCGCGACAAGAAGCTGAAGCCGGAGGAATTCACCGGCGGCACCGCGTCGCTGAGCAACATGGGCATGTACGGGATCAAGCAGTTCGAGGCGGTGATTAATCCGCCGCAGGGCATGATCCTGGCGGTCGGCGCAGGCGAGAAGCGCCCGTACGTCATCGGCGATGCGCTGGGCATCGCGACCGTGATGAGCGCGACCGGCAGCTTCGACCACCGTGCGATCGATGGTTCGGATGGTGCCGAACTGATGCAGGCGTTCAAGGCGCTGTGCGAAAATCCGCTGGGCATGCTGGCCTGAGATGAACCGCGCGGCGGCCGTCGAGCTGATCTATCTGGCAATCGCGCTGGTGGCGACGCAGGCGGTCTTTCGCGCGGCGATCTGGTCCTATCCGCAGGGCGCCGACTCGCTGGAGCCGGTGAGCTGGGCGGTGATGCTGGCATTGCTGGCGATGAGCGTGCCGGCGGTGATGAAGGCCGCGCGCAAACCAAGGAACTGAAAAGTGGCAGACACTTATGATCTCGTCGTCCTCGGCTCGGGGCCGGGCGGCTATGTCGCTGCGATCCGCGCCGCGCAGCTGGGGCTGAAGGTCGCGATCGTCGAGCGTGAACTGCTGGGTGGGATCTGCCTCAACTGGGGCTGCATCCCGACCAAGGCGCTGCTGCGGTCGGCCGAGGTGTTTCACCTGATGGGCCATGCCAAGGATTACGGCCTGAAGGCGGATGGCATCGTCGCTGACCTGGACGCGGTGGTGAAGCGGTCGCGCGGCGTTGCCAAGCAGCTCAACCAGGGCGTCACGCACCTGATGAAGAAGAACAAGATTGCCGTCCACATGGGCACGGGCAAGCTGACGGGGAAGAACAAGCTGACCGTCGCGGCCGAGGACGGCAAGGCGACCGAGATCGGGTATAAGAACATCATCGTCGCCACCGGCGCGCGGGCGCGCGACCTGCCGTTCGCCAAGGCCGATGGCAAGCGGATCTGGACCTATCGCCACGCGATGACGCCGAGCGAGATGCCGAGCAAGCTGCTGGTCATCGGATCGGGCGCGATCGGGATCGAGTTCGCGAGCTTCTACAACGACATGGGCGCGGACGTGACGGTCGTCGAGATGCTCGACCGGCTGGTGCCGGTGGAGGATGCAGACATTTCCGCGCATCTGGAAAAGTCGCTGAAGAAGCAGGGCATGACGATCATGACCTCCGCCGGGGTCAGCGCGCTGGACGTCAGCGACAAGGGCGTGACCGCCAAGCTGAAGGACGCATCGGGCAAGGAAGTGACCGCCGAATTCAGCCATGTGATCGTGGCGGTCGGGATCGTGCCGAACACCGCAGACATCGGCCTGAAGGAAATGGGCGTCGAGATGGACGAGCGCGGCTTCCTGAAGACCGATGCGATGTGCCGCACCAACGTTTCGGGCGTCTGGGCGATCGGCGACATCACCGCGCCGCCGTGGCTGGCGCACAAGGCGAGCCATGAGGGCGTGATCGCGGCCGAGGCGATTGCTGGCGGGCACCCGCATGCGATGGACCCGCGCAACATCCCGGGCTGCACCTATTGCCGGCCGCAGATCGCCAGCGTCGGGCTGACCGAGGCGAAGGCGAAGGATGCCGGCTATGAGGTGAAGGTTGGCAACTTCCCCTTCATCGGGAACGGCAAGGCGATCGCGCTGGGCGAGCCGGAAGGCTTCGTGAAGACGGTGTTCGATGCCAAGACCGGCGAACTGCTGGGCGCGCACATGATTGGCGCCGAAGTGACCGAGATGATCCAGGGCTACACGATTGGCAAGACGATGGAGACGACCGAGGCGGAACTGATGGAGACGGTGTTCCCGCACCCGACGATCAGCGAGGCGATGCATGAATCGGTGCTGAGCGCCTACGGCCGCGCGCTGCACATCTGATCGCCATCCCGGAATCGAAAAGGGGCGGTGGAGGACGAAACCTCCACCGCCCCTTTTTTCATGAGCCAGCGGTCAGCGGCTGAGGAAGGTCAGCAGATCCTCCGTCAGGCGCTCGCTTTCGGTGGCGAACAGCCCGTGGGGCGCGCCGTCATATTCGACCAGCTGGCTGGCCGCGATGCCGGCGGCGGCGGCGCGACCGGTGGCGTCGATCGGCACCGTCTTGTCGCCTGTGCCGTGGATCACCAGCGTGGGTACGCGGAACGCCGGCAGGTCGGGGCGGAAATCGGTGAAGCTGAAGCTCTTGGCGCATTCCAGCGTCGAACGCAGCGACGCCTGCATCGCAAGCCGCCAGGCCCAGTCGAGCATCGGCTGGCTGACCGGGCTGGTCACATAGCCGACGCCGAAGAAGTCCTTGAAGAAATTGTGGAAGAAGTTGGGGCGGTCTTCCTGGATGCCGGCGGCGATCCCGAGAAGTTGATGTTCCGGCACACCGTGCGGATTGTCTTCCGTCTTCAGCATATACGGTACGACCGACCCGACGAGCACGGCCGAATTGACGCCGCGGCCGTCATGGCGGCTCATGTAGCGTGCGACCTCTCCGCCGCCCATCGAGAAGCCGACCAGCGTCGCATCCTGTTCGACGCCAGCCGCCTTCATCACGTCGGCCAGATCGTCGGTCAGCGTGTCATAGTCATAACCCGTCCACGGCTGGCTCGACCGGCCGAAGCCGCGCCTGTCATAGGAGATGACGCGATAGCCGGCCTCCGCCAGCGCCAGTGCCTGGGGATCCCAGCTGTCGGCGGACAGCGGCCAGCCGTGGATCAGCACGACGGGACGACCCTCGCCCCAATCCTTCACGAAGATGTCGGCTCCATCACGTGTCTTGACGTAGGGCATGATTAACTCCGGTTAGTGCCTTGCCGTGAACGAGCGGATGCGAGCCGCGTTCCGGTCAGCGCGAGGGGCGGAGCGTTGGTGCCTCGGCAGGAGTTTCAAAGCCGGCGGGGCTGCTTACCGAGGGGCGCAGCCGGGCGATGCTGCACAGCCCGGCGATGAGCGCGAGCCCGGCGGCCACCAGCGGCGGGACGGCACCCGTCCCGACACCCGCGGCGAGAAGCGCGGCGACCAGCGTGGCGCCGATTGTCTGCCCCGTCAGGCGAAGGGTGGATATGAGGCCGCCGGCGGCGGCAGCGCGATGGTGCGGCGCGGAGCCGACCACGAGCCGCGAATTGGGCGGCAGGTACAGGCCGAATCCCGATCCGCACAACGCCATGCGCCACGCCACGTCGAGCATCCCCGCGTCGGCCGGCATGGTCGCGAGGAGCACCAGCGCGATGAGCGAGACCGCCATGCCGATGCCCCCCAGGATGCCCGCAGGGATACGATCGGACAATGCGCCGGAGAGCGGTGCGACGACCATGTTGGTGAGCGGCCAGGGGGCGATGCAGGTGCCGATCTGCGCGGGGGTGAAACCCAGCGCGGCCAGACGGAAGGGCGTGGAGACCAGCACCGTCATTGACGCCATGAACGCGGTGAGGCTGCCGATCGCGGACAGCGCAATGATCGGGCGGGCGAGCAGATCGACGGGGAGGATCGGCGCGGTGATGCCCAGTTCGCGCCGCACGAAGAACCAGCCGATGGTCGCGCCGGCGGCGACGACCGCCGCGCTGACCACCGGACTGTCGCCGTGGACGAAGCTTTCCGCGCCGCCGATGACGAGGCCGAACATCGCCGCGCACATGATTGCACCGGCAAGATCGAGCCTGGTGAGGCGCGGCGGGGGATCGGGAAGCCAGCGACCGAGGATCAGGCTGACGATCGCGAGCGGGATGGTGCAGGCGAAGACCCACGGCCAAGGCGCGACGGCGAGCACCAGGCCGCCAACCGTGGGCGCCGCGGCGGCGGCGCTGGTAACGATGACAGCATTGATCCCGAGCCCACGGCCAAGCTGCCGGGCGGGATAGGTGTGACGGATCAGCGCTGACGACACGCTGAGCACGCCAGCCGCGCCGATCGCCTGCATCGTCCGCACGATGAGGAGGAACGGGAAGCTCTCGGCAAAGAAGCAGAGCAGGGTCGACAGGGTGAAGATGATCTGCCCGCCCTGGTAGGTCCGCTTGAGCCCGATACGCTCCGCCATCCCCGAAAATGGCAGGAGGAGCATGACCAGCGTGACCTGATAAACGGTGACGATCGACACCACGGCGCTGGACGCCACCCGCAGATCGCGCGCGATCGTCGGCAAGGCGACGTTGGCGATGCCGCCGTCGATGATCACCAGCGCAGACCCGCAACCAAGCGCGCCGATCGCGAACAGGCGGCGGGGAAGCGGAAGGCCATCGGACATTGCGGCGGTCATACGCGGATGATGGTCGTGGACAAGCCGGCGATTGCGGGGTGCCGCGGGGCGTACGCTAAAGCGTTGGATCAGCGCCAGCTCAGGGTTGTTCGATCGGCAGGAGACAGTATGTCGACGCCCGATGAAGACAGGTCCCGCATTGCAACATCTTGTGGCTATCGCACTTGGAGCGCTTGCAGCACCGCAAAGCGCCGCCCAAATCGCATCGATGACTGAAGATCCGTATATCTGGCTTGAGGACAAGGACGGCAAGCGGGCACTGGCATGGGTAGAGGCGGAAAATGCCCGGACGCTTGCCCGCCTGGAGAACGACCCGCGCTATCGCACCTTCTATGACGAGGCGTTGGCCATCGCCTCCGCCGAGGACCGGATCGCGATGCCGCAGATGCTGGGCGACCGGATCTTCAACTTCTGGCGTGACCAGAAGCACCCGCAGGGCATCTGGCGCTGGACGAGCGCCAAGGAGTACGCCACCGCAACGCCGCGCTGGCAGACGCTGATCGATGTCGACGCGCTGTCGCAGGCGGAAGGCAAGAAGTGGGTCTGGAAGGGGGTCGTCTGCCTCGAACCGGGCGAGCGCCGCTGCCTCATCACGCTGAGCGAGGGGGGCGAGGACGCCACGTCGCTGCGCGAGTTCGACCTGGTCGACGGGCGGTTCGTCAAGGACGGCTTTGCATTGCCGACGTCGAAGCAGAATGCCGACTGGATCGACGAGAACACGCTGATCGTGTCGCGCGACTGGGGTACCGGATCGCTGACGAAGTCCGGCTATCCGTTCGTGGTCAAGATCCTGAAGCGGGGCCAGCCGCTGAGCGAGGCGCGCGAGCTGTACCGCGGGACCAAAGATGACCTGGGCGTGTTTCCATCGGTGATGGTCGACGGCGACGGCAACCGCGCGGTGGTGATCACGCGCGCCAAGACCTTCTTCACCTCCGAGACATTGCTGTGGGACGGCAAGACCGCGAAGAAGATCGCCATTCCGGAGAAGGTGGAGGCGATCGGGCTGGTCAAGGGACGGCTGATCTTCCGCACGAGCGAGCCGTGGGGCGCGGTGCCGGAGGGGGCCCTTGCCTCCTTGCCGCTGAAGGACGCGATGGCGGGAACGGGCACGCCGACGGTGATCTTCGCGCCGGCGGAACGGCAAGCGGTCGACCGGGGCAATGTGCGCGTGACGCGCAATGCGGTGGTTGCGGCGATCTATGACAATGTGCGTGGCCGCGCGATGGTGTTCACGCCGTCCGGGGACGGGTGGAGCAGCCGCAGCCTCAAGCTGCCCGACAATCTGTCGGTCGATCTGGTGGCCAGCGATATCGCGAGTGACGAAGCCTATCTGGCGGTGTCGGGTTTCACCACGCCAACGCTGCTGATGTCATTCAACGCGGCGAGCGATGCGGCGCCAGCGACGGTCAAGTCGGCGCCCGCGCGCTTCGATGCCACCGGGCTGGTGGTGGAGCAGCACGAGGCGCCCTCGTCTGACGGCACCAAGATCCCGTATTTCGTCGTTCGCCGGGCGGACACCCCGCTCAACGGCAGCACGCCGACGCTGATGACGGCCTATGGCGGCTTCGCGGTATCGAACACGCCTTATTATTCGGGCATCACCGGCAAGCTGTGGCTGGAGCGGGGCGGGGCATTTGTCCTGGCCAACATCCGCGGCGGCGGGGAGTTCGGCCCGTCATGGCATGAGGCAGGGCGCAAGACGCGTCGCCAGCTGATCTATGACGATTTCGCCAATATCGCGCGCGACCTGTTTGCGCGCGGGATCACCAGTGCCTCGCGGCTCGGCATCTATGGCGGGTCCAACGGCGGCCTGCTGATGGGTGTCGAGATGACGCAGCACCCCGAATTGTGGGGTGCGGTGACGATCCAGGTGCCGCTGCTCGACATGCTGCGCTACGAAGGAATTGCGGCGGGCGCGTCGTGGGTGGACGAATATGGCTCGGTCAGCGTCCCCGAGGAGCGCGCGTTCCTCGAGCGGATCTCGCCTTATCATGCGCTGCGCCGCGGTGGGCGTTATCCCGAACCCTATATCTGGACGACGACCAAGGACGATCGGGTCGGGCCGCAGCATGCCCGCAAGTTCGCGGCGAGGATGCGCGAATATGGCTTGCCGTACCTGTTCTACGAGGACACGGCGGGTGGCCATTCGGGTGATGCCGACATTGCGCAGGGTGCGCGACTGCAGGCGCTGCAGATGACCTATTTTGCGCGCAAGCTGATGCCCGAGCAGGAGTGAGCAGCCGCATCTACGGGTGCAAACAGGTTACGCAGAGTTGCAGAAAACGAATGTTGCTGCGGTGCAGCAGTGTGGATATTGCCGTTGAACATGAAGCTGAATACCGACCAGGATCAGGTCGCACCGTCGCCGCCGCCGGCCACCATGCCCGTCGTGTTCGAGGCTATCGTCAAGCAGCAGGCACTCGCCGCGACCTATAATCGCGGCGACGTGACGCTGGCGCCGCACATCGTTTACACCAAGCACGGTGAATTCTACCTCGACGCGGTGACGCTGGAGCGCGACGGCAAGCCGCCGCGCGAGCCGAAGATCGGCGCGTTCAAGATCGTTGGCCTGGGCGGGATGCGGGTCACGCCGCGGCGCTTCACGCCGAGCGAGCTCTTCAATCCCAAGGAAGAGCGCTACGAAGGGGTGACGCTGCTGGCCGTCGACTGCTGACTCGCAGCGCCGCGACGATCCGTTCGTCAGCGGCAGCGGATCTGCTGATTGCTGCGATCCACAGCGCGCCCGGCGAGTGCCCCGGCCGCGCCACCCAGCAGCGTTCCGACCGTGCGGCTGCGGCCGCCATCGATGACATTGCCCAGCACGCCGCCCAGCGCGCCGCCGACGATCAGCCCGGTCGTCCCGTCCGACCGGCGGCAGTAATAGCGGCCGTCCGATCCGGTATAGACCCGGTCGTTGGGGCCGAGCGCGCGTTCCTGGTTGCCGGAGCTATAATAGCGGCTGGGATCATAATCGCCCTCATCGCGCCATTGCGGGTCGTCGTACCGGGGGTCGGCCGGCGCGGTGCGATAGCCGGATCCCGGCACCCGGCGCACCGACTGGTAGCGATCATATTCGCTGCGGAAGGTTTCCAGCTCGCGCTCGAACCGTTCCTGCGCGGCGCGGAAGCGCGCGTCATCAGCGGCGGTTTGCGCGAGTGCGGGGGTTGCCACCGCCGCCGCGGCGGCAGCCATGGTGACGGCGATGTGACGGAACGACATGTCGCGATCCTCTCCCAATCCTGAAAACCGGGCGCCCGCAAGCGCCCCACATAGAGGGCAAGGCGGATACGGTTGCATCGGCGTATCGTTCCGTTGGTCAGGAGGATCGATGATGGACCGGGAGAGCGGCGGCAGACGCGTGGCACGCTGGCTGCTGATCGCCTTCTATCTGACGGCGGGGATCGGGCATCTGCTGTTCATCGATGCGATGGTGCGGATCGTGCCGAAGTTCGTGCCGGCGCCGCGGCTGGTGGTGCTGGCAACCGGGCTCGCCGAGCTGGCAGGCGCGGCGGCCCTTGTGACGCCGCGGTACCGGCGCGCGGCGGGATGGGCGCTGGCGGCCTATGCGCTTTGCGTGTGGCCGGCGAACATGCAGCATGCGTGGAACGACCTGTCGAGCGGAACGGGGCTGCCGATCGGATATCATGTGGTGCGCCTGCTGCTCCAACCACTGATCATCTGGTGGGCGCTGCGGGCGAGCGGGGCCGTGCGCAGCTGCCGTCAGCCCTGATCAACCATCGGCGGGCCATAAGCGTCGATCGCCTCGAACAGCCGGGTCAGGTCGGCGCGCTCGTCGGGCGCGATTTCCGGCTTCCAGATCTCGAACAGCAGGACCGTGCGGGTCGACGTGCCGCGATTCCATGCCTCATGCTCAAAGGAATCGTCGAAGGTCACGAGCTCACCCTCGCGCCATTCGTGCGTGTCGGCGCCAACGCGCAGCGCGCAGCCGGGCGGGGCAATGATCGGCAGATGGCAGATCAGGCGGGTGTTGAGCAGGCCGTGATGCGGCTGGATATGCGCGCCGGGCGTCAGCCTCGAGAACAGCGCCATTGGTGAGCGGCCGGCAATGCGCGGAATGGGCAGCTTAGCCAGCGCCGCCATGGTGACGGGAAAGCGATCGGCGTTCTCCGCCACGATCTCCCCGCCGCGCCACAGATGCAGCGCGCTCCATGCCGGATCGTCGAGCAGGGGGTTGTTGGGGAGCGGGCGGTTGGGATCACCCTCCACATAGGGGCGAAAGTCCTCGGTAACGGCTTCCAGTTCGGCACGGATGGCGGGTGTGGCGGCCTCCAGTTCGGCGACCCAGTCGAACTCGTCTCGGCGGTAGAAGGGGCGCTGCGGCAGCCCTTCGAAATAGAACATCGAGGGTTGTTGCAGGTGAAGTTCGCGGCGGCCGAGCAGCAGGTCGACCGATTGGGCGACGCGGCCGGCGTAAAGCGCGCCCACGGCCGCCTCGACATGGCCGGCGAAGCGCACGGCGCTTTCCTGCTTGAACGCTTCCGCCTGGCGCAGCAGCGGGTGGAGCGAGGCCGGAACCTCACGCATGGCCGCGGCCTGATTGAGCGCCGCGGTGTAGAAGACGGTTGCGGCGCGATCGTCGCTATCGAGCCGCTTGCGATCCCCCATCAGCAACAGCCCGGCGAGGTTGCGAGGCTGTTCCCTGAGCAGCGCCTGCAGCGCCTCCGTCTCAGCCGGGGCGTCCCCGATCAGTCGGCAGGCCTGGGCGAGCGGCAACCACGGACGCGGCACGTCGGCCGGGGCCTCCACCGCCAGCCGATCAAAGATGGCGCGGGCGCGGGCGCCGTCGCGATTGCGCAGGGCATCGAGCCCCTGACGGGCGAGTTGGTCGGCATCAGCACGCGGAAGGGCCATGGCCGGACTATTGCGGCATCAACTCGGCAGGTAAATAGCACTGAGGCTCAGGGGATGGTGACGAAGCTGTCCATGACGCGCTTGCGGCCGGCCTTCTCGAACTCGATCTCGAGCTTGTTGCCCTCGATCTCCTCGATCGTGCCGTAGCCGAACTTCTCGTGGAAGACGCGCAGGCCAACCGACAGGTCGGTGCGCCCCTTGTTGCCGAGGCTGACCGCCGGCGTGCGACTTTCGACCACGCGCGACGGTTCGCGCGAAAAGGTGCGGCTTTGCCAGTCGCCGCCGGGCTTTCCGCCGAGCGTCCCCGCCGCGCGCTGCCAGCCCGGGCCGCGGCCGGTGCCGCGCCCGACGTCGGCAAAGGGGTCGGCGCGTTCCGACCAGTTGGCGCGCCACAGGCTTTCGCCGCCCGACATGGTGGTTTCGGTTTCCACGTGATCGTCGGGCAGCTCCGCGACGAAGCGCGAAGGGATGGAGCTGGTCCACTGGCCATAGATGCGGCGATTGGCGGCGTGGAGGATCGTGGCCTGGCGGCGCGCGCGGGTGATCGCGACATAGGCGAGGCGGCGTTCCTCCTCGAGCCCGCGGGTGCCGGTTTCATCGAGCGAGCGCTGCGAGGGGAACAGGCCTTCTTCCCAGCCGACCAGGAAGACGGTGTCATATTCGAGGCCCTTGGCGGCGTGGATCGTCATGATCGTGACCTTGGGATCCTCCCGCAAGCCTTCATTGTCCATGACGAGGCTGACGTGTTCGAGGAAAGCGCCGAGGCTTTCATATTCCTCCATCGCTCGGACGAGTTCGCTTAGGTTTTCCAGCCGGCCCGCGGCCTCGGCGGACTTTTCCGCCTGCCACATGGCGGTGTAGCCGGATTCGTCGAGGATCTGTCGGGCGAGTTCGGGGTGCGGAAGATCGCGCGCCATGTCGCGCCAGCGCGCGATGTCACCGACGAAATTGCCCAGCGCACGGCGCGCCTGCGGGGTTAGTTCGTCGGTGTCGAGGATACGCGCGGCGGCGAAGCTGAGCGGGAGGTTCTCCGCGCGGGCAAGCTGGTGGAGCTTGGCGATCGCCTTGTCGCCAAGGCCGCGCTTGGGCGTGTTGACGATGCGTTCGAAGGCGAGATCGTCCGCCGGCTGGTTGACGATGCGCAGGTACGCGAGTGCATCGCGGATTTCCTGCCGCTCGTAGAAGCGGAAGCCGCCGACGATGCGATAGGGCAGGCCGATGGCGATGAAGCGGTCTTCGAACTCGCGCGTCTGGTGCTGTGCGCGGACCAGGATCGCCATGTCGTCCAGGCTCTTGCCCGCACGCTGGCACGCCTCGATCTCGTCGCCGACGCGGCGCGCCTCCTCAGGCCCGTCCCATACGCCGACGACGCGGACCTTTTCGCCGACGTCGAGCTCGGTCCACAGCTGCTTGCCGAGCCGCCCCGTGTTGTTGCCGATCACGCCGCCGGCGGCGCCCAGGATGTGCGGCGTGGAGCGGTAGTTCTGCTCCAGCCGGATGACCTTGGCGCCGGGGAAGTCCTTTTCGAACTTCAGGATGTTTTCGACCTGCGCGCCGCGCCAGGAATAGATCGATTGGTCATCGTCACCGACGCAGCAGATGTTGCGGCGTTCCTGCGCGAGCAGCCGCAGCCACAGGTACTGGACGGCATTGGTGTCCTGATATTCGTCCACCATGATGTAGCGGAAGCGCTGCTGATACAGCTCCAGCACCTCGCGATTGTTCTTCAGGATGGTGAGCACGTGGAGCAGCAGATCGCCGAAGTCGCAGGCGTTCACTGCGCGCAGGCGGGCCTGATATTGCTCGTAGAGTTCGCCGCCGCGACCGTTGGCGTAACGCTCGCTTTCGCCAGCGTCGATTTCGCGCGGGGTGAGCCCCTTGTTCTTCCATTCGTCGATAAGGCCGGCGAGACTGCGCGCGGGGAAGCGCTTCTCATCGATATCGGCAGCAAGGACGAGCTGCTTCAGCAGACGCAGCTGATCGTCAGTGTCGAGGATGGTAAAATTGTTCTGCAGGCCCACCAGTTCGGCATGACGGCGAAGCATCTTTGCGCCGATCGCGTGGAAGGTGCCGAGCCATGGCATCCCCTCCACCGCATCGCCGACGAGGCGGCCAACCCGCTCGCGCATTTCGCGCGCCGCCTTGTTGGTGAAGGTCACCGACAGGATCTCGCTGGGATAGGCGCGGCGGGTGTAGAGCAGATGGGCGAGGCGCGCGGTCAGCGCCGCCGTCTTGCCGGTGCCGGCACCGGCGAGGACGAGGACGGGCCCGTCGGTGGTAAGCACGGCCTCGCGTTGCGGCGGATTCAGGCCGGAAAGATAGGGCGGCTCGCTGGCTTGGCTCTGCGTCGACAATTCGGTCACGGGTGCCACGTAGGCAGGGTTGCGCGACAGCGCAATGCATGAGAACAAAGGTGAAACGATTGGGAGAAGGGTGATGAGCGCGACGGGACGCTGTCATTGCGGGGCGGTCACATGGGCAGCCGAAGGTGAGCCGCAGCATCATGCGATCTGCCATTGCGAGGATTGCCGGCGCTGGTCGGGCGCGCCGATGGTCGGGTGGATCGCGTGGCAGGAGGATCAACTGACCGTCGAAGGCGCGACGACGTGCTATCATTCGTCGCGGCACGGGACGCGGGAGTTTTGCAGCGCCTGCGGGACGGGGCTGTTCTATCGCAACCCGGAGACCTTGCCGGGCATCGTCGATATCCAGTCCGGTACGCTCGACGACCCGGAACGGCTGCCGCCCGGCGCACAGATCATGGTAAAGGAGCGGCTGGGCTGGGCGCCGGGCATCGCCGACCTGCCGGCGTTCAACGCCTATCCCGGCATGGACTGACGCCGCCGGGGCGCGCAGGAGCTGCGTGCGGCTGTTGCCGGTTGAACGGTCGTCGGCGAAAGTGGAGCGATGATGTCACAGGCCTCTTCACTGACCATCCGCCGCTTCGCCGAGAGCGACGTGCCGGCGGCGCTTGCCATTCAGGCGGTCTGCTTTCCCGCGTTCCTGCTGGAGGACGAAGCCGCCTTCGGCAGCAGGGTGAGACTGGCGAGTTCGTGCTGCTTCGTCGCGATGCAGGGCGACACGATGGCGGGCTATGTGCTGGCGCATGGCTGGCCGGAGGGGTCGCCGCCGCCGGTGGGAGCCGTGCTCGCCGAGCCGCCGCAGGTCGACGTGCTGTTCATCCACGACATGGCCGTCTCCCCTGACGCGCGCGGGCTGTCGGCCGGACGGGCGCTGATGGAAGCGGCCTTCATGTGCGCCGCGGGGCAGGGCATTGGGCGCGCCGAGCTGATCGCGGTGGGCGGCGCCGCGACCTATTGGCGCACGCTGGGGTTCACGGAGGCGGCGGCATCCGATGCGCTGGCGGCAAAGGTGGCCGGCTATGGCGCCGACGCAACCTGGATGACGGGCGCCATCCCGCTCGACTGACGATCGCGAACTGACGCGGCCGTCAATAATTCCACTGTAGCTGCGCGCGGATGACATCGCCCTCCGCCCGGCCGAAGCGGCGCTCGTCTGCCTCGCGCCGCGTCATATCGGCATAGGCGAGCGTCAGCTCCAGTTCCTCGATCGGCTGGAATTCAATGCCCAGCTCGATCTCGTCCGTTTCCAGTCGGGGCGCGTTGACGATCGCCTTCCACCCGCCGCGATACGTCTGCCAGCGAACATAGGGCATGAAGGGGCCGAGCGGGCTCTGGCGAACCCGGCCCATCGCCTGGACGTAGCCGCCGCTGAGGGAGCGGGTGCGGATCGTCCCCAGCAAGGGATCATATTCCGGGCCGCGGCCCCAGTTCCATTCCGCCTGGAGGCCGAACGGCTGGGGGTAGAGGATCAGGTGAACGCCGACCCGATCGTCACGGAAGCTGGCGTCGCTGACGCCGCCGGTGCGGATTTCGGGGCGGACACGGTTGCGCATCCCGGACGCGCCCACTTCGAGTACCTGGCCGGCGAAGGTGGTGCCCAGGCCGTCAAGCTCGAACGGCCAGGTCGCCATGGCGACGCTCATCAGGTCATTGTTGCGTTCCGGCCGGTTGACGCCCTGACCGTTATACAGGCCGAAACCGAAGGCGCCGTAATTGCCGAACAGCTTCTGCCCGTCATCCTCCAGCCGATCCCAGATCCGCTGCACCGCGGCCGGCGTGAAAAATGCGGTCACGCCCAGATCGCGTTCGCCGGGGATGGCACTGTTGATCCCGTCCGAACGGTCGAGCGTCAGCCGGTTGGACGACGACTGCAGATTCTCCCAGCCAAATGGCACCTTCTGCTGGCCGAAGCGAAAGCGGAAGCGGCGATCGGCCCATGGCGACCAGTCGACATAGGCATCACGCAGCTGGGCGAACCCCTCGCGACGCTCGCCCGCGGACTGGTTGCTGACCGCGACGGCGAAATCGGGCTGGAAGTAGAAGGATATCGAATCGGACAGATCGCCCGAAAAGACGAGGCGGATACGGCGGAAGGTGAAATTGCCTTCGTCGGTAATGCCGCCGTCGCCGGGTGACCGCAGCCGTGACACGCCGTCCGGGGCGGTGGCGTCGCCCGAGATGATCTCGTTGAGGCGCAGCTGCGTATAGCCGCGCACGTTGATCCGTTCGTACCACGGCTTGTCGGCCGGCGGGTTGGCGGCCGCGAGCGCTACCGGCGGAGCGGCGGTGGGCGTAGCGGCCGGGGTGGCAGTCTGTGCCGGGGACGCGGGGGTGGCAGGCGCGGTGGCCGCTACCTGCGCGTCTGGCGCGGGCGCCTGATTCGTCGTCGCGGGCGCAGGAGCAATGGTGGCGGCGGACTGGTTGGCGGCAGGCTGGTTGGCGGACGTGGACGGCGCGGCGGCGCGCTGATTTTGGGTCAGCACGCGAATCTGCGCCTTCAGCTCGTCGATCTGATGCTGGAGGTCCTCGACGGTGGGCGTTTTCGCCTGGGCAAAGGCCTGGGCCGGGGACACCAGCATCCCCAGCGCCAATGCGCCGACCCCAAGGCGGCGACGGAACGCGGCTGGTTCCTCCCTCATCACTCGCAAACAGCTCCGGCAATCACAATTCGGGTGCCGCCCTATGCCCGTTCAAAAAGCGTGGCAATCAGGGAGACGTCCGATGCCCTGATCGGCATCAATGATCTGGATGATCCAAACGCGCCCCTGGTGCGTTCAGCCGCCCTGATGATCAAAGCTCAAATCGTGCCGCGCGTGTTCTGGGGGGCGTCGGCGATCGTCGTCGCCTTGCTGACAGTGACATTGCTGATGCCCGGCCGCGCGGACGTGGCGTTCAAGGCAGCGCAGGCGTGGACGATCGATACGTTCGGCTGGTTCTACATCGCGTCGGTCGCCGTGTTCCTGGTCGTGGCGCTGATCCTGGGCTTCGGGCCCGCCGGCAAGCTGAAGCTGGGGCCGGACGATGCCGAGCCGGACTTCCCTTATGTCTCGTGGCTGGCGATGCTGTTCGCCGCGGGCATGGGCATCGGCCTGATGTATTTCGCGGTGGCCGAGCCGATCCAGCATTACATCTCGCCGCCCGAGGTGGAGAGCGGCACGATCCTCGCGGCGCGCGAGGCGATGGCCATCACGTTCCACCATTATGGCGTCCATGCCTGGGCGATTTATGCGCTGGTGGGGTTGAGCCTGGCGTTCTTCACCTATCGCAAGGGGATGCCGCTGACGCTGCGGTCCGGCCTGGCACCGATCCTGGGTAAAAGGATCAACGGCCCGCTGGGCGATGTGATCGACATCTTCGCAGTGTGCGGCACCGTTTTCGGCATTGCGACGTCGCTGGGATTTGGCGTGTCGCAGATGACGTCGGGGCTGGCCTATAATTACGGCGTGCCGGACACCACCGCGACCAAGCTGGTGGTGATCCTGATTGTCATGGGCGCAGCGACGCTGTCAGTGCTGAGCGGCGCGGACCGGGGTGTGCGGCGACTGTCGGAACTGAACCTGGTGCTCGCCGTGCTGCTGATGCTTTTCGTGCTGGCGGTCGGCCCGACGCTTTTCCTGCTGCGTGCGCTGATCCAGAATTTTGGCCTGTATCTCGACCATTTCGTGAAGCGCACCTTCACGCTGTACGCCTATGAACCGCGCGCCTGGATGGCGGACTGGACACTGTTCTATTGGGCGTGGTGGATCGCCTGGTCGCCGTTTGTCGGCATGTTCATCGCGCGTATTTCGCGTGGGCGGACGATGCGCGAGTTCGTCACCGGTGTGCTGTTCGTTCCTACCGCCTTCACCTTCGTCTGGATGACGGTATTCGGCAATACGGCGATCGCGCTTGATCTTGGCGCAGCATCGGGCGGCATTGCCGATGCGGTCCAGGCGAACCTGTCCACGGCGCTGTTCAAGTTCCTGGAATATCTGCCGGCCGCCGGCTTTACGTCGACGCTGGCGATCATCCTGGTCGGTGTGTTCTTCGTCACCTCGGCGGATTCGGGCGCGCTGGTGATCGATACGCTGACGTCGGGCGGTGCGGAAGAAACGCCGCGCTGGCAGCGGGTCTATTGGTGTGTGCTGCTGGGTGTGACAGCGACGTTGCTGCTGGTCGCGGGCGGTCTGGGCGGATTGCAGGCGGCGACGCTGATGGCTGCGCTGCCCTTCTGCTTCATCATGCTGCTGCTGGCGTTCGGGCTGGTGCGGCAGGCGAATGCCGATCTGGAAGGGATCACGCTGGCTGATGAGGCCGCGCCTGTCAGCGAGCGGCTGAAGCGATTGTTCGTTCCGGCGCGGCGCGGCGAGATCATGCGCCAGCTGGAGCAACAGGGGGAGCCGGCGCTGCGTTCCGTCTATGATGCGCTCCAGCAGGACATGCCCAGCGAATGCCGACTGGACGTGGAGGACGGTGAGGTCGTGCTGACAGTCGGATCGGAGCCCGAGCGGCGCTTCGTCTATCGATTGTTTCCGCGTGCCCGCCCGCTTGCGGCCTATACCGCGCTGGAGGCGCCGGAGGGCCGCCGCAGCGTGACCTGGACGCTTGCGGCGCAGACCAACAGTGATCCACGTTTCCGTGACCTGACCGATTTTTCGCAGGATCAGATCGCCGGCGACGTGCTGGCGCAGCTGAAGCGCTGGCGGCTGGGCTGAAACGGGCAAAAAAGAAGGGGCAGCCGCTAACGAACGACTGCCCCGCAGTTCAGGGAGTGCCGCGACCAGAGGCCAGCGGCTGTCGGTGTCAGATAGGGGGCTGGACCGACAGGGCAGCGTCTACAGCGCGAATGTTGCGCAATTGTGTCGCGTAGGGACAAAGTTGTTGCACGGCGGCCGTGTTGACGCGGGCGCGGCGTGGAGGGAGAGGGAGGCATGAGCACCATCGTCTCCGGCGGCAATTCGTCGCGCCGCGTTCTTCTGGCGAGCTTCGTCGGCACCGGCGTCGAATTCTACGATTTCTACATCTACGCGACGGCGGCGAGCCTGGTGTTCGGCCAGATATTCTTCCCGGTCGCGGAGCCGGGGATGCAGCAGATGGCGAGCTTCGCCACCCTGGCGGTGGCGTTCTTCGCGCGGCCGGTGGGTGCGGCCTTCTTCGGGCATTTCGGCGATCGTATCGGCCGCAAGTCGACGTTGGTCGCCAGCCTGCTGACGATGGGGCTGTCGACGACGCTGATCGCCTTTCTTCCGACCTATGCGCAGGCGGGATGGTGGGCGCCGTTCATCCTGTGCCTCCTGCGGTTCGGCCAGGGATTTGGCCTTGGCGGCGAATGGGGCGGGGCGGCGTTGCTGGCGGTGGAGAATGCGCCGCCGGGCTGGCGCGCTCGGTTCGGTTGCGCCCCCCAGATGGGCGCGCCGGCGGGATTCATCGCGGCGAATGGCCTGTTCCTGCTGTTGGGCCTGTGGCTGACGCCCGAGCAGTTCCGCGACTGGGGCTGGCGTATTCCGTTCCTGGTCAGCGCGTTGCTGGTCGGGCTGGGGCTGTGGATCCGGCTGAAGCTGACCGAAACGGCCGAGTTCGCCGCGGCGCTGGAGGAAGCGCCGCCACCGGCGGTGCCGTTCGCCGAATTGCTGCGCCACCACGGTCTGGCCACGCTGGCCGGGACCGTCGGCGCGATCGCCTGCTTCGCGCTCTACTATATCGCGACGGCCTTTGCGCTGGGCTACGGTACCAAGACGCTGGGCTATTCGATGCAGTCCATGCTGCTGGTGCAATTGGGCGCCATCCTGTTCATGGCGGTGGGGATCTATGCCTCCGCCTGGCTGGCAGACAAGAAGTTCGACGAGCGGCGGGTGCTAGCGGGCGGGTGCGTCGCGGTGGTGTTCGCCGGTTTCCTGCTGGGGCCGATGATGGGCGCGGGGTCGCTGGTGCTGGTGTTCGCCTTCCTGGCGCTGGCGCTGCTGCTTATGGGGTTCGTGTACGGCCCGCTGGGCGCGTGGCTGCCCGGCCTGTTCCCGCCACGGGTCCGCTACACCGGGGCGTCGATGGCGTTCAACGTGGCGGGCGTGCTGGGCGGCGGCCTGACGCCGCTGTTCGCCCAGGCGCTGGCGGAGAATGTCGGCCTGTCCGCGGTCGGATGGTACGGCAGCGTGGCCGCCGCGCTGAGCCTGGTGGCCCTGGTCGCTACGAGGCCGCGGCCGCGCACCCACGCCGTCGTGCTGGAGCCGTAAGTTCGCTGCCTCAGGCGGCGCGCAGCAGCGTGATCTTTGCCTTGCCGTAGACGCGTTCGGCGTCGACGACGAAACCTTTCACCTCGACGTCCTCCTGCTTGGCGGTCTCGATCGAGATCCACGTCGCCGGGCCGGCCCAGCCGAGCCGGCCGAGCTTGTCGAGTGCCACCGCCCCGGCGCCGGTGCCATAGGGCGGGTCCATCATGATGAGGTCGAGCGGCTTTGCCGTCGGGCCGAGTGCCAGCGCGCTGCCGGCGCGGACCTCCGCCCCGCTCGCCTTGAGCGCGGCAATATTGGCGCGCAATGCGTCGAGCGCGGCACGATCCTGCTCCACGAACAGGCAGGAGGCCGCACCGCGCGATAGCGCCTCCAGCCCCAGCGCGCCCGATCCGGCGAACAGATCCGCGACGGCCAACCCGTCGAAGCTACCGAGGCGGCTCGCCAGCATCGAGAACAATGCCTCGCGCGTGCGGTCCCCGGTGGGACGGGTCGAATCGCCCTTGGGCGCGACGAGCGGTCGGCCGCGCCATTCGCCTGCGATGATCCGCATCAGCGCTTCCCCCGCGGGCGGGGCGGGCCCGAGCGCGATGCGCCGGGGCGAGCAGAGCCAGCGCCCGGTGACCGCGGCCGTCCGCCGCCGGGACGTGCGGGGCCGGCGTTGCGCGGTGGCCCGTCGGGACGATCGACGCGTGGCTTTGCCGAGCCGCGCGGGGCGGAAGCGCCGCGGGCGGGGCGGCTGCTGCGATCGGCCGAGCGACCGGCAGCGCGGTCGGTATCCGCGCTCGCGCCACGCGCCGGCCGTTCCGCAGGAGCCTGTTCGGCGCGGAAGGTGCGTGCGCGCTCGTTGCGCGCCGTGCCGGCGCGACTGGCGACAGAGCCGTCGGCGCGGCGGCGTGGTTCCTTCTTCGCAGCGCCGGGCCGCGTCCGCTGCGCTAGTTTCTTGTCGGCGGGCCGCTCCGGCGCGGGGATGGCGTCAGCCGGGGGCAACACCGGCTCGACCGCGCGGCGGCGCGCGGGTTGCGGCAGTTCGCGGCGCGTCGGCTCCGCGCTGAAGCTCTCGACGTCGTGACGGCGAACCTCGCCGATCTGGCCGGGGGCAAGATCACCGAGGACGAACGGGCCGTAGCGGGTGCGGATCAGGCGGCTGACCTGCAGTCCCAGATGCTCTAGCACACGCCGGACCTCACGATTCTTGCCCTCCTTCAGCACCAGTTCGATCCAGAGGTTCGCGCCGGTGCGGCGTTCGATATTGGCGTCGATCGGGCCGTAGCGGACGCCCCCGATCTCGATGCCGTGGATCAGCTCCTCCAGCTGCGGCTGGCTTATCTGGCCGTAGGCGCGGGCGCGATAGGCGCGCTCGACGCCGGTGGCGGGAAGTTCCAGGAGCCGCTTCAGCCCACCATCGGTGGTCATCAGCAGCAGCCCTTCGGTGTTGAGATCCAGACGGCCGACCGGCATCAGGCGCGGCAGCCCCTTCGGCAAGCGATCGTAGATCGTCGGGCGCCCGGCGGGATCGCGCTCGGTCGTGAGAAGCCCTGCCGGCTTGTGGAACAGGAATAGGCGGGCCGCCTCCGGCGCGGCAACAGGGTTGCCATCCACCGTCACCCCGTCGAGCGAGGCAAGCAGGGTCGCCGGCGTGTCGAGCGTGACACCGTCCAGCGCGACGCGGCCCTCCGCGATCATCCGTTCGATCTCACGACGCGACGCGACGCCGGCGCGCGCCAGCAGCTTGGCGATGCGGGCGGGCTCCGGCGCTCGGGTCGTCGATTTCTGGTCATGGCTCTTGCCGGGTCCGGTCAACGGCCCGTCACGCTTTTCTGTCGGCATGGAGCGCTATTACCGCGGTTCATGTCGCAGCGCGAAAATATTTGCGACCAGCCGTCACCCGGCGCGTTATTCCTGCCATGGGAAAGAGGGACAGGCGCGGATCGGTCGTATGATCTTCAGGAAGCGCAAACGGTCGATCATCCGTCTCCTCCTCGTCGAGGACGAGCCACTTGTCGCCTTCGACACCGAGCATCTGTTGAGCGAGCAGGATTTCGAGATCGTCGCCACCGTGGATCGTGTTTCCGATGCGGTGGCCACACTGCAGGCCGGACACGACATCCATCTCGTGCTGGTCGACGTTCGGTTGGCAGACGGCAGCGGCATTGATGTTGCGCGAGCCGCGGGCGAACGCGGCATTCCCTCGCTGTTCGTCACCGGCGACTGCCCGCCGGAGGCGGAGCTGGTCGGTGTCGGCTGCCTCTACAAACCGTTCGAACAGCGCGATCTTCTCCAATCGATCAAGGCGATCGAGGCGAGCCGGGCGGGCAAGGTCCCGCGGCGGCTGCCGGATGCCCTGCGGCTGTTCTCGGCAGATCGCGGCAACGAAGCGCCGAGGGTCAGCCAGACGCCAGATGCGACGATTCAGCAAAGCAGCGTGCCCGGCCGTGAATGACGCCGGGGCCAGCGCCGGTTTCTTCAGCGAGGTTCAGGAAAGGTGCGGGCGAGGTGGACATTATGTCCAATCCCGGCTTGATGGCCGTATCCCTACCTGCTGAGCATGATGGAGAAGCAAGCTATCGAAAGCGAAGCCCAGTCCGACGGAGACAAATTCCGCTGGATCCTGAAGAGCGGGTGGAAAGGCCTTTGTCCGCGTTGCGGCAAAGGTCACATGTTCCAGTCATGGCTGAAGATCACGGATCGATGCGAGAACTGCGGCCTCGATTACCGCTTTGCTGCGCCCGATGATGGGCCGGCGTTCTTCTCTCTCTGCATCGTGGCCTTGCCGCTGACGGCATTCATCGTGTGGTTGCAGGTCGCTTTTGATCCGCCCGGCTGGGTCCATCTGTTCACGTCGGTTCCGATCATGGCGCTGGGCACGGTCCTGCCGCTGCGGCCGATCAAGGGATGGCTGGTCGCCTCTCAATATGTGAATCGCGCGCAGGAAGCGGGGACGCAGAAACTGTGGGCGCAGCTTCATGGCACGGACGCGAGCAAGAGCGACTTCGACCAGTAGCTGCGGCTCTGGTCGAAGCGGCTGTCCGGGCGCCGGCTGCCCGCGCTAGTTCACGCGGGGATCGTGCCGGCTGTCATCAGGGCTGTCGGTTTCGCTGAAGCGGGCGGGAGCGTCGTGCGGCTCCGCAATGGCGCCTTCATCGACCGCTTCGTTGCGGATCGCGGTTTGCCCCTCGATGTCGGTGCGGGCAAGATCGTCCTGCGCGGCAGGCGGGCTGTCCGGCGCGGCTTCCGGTTCATCTTCGGGCAGGCTGTCGATCAGCGGGTCGTTGCTGCGATTGTCGGTCACGTCAGATACTCGGGTTGGCGGGGGCAGGATCGTTCGCAGGGGCGCCCGGTGCCGGCAGATCGATGTCGGGCGCGGGCGGCGTCACTTCCGGCGGCGGGGCCGCGGGCTGAGCCGGCTGGGTGGGCTGAACGGGTGTTTCGGGCGGGGGCGTGGTGGCCATGTTCTGGGTCCTCTTCACGCTTTCAACGCGCGATCGCGCTGCGTGGTTGCTCGCGCCGCTTGCCGATCGGCTCCACCCGGTATAGAGGCCCGCGACCGGCGGTGCCTAAATGCGGGCGTGGCGGAACTGGTAGACGCGCTGGATTTAGGTTCCAGTATCGCAAGATGTGGGGGTTCGAGTCCCTTCGCCCGCACCAGTTTATCCGCGGCGTGCCCGCGGACAGGCACCATCCACGAAATTTCAGTTGAAGGCACGAAGATGCAGACTGTCGAGACGTTGAACGAGGGCCTGAAGCGCGCCTACACGCTGACCATCGCGGCCAAGGACATCGAGGCGCGCGTTGATGCGGAGCTGGCACGAGTCGCACCGCAGGTCCGTATGCCCGGTTTCCGCCCCGGCAAGGTTCCGGCGAACATCGTGCGCAAGATGCACGGCCCGGCGCTGCTGCAGGACGCGCTCAACACGTCGATCCAGGAAGGCATCCAGACGCTGCTGGCTGAGAAGCAGCTGCGTCCGGCGATCCAGCCCTCCGTCCAGCTGGCCGACGGCTATGAGCCAGGCAAGGACGCCGAGCTGACCGTCGAGCTGGAAGTGCTGCCGCAGGTGCCGGCGCCGGCGATCGAGGGGCTGAAGCTCGAGAAGCTGACCGTTCCGGCCGACGACGCCGTGATCGACGAGCAGCTGCAGAAGTTCGCCGACCAGACCAAGAAGTGGGAAGACGCCGAGGAAGGCTATGCCGCGAAGATGGGTGACCTCGTCACCGTCGATTTCGTCGGCAAGACCATGGACGGCGTCGCCTTCGAAGGTGGCACCGGCACCGACATGGCGATCGAGCTTGGCTCGGGTCGCCTGATCCCGGGCTTCGAGGATGCGACCGTCGGCGTGAAGGCCGGCGAGGAGCGCCAGATCAAGGTGACCTTCCCGGAGGATTACCAGGCAAAGGAACTGGCCGGACAGGACGCCACGTTCGACCTGACCGTGAAGTCGGTGAAGGTCGCTGGCGAAGCGACCGTCGACGAGGACCTCGCCAAGAACCTGGGCCTCGAGAGCCTGGAGCAGCTGCGCGGCCTGGTCCGTGGCCAGATCGAGAGCGAGCTGGGCAACCTGACCCGCACCCACATGAAGCGCAAGCTGCTCGATCAGCTCGCCGCCGGCCACGATTTCGAAGTGCCGCCGTCGATGGTCGAGGCCGAGTTCCAGCAAATCTGGGCGCAGCTCGAGCATGAGGCGACCCATGAGCCGGATCCGAAGGCGGCAATGGAAGAGATGGAGAAGGAGCGCGACGATTATCGCAAGATCGCCGAGCGCCGCGTCCGTCTCGGCCTGCTGCTGAGCGAGATCGGCCAGGCCAACGGCGTCGAAGTCACGCAGCAGGAAATGAACCGCCTGATAGCGCAGGCCGCGCAGCAGTATCGCGGCGAGGACCAGCAGCGCTTCATCCAGTACATCCAGCAGGAGCCGATGGCTGCTGCCCAGCTGCGTGCGCCGCTGTACGAGGACAAGGTCGTCGACTTCCTGTTCGACAAGGCTGAGGTGACCGAGCGCGAGACCACGCGCGAGGAACTGGAAGCCGCGATCGAGAGCGAGGACGGTTTCGCGACCGGCACGCATCACCACGATCACGACAACCACAAGCCCAAGCAGAAGAAGGCCGCGGCCAAGAAGAAGGCTGACGAGGCCGCTGCCGAGGGTGACGAGGCCGCTGCCGAGGGTGACGAGGGCGACGAGGTGAAGCCGGCCAAGAAGGCGGCGCCGAAGAAGAAGGCCGCGGCAGCACCGGCCGAGGACGAGGCGACCGACGAGGCCGCAGCGCCGGCCAAGAAGGCAGCGCCGAAGAAGAAGGCGGCTGCCGCTGATGCCGAGAGCGAAGCGGAAGCACCGGCCAAGCCGAAGAAGGCCGCTGCCAAGAAGGCGCCCAAGACCGAAGGCTGATCTTAATTCGTTTCGGATAGTGAAGGGCGTCTCCCTGATTTTTCAGGGGGACGCTCTTTTTTGTTACAGAACATCGCGATCGGAGATCTGGGCGGCGTGAATGGAGCTATGGTGCGCGAGACGGAGCTGAGGATTGCCGTCCTGCTTCCTTGCTACAATGAGGAAGCAGCGATTGCGCAGACGATCGCTGGCTTTCGCGCTGCGCTGCCGGGCGCGGCGATCTACGTCTATGACAACAACTCGCACGACCGAACCGCGGCGGTCGCGCGGGCGGCGGGCGCGATCGTGCGGACCGAGCGCGTGCAGGGGAAGGGCGCCGTGGTGCGCCGCATGTTCGCCGACGTCGATGCCGACATCTACGTGATGGCGGATGGCGACGCGACCTATGATGCGGCCTCCGCGCCGTTGCTGATCGAGCGGATGCTCGACGAGCAGCTCGACATGGTGGTCGGCAGCCGCATCGGTGAAGCGACCGAGGCGTATCGACGCGGACATCGGTTCGGCAATGCGATGCTGACCGGGATGCTGACTCGCCTGTTCGGGCGCAGCTTCACCGATATCCTCAGCGGATATCGGGTGTTCTCGCGCCGCTTCGTCAAGAGCTTCCCGGTGCTGTCGGTCGGGTTCGAGATCGAGACCGAGATTTCGGTGCACGCGCTGGAGCTGAAGATGCCGGTGGGCGAGGTGGAAACGCCTTATTTTGCGCGCCCGGAAGGCTCGGTGTCGAAGCTGAGCACCTATCGCGATGGCTGGCGCATCCTGGGCACGATCGCGACCCTGTATCGGATCGAGCGCCCCTTGTGGTTCTTCGGCTACGTCGGGGCCGCACTGTTGCTGCTCGCGATCATCCTGGCCGTCCCGCTGGCGGTTACCTATGCACAGACCGGGCTGGTGCCGCGCTTCCCGACGGCGATCCTCGTGACCGGACTGACGATCCTGGCGGCGCTCGCCGGATTTGCCGGGCTGATCCTGGATACGGTGGTCCGTGGCCGCCGCGAGGTACGGCGATTGGCGTATCTTGCGTATCCTGCGCCGGGAACGCTGGTCAGGGCCGACAGACTGATCTAGTCTCACTGCATGGCGATGTCGCTCCTCGGCCGTTCAGCGGCCCTTTTCGTCCTTGGCACGACAGGGGCGACAGGCGTTGCCGCGCAGGACGAGCCACGGCGGACCAGGATCGCGGCGGGCCCCCAGCTTGTCCCCCGATATCCCGGCTACAAGGGCGTGGTGCTGCGGCCGTTCCTGGATATCAGCCGGGCGCGTGGAGACACGCCGTTCATCTTCGAGGCGGCGGACGAGAGCGCCAGCATCTCCGTCTTCGATACTGAAAGGTTTTCCGTCGGCCCGACGCTGAGTTTCGAGGGGTCCCGCCGGACGCGCGACGTGCCGGGCGTGCGTGGCGTGGGCTTTACCGTGGAGCCGGGCCTGTTCGCGCAATATACCATCGCCGAGCCGCTGCGCGCCCGCCTCGAGCTGCGCCAAGGGATTGGTGGGCACAAGGGGCTGATCGGTGTCGCCAGCGTCGATTATGTCGCGCGCGACCGCGACGACTGGCTGTTCGCGATCGGGCCGCGGGTCACCTATTCCAACGGCAAGTACCAGCGTGCCTATTTCGGCGTCCCGGTGGAATCCGTCGCCACGTCCGGGTTGACGGCGTTCCGCCCCGGGGGCGGGATCCAGGCAGTGGGCGGGAACGCCGGTTTCCTCAAGCAGTTGACGCCGCAATGGGGCATCTACGTTTATGGCAAATACGAGCGGCTCGTCGACGATGCGAGCCGGTCGCCAATCGTGCGGCGCTACGGCTCACGCAATCAATGGTCCGGTGGCCTGTCCCTGACCTATACGTTTCGCGGCCGCCAGGACTGAGCGGCAGGTCTTGAAGTCGCCGCTGCCGCGCGCGACATAGGTCATCCTGAAAGAACAAGAGAGAGCCTTCCATGCACAACCCGTTCGAGACCGGCGACTTTGCAGGCGCCCTTGCGCGCGCCGGCGTCGGCATGCAGCAGACGCAGGCAGGTCTCGTGCCGATCGTCATCGAACAGTCGAACCGTGGCGAGCGGTCCTTTGATATCTTCAGCCGCCTGCTGCGCGAGCGCATCGTGTTCGTCACCGGCGGCGTTGAAGATGGCATGGCAAGCCTGATCACGGCGCAGCTGCTGTTCCTTGAGTCGGAGAATCCGAAGAAGGACATCTTCATGTACATCAACTCGCCGGGCGGCGTCGTCACGGCGGGCATGGCGATCCACGACACCATGCAGTACATCCGGCCGCGCGTCGGCACCGTGTGCATCGGTCAGGCCGCGTCGATGGGCAGTTTCCTGCTGTCGGCGGGCGAGCCGGGGATGCGGGTCGCGCTGACCAATGCGCGGATCATGATCCACCAGCCGTCGGGCGGTGCACAGGGCATGGCCAGCGACATCGAGATCCAGGCGCGCGAAATCCTGCGCATCCGGCACCGGATGAACGAGTTGTACGCCAAGTACACCGGCCAGCCGATCGAGGTGATCGAGCGCGCGATGGATCGTGACAAGTTCATGAGCTCGGATGAGGCCAAGGAATTCGGCCTGATCGACGAGGTGTTCGACAAGCGGCCTGCCCCGGCCGAAGATACGGCTGCCGCCGCCTGATCGGCGTTGGCCCTCTTTCCGGCATTGCCGGATCATGACTGGCCGGGTTACCATGCCCGGCCGGCAAAGGATGTGATTGAATGACCAAGCTCAGCGGCGGTGACTCGAAGAGCACGCTCTATTGCTCCTTCTGCGGCAAGTCGCAGCACGAGGTTCGCAAGCTCATCGCAGGACCGACCGTGTTCATCTGCGACGAGTGCGTGGAGCTGTGCAACGATATCATCCGCGAGGAAACCAAGTCGGCGCTTGTGTCCAAGAAGGACGGCGGCGTGCCGACCCCGCAGGAAATCTGCGACGTCCTCGACGATTATGTGATCGGGCAGAAGCAGGCCAAGCGCGTGCTGTCGGTAGCGGTGCACAACCACTACAAGCGGCTGAACCACGGCGCCAAGGGTGCGGATGTCGAACTTGCCAAGTCGAACATCCTGCTCGTCGGCCCCACCGGCTGCGGCAAGACGCTGCTGGCGCAGACGCTGGCGCGCATCCTCGACGTGCCGTTCACCATGGCCGATGCGACGACGCTGACCGAGGCGGGCTATGTCGGCGAGGACGTCGAGAACATCATCCTGAAGCTGCTCCAGGCGTCCGACTATAACGTCGAGCGGGCGCAGCGCGGCATCGTCTACATCGACGAGATCGACAAGATCAGCCGCAAGGCCGAGAACCCGTCGATCACGCGCGACGTGTCGGGCGAGGGCGTGCAGCAGGCGCTGCTCAAGCTGATGGAAGGGACCACCGCGTCCGTTCCGCCGCAGGGCGGGCGCAAGCATCCGCAGCAGGAGTTCCTGCAGGTCGACACGACGAACATCCTGTTCATCTGCGGCGGCGCCTTCTCGGGCCTCGAGAAGATCATCGGCGACCGCTTGCAGGGCAAGTCGATCGGCTTTGGCGCCTATGTCGCGGCGCCGGAGGAAAAGCGCACGGGTGAAGTCCTTCGCCAGACCGAGCCGGAGGATCTGCTGAAGTTCGGCCTGATCCCCGAGTTCGTCGGCCGTCTGCCGGTGATCGCGACGCTCGAGGACCTGGACGTGACGGCGCTGGTGAAGATCCTGAGCGAGCCGAAGAACGCGCTGGTCAAGCAGTACCAGAAGCTGTTCGAGATGGAGGAAGTGAAGCTGGGCTTCACCGACGACGCGCTCGTCACGGTCGCCAAGAAGGCGATCGAGCGAAAGACCGGCGCGCGCGGCCTGCGATCGATCCTGGAGGGCATCCTGCTCGACACCATGTTCGACCTGCCGGGCATGGAATCGGTGGACGAGGTGATGATCGACAAGGACGTGGTGGACGGCCGCAAGGAACCGATCCGCGTCTATGCCGAAAAGAAAAAGGCCGGCAGCGACGCGGCGTAAGCCTCGTGACGCACCGCTGAATGACGAAGGGCGCCGAGCGATCGGCGCCCTTTTTCGTTGTCGGTGGCTGCGCGGCGGCCGGAGTGGTGAAAAGGAGGGGAGGGGATGGCAATGGTCTGGACCTTGGCTTTTGCGGTTCCTTTGGAAGATCGAGGGTGAGCGGCATGCGCAATGCCGGCCGGGCTGACCGGGCGCGGGTTGCCGAGATGCTGGCGCGCGCGTTCGCGGATGATCCGGCGATGAGCTGGATCTTTCCCGATCCGGCGGAGCGCGCGCGTCGGCTGCCGCGATTGTTCGCGATCCTGTTCGATGCGGATGCGGCGGGGATGCGGGTCGTCACGGCAGGGGGCGAGGCCGCGACGCTGTGGCGCGGCCCGGGCAAGGCCACGACCGGCGCGGTCGCCATGCTGCGGCAGGCGTGGCCGCTATGGCGTGCGCTGGGGGCGAACATTCCACGCGCCCTGAAGGTTTCGCACGCGGTCGAGGCGCACATGCCGGCGGGTGACTTCTGGTACCTTCACATTGCCGGCTGTGATCCAGCCGCGCAGGGCAAGGGTCTGGGCGCTGCCGTGGTGCGGGCGGGGCTGTCCCGCGCGGCCGGGCGCCTGCCCGCCTATCTCGAGACAGCGACCGAGCGGAACCTTGGTTTCTACCGCGCCCTCGGCTTCGATATTGTCGATGACTGGCACGTACCGGGGAACGGGCCACGCTTCTGGTCGATGCTTCGCCAGCCAGATTGAGGTGCATGCCGGCGCGGCCGGCGAGCAGGCCCGGTGCGCGGCTTGTCAGCGTCACGCCTGCCCGGACAATGCGCCGATGCGACGCTGTTGCGGTCGGGGAGGGTTAACAAGCAAAAGGCCCGCGCCACGCCGCTGCCTCTGATGAGGCAGGGCGGGGCGCGGGCCCTTCGTCACGTCAAGCCGGTCAGGCGAACAGCTTCGCCCAGCCGCGCTTTGCGCGATCCTTCCAGTAGCCGCGGTGATAGGCGTCGGACGCCAGCAGCGGCATCACCGAGCCGGCTTCCGCGAACACCATCTGCTCGATGCCGGTGTTCACCTTGCCCCACGAAGCCGCTTCCTGCAGCGTCGAGGAGGAGCAGGCGCCGTCGCGCACGTCGGCGACGGTGATCTGCACGGCGTACTTGTGCACCTCGACATCCTCGTGGCCGAGGATCTCGGCGCAGACGACGGTGTCCTGGATGAAGTTCTTCGGCACGCCGCCGCCGATCATGAGGAGGCCGGTGGTGCCCGCCTTGATCTTGATCTCGGTCAGCTCACGGAAGTCCGCGACCGCGTCGATCATCATGTACGGCTTGCCTTCCTTGGCGCGGTCGACCTGATGCTTGACGAGGCCGAAGCCGGCCGACGAGTCGACGAACGCCGGGCAGAAGATCGGCACGTCATGCTCATAGGCGAGCTTGACGAGGCTGTTATCCTTCTTGCCGTGCTCGACGAGATACTTGCCCATCTCGCGGATGAAGGCGCGCGAGGAATAGGCCTTGGGCTCCAGCTCGTTCGCGATCTTGTTGATCGTGAAGTCGCAGTCCTGCAGCTGCTCCTCGTCGATATACGTGTCGTAGATGCGGTCGATGTAGAGCGAGCGCAGCGTATCATCATCAGGGATTTCAAGCGCCTGATAGTGCTTGTGGCCAAGACCTTCGAAGAAATCCATGTCGACGATGGTGGCGCCGGTGGCGACGATCACGTCGACCATGTTGTTGCGCACCAGATCGGCATACAGGTCCATGCAGCCGCCTGCGCTGGTCGATCCCGCGATCACCAGGCACACGGTGCAGTCCTTGTCGGCCAGCATCTCGTTGTAGATCTTCGTCGCGCGGCCGAGGTCGCGGCTAGTGAAGCTCATGTCGCTCATCGCGTCGACGATCGGGCGCGCATCGAACGACTTGATGTCGATGTGCTTGACCTGCTTCGACAGCAATTCCGCCTTGCGGGTGTCGTTGATCGGCGCGTTTGCCGCCGCGGTCTTCGTGAGGGTGTCAGTCATGGGTGCTTCTCGCATGATGGCACACGTCGTTCGGAAGGGGACGCGTTAACCCGTAAGAACGACGGCGCCCCTGCGAGCGCCGCCGTCTATCTCAATGTAATCGGTCGGTTACAGCTTTACGACGTTGGACGCAGCTTCGCGTTCCACCTCGGCGTAGAGCGACACCATTGGCTCGTCCTCGACGATCACCGTCTCGTCCGATCCGAAGCCGTTGAAGGCCGTGCGCATCGCCGAGCCATAGGCGCCGAGCATCCCGATCTCGATGTAATCGCCTGCTTCGACATCCGCCGGCAGCAGGAACGGACCGGCCATGTGATCGAGATCGTCGCAGGTCGGGCCGTAGAAGGAGAAGGGATGATCGCGCACGGTGGACTGCGGCTCGCGCAGCAGCGTCACCGGGAAGCGCCAGTCGATGTGTGCGGCATCGAACAGCGCGCCATAGGCGCCGTCGTTGATGTACAGCTCGCTGCCGCGGCGCTTTTCGACGCGCACGACGACGCTGCTGTATTCGGCGCACAACGCACGACCCGGCTCCGCCCACAGCTCCGCCGAGTAGCTGATCGGCAGGCTTTCAAAGGCGCGGTGGATCGTCTCGAAATAGAGCTCGAGCGGCGGCGGCTCCATGCCCGGGTAGGACGACGGGAACCCACCACCAACGTCGATCACGTCGACCGTCACCGCCGCATCGACGATTGCGCCGCGCACCCGCTCCATCGCATCCGAATAAGCCTCCGGCGTCATCGCCTGGCTGCCGACGTGGAAGCAGATGCCGAGCGCGTCGGCCGCCTGGCGCGCGGCGAACAGCAGCGGCTTGGCATCCTGCGGCGCCACGCCGAACTTCGACGCGAGGCTGAGCTTCGAATGCTCGGACGACACGCGTAGCCGGACGCAGAGCGTCAGGTCGGCCGCATTGCGCGTCGCGCGCATGATCTTGTCGAGCTCTTCGAGCGAATCGAGGCTGAACGTGCGGACACCGTGCTTGAAGTACGCCTCGGCAATGGCCTCCTCGGCCTTCACCGGGTGCATGAAGCACAAGGTGGCCTCCGGCACCGTGCGGGCAACCATGCGCACTTCGCCGATCGAGGCGACGTCGAAATGCGTGATGCCGTTCTCCCAGAGGATCTGGATGAGCTCGGGCGACGGATTCGCCTTCACGGCATACATCGAGCGACCCGGGAACTTCTCTACGAAGAACCGGGCGGCGCGTGCCGCGGCGTGCGGACGCACGAGCGTGACCGGCTCGACCGGCTTGCCCTGTGCGATGTCGATGGCGCCCGAAACGGAGTTGCAGGCAACGGTCGAGAGGGGCGCTAGCCCCAGCGCGCGATGATCCTGGTGCAATTCAAGGGACCTCCAATGCCAGGGAGGCGGGCCCCCCGGTCTTCAGTTGACGAAATCACTGCCTTGCGGTGGAAGTCCCATGGGGCAGCGGAGGCGCGAGTTAGGTTTAGAGACCCCATATGTAAAGACCTTTTCCGGGGTAGTGTTTCCCGGCAAAGGGTGGCCCGTGACCATTTTGCGACAGCCCACCCGTGCAGGCGTCCGCGACGCTGCGGCGAAGATCGCTGCGATCCTGCCCCCGACCCCCTTATTCGTGAGCGAGATCAAGGGGATCCCGGTCGCGTTCAAGGCAGAATCGCTGCAGCCGATCGGTGCGTTCAAGATCCGCGGCGCGTGGCACAGGCTGACCGCGATGGACCATGCGGCGCGGGCGCGCGGCGTGGTGGCATTTTCGAGCGGCAACCATGCGCAGGGAATCGCCTGGGCGGCGCGGCGCCTGGGTATGCCGGCGAGCGTCGTCATGCCGTCTGACGCGCCACGCGCGAAGGTCGAGGGCACGCTGGCGCTGGGTGCCGAGGTTGTCCGCTATGACCGCCACGCCGAGTCGCGTGAGCAGATAGCCGCATCGCTGGCCGAGGCGCGCGGCGCCACGCTCGTCCCCAGCTTCGATGATCCGTGGATCATCGAGGGGCAGGGCAGCGCCGGGATCGAGGCCGCGGCCCAGATGGAGGCGGCCGGGCTGGGCGCACCCACGCGCGTCCTGGCGCCATGCGGTGGCGGTGGCCTGGCCGCCGGCCTGGCGCTGGCGCTTCCCGAGGCGGCCATTACCGTGGCGGAGCCCGAGGGGTGGGACGACATGCGCCGCAGCCTGGAGGCGAGCTGGATACTGCCGGTCGAGGATTCGCCGCCGACGACGGCGTGCGATGCGTTGATGACCAAACAGGTGGCGTCGCTGACCTTTGACGTGTTGGCGCGTCGCGATGCGCAGGGCGTGGCGGTGAGCGAGGAACAGGTTGCGGCCGCACAGCGCTGGGCAGCCGAGAAGCTGCGGCTGGTAGTGGAGCCGGGCGGCGCGGTTGCCCTGGCTGCCCTGCTCGCCGGGAAGGTCGCGGCCGAGCCGGGCACGTTGGTGATCCTGTCAGGCGGCAACGTGGATACGGCCGCTTATGCGCGGGTGCTCGCCGGCGGCTAACGCGCGACACGCTGTAGGCGGCGCCTGATCAATATGCAGACACGGCCAGCGCGGGCGGCCGGCAATTACATCACAGTCAGAAGGACATCATGGACGCCATTGCCAATGCAGCCCCCGCGATCGCGATTCTCGCGGCTTTCGCCTGTGTCCTGGGCGGAGGCTGGATGATTCGGTCCCGCCGCGATCCGAAGCGTGGCTGGCTGCTGATCATCATGGCGCTGGTGCTGTTCGGCAATGTCGCAATTTGGACGCTATGACGCGTCACAGCGCGATGGGTGCAGCGAGCGGCGCGGTGCCGCTCGCTGCCACACCGATTACTTGATCGGGCAGTTGGGGTCGAGCCGCATGTCGAGATAGCCATCGACCGACTTCATCAGGTCGTCCATCTCATGCTCGAAGAAGTGGTTGGCGCCCGGGATCACATCGTGATGGATGGTGATGTGCTTCTGGGTGCGCAGCTTGTCGACCAGCTTCTGCGTGGCCGGCGGGGTCGCCACTTCATCCTCGGCGCCCTGGATGATGATGCCCGACGAGGGGCACGGGGCGAGGAAGGTGAAGTCGTAGAGATTGGCCGGCGGGGCGATCGAGATGAAGCCGCGGATTTCCGGACGGCGCATCAGCAGCTGCATGCCGATCCAGGCACCGAAGCTGAAGCCCGCGATCCAGGTCGTCTGCGCCTCGGGGTGGAAGCTCTGCACCCAATCCAGCGCGCTGGCAGCGTCGGAAAGCTCGCCGACGCCATTGTCGAACGTGCCCTGGCTCTTGCCGACGCCGCGGAAGTTGAAGCGCAGGGTAGCGAAGCCGCGACGCTGAAAGGTCTTGTAGAGCGCCTGGACGATGTGGTTGTTCATCGTGCCGCCGGCGGTAGGGTGCGGATGCAGAATCATCGCCACCGGTGCGCGCGGCTTCGGGGCGGGTGCAAAACGTCCCTCGAGGCGGCCCTCGGGGCCAGGAAAGATCACTTCAGGCATCGTTACTCTTGTCTGTGGAGGGCGCCGGGTGTGGCGCCATGAACGCCGCACTATATAGGGGATGCATCGGAATATGGAACGAGTTTTGCCCGAGCGCCTCTATCTGGACCATGCTGCAACCACCGCTATCACCCCTGCCGCGCGTGAGGCGATGGCGCGGGGCGTGGCGCTATGGGCCAACCCGTCGTCGCCCCATGCCGAGGGACGCGCGGCGCGTGCCGCGCTTGAGGAAGCGCGGCGTGCGATCGGCACCGCCTATGGCTGGCAGCATGAGGTGCTGTTGACGAGCGGGGCGAGTGAATCGCTGGCCATCGCGCTTGGCCGGGCGGTTGCCGGACCACGCTTCATTTCCGCGGTCGAGCATGACGCAGTGATGCGCGCGGCGGGCGAGCAGGCCCATGTGCTGCCGGTGACGGCGCACGGGCTTGTCGATGTGGCGGCGCTGCGGGGGCATGCTTGCTGGAGCAGCGACCGCGCGCGGGGGCGGCCGATCACCTGCATCCAGTGGTGCAATAGCGAGACTGGCGTGATCCAGCCGATCGCCGAGATTGCGGAGATCGTGCACGCCGCTGGCGGGCTGTTGCTGGTCGATGCAGCGCAGATGCCGGCGTCGGATGCGCTGTCGGCACATGCGGATTTCATCGCAGTGTCCGCGCACAAGCGGGGCGGGCCGCCGGGGGTGGGGGCGCTTCTGATCCGCGATCTGGCGACGCTCCAGCCCACCGGCGGGCAGGAACGGGGCTATCGCGCGGGGACGGAGAATGTGCCCGGGGTGCTGGGCTATGCCGCAGCACTCGGCGAGAATGAGCCGGATCACAAGGAGTTGCGTGCTATTCTTGATGACGCCATCATGCGATCGGGCGGTGAAGTGGTGGCGAAAAACGCGCCGCGTCATCCGGCGATCGGCAGTTACCGGCTGGCCGGCATGAGCGCCAACGCGCAGCTGATCCGCCTCGACATGGCGGGCATTTCGGTGTCGGCGGGGAGCGCGTGCGCGAGCGGCAGCCTGAAGCCGAGCCATGTGCTGCGCGCCATGGGGTGGTCGGAAGAGGCCTGCCGCGAGGTCATTCGGGTAAGCTTTGGCCGCACCACGGACAGATCGGCCGTCCAGCGGTTCATTTCGGCCTGGCGTGACATGGCGCGCGGCGCGCGGGTGCTGGCGGCGTGATCTACCTCGATTATCAGGCGACGACGCCGCTTGCCCCCGAAGCGTTCGAGGCGATGGTGCCGTGGCTGCGCGATCAGTTCGCCAATCCCCATTCGCCGAGCCGGCTGGGTCGCGCGGCGCGAGCGGCGGTCGAGGTGGCGCGCGAACAGGTGGCGCAATTGCTGCCGCCGGGCGGGCGCGTGATCTTCACCAGCGGGGCGACAGAGGCGCTGAACTGGGCACTGAAGGGCACGTCGGGTTCGCTGATCACCATCGCCAGCGAACATGCCGCGGTGCTGGACACGGCCCGCGCCGAGCAGGCGCGCGGACGCGAGCTGACCGTGTTGCCGGTGCGCCCCGATGGACGCATCGACCTGTGGGTGGCGCATCGCGTACTGGGGCAGGGCGCGGGCGTGCTGGCTGCGATGCTGGTCAACAATGAGATCGGCGTGATCCAGCCGCTGCCGGAACTGGTACGCGCGGCGAAGCGGCATGGCACGTTGGTGCTGTGCGACGCGGTGCAGGGATATGGCCGCATCGCCATCCCGGAGGAATGCGACCTGGTGGCGATTTCCGCGCACAAGATCCACGGACCCAAGGGGATCGGCGCCTTGTGGGTGCGCGACGGCGTGTCGATCGAGCCGCTGCTGCATGGCGGCGACCAGGAGGGTGGCCGCTCCGGCACGCTGAGCCCGGCGCTGTGCGTCGGATTTGGCGTGGCAGCGCGGCTGATGGGCGAGCGGTACGAGGCGGATGCCACGCATGTCGAACGGCTGTGGGCACTCGCCACCGAGCGGCTGAGCGGCTGGACGATCAACGGATCGGCGGAGCACCGCTATTGCGGCAATCTCAACGTCCGTCGCCGCGGCCTGGATGTGGCGCGGTTGATGAGCGATTGCCGTGACGTCGCCTTTTCGGCCGGATCGGCGTGCGCCAGCGGTTCGGGGCGGACCAGCCATGTGCTGAAGGCGATCGGGCTGCTCGATGCCGATGCGCGGTCGTCCATCCGGCTGGGCTTTGGCCGCTACACCACCGAGGCGGACCTTCGCGCCGGGCTGGATGCGATCGTCGCGGCTGCCGACGCGCAGCTGATGATGGCATGAAGATCCGTTTCATCGACGAGGATGGCCGGGCGATCGACACCGATGCGGCGGCCGGGGAGCGGCTGCTCGACGTGGGCCAGCGGATCGGCATGCCACTGGAAGGGACGTGCGAGGGGCAGATGGCCTGCGCGACCTGCCATGTCATCATCGACGCGACCGACTTCGATCGCTTGCCCCCAGCGAGCGAGGAAGAGGAGGATATGCTCGATCTGGCGCCCGGTGCGACGCGCACCAGCCGGCTGTCGTGCCAGATCGTGCTGGACGATGCGATGGACGGCCTGACGGCGCGTATCGCGCGCACTTGAACACCGCGCATTGCTCGGCCATATGGCGCCCCGGGAGTCGGGCGGACGTAGTCGTCGCCAACCTGGTCAGATCCTGACGGAAGCAGCCACAACGATTTCGCTGCGGGTCGTTCCGGCTCCCACCGCAGTGCGCAGCGCGACGCAGCGCTCCCCCTCGCCAATCGGCAAACAGCCCCTTCGACAAGCGCGGCCTGCGACACTAGATAGGCGGCGATGAGCGACTCTCTTCTCGGCCTGGACGAACCCTCGCAGCCAACGCGTGGTGGGGAAGCGTATCGCGTGCTGGCGCGTAAATATCGCCCGCAGACGTTTCAGGCGCTGATCGGCCAGGAAGCGATGGTGCGGACGCTGGAGAACGCGATCCGGCGTGACCGCATCGCCCATGCCTTTCTGCTCACCGGGGTGCGTGGTGTCGGCAAGACGTCGACCGCGCGGCTGATCGCCAAGGCGCTGAACTGCATCGGCCCCGATGGCACCGGCGGGCCAACGATCGATCCCTGCGGCGTGTGCGAGCCGTGCCGCGCGATCGCGGAAGGCCGGCATATCGACGTGATCGAGATGGACGCGGCGAGCCATACCGGCATCGACGACATCCGCGAGATCATCGAGGCGTCGCGCTATGCCGCGGTGTCGGCGCGCTACAAGATCTACATCATCGACGAAGTCCACATGCTGTCCAAGGCGGCCTTCAACGGGTTGCTCAAGACGCTGGAGGAGCCGCCGGGGCATGTGAAATTCCTGTTCGCCACGACCGAGGTGAACAAGGTGCCGGTCACTGTCCTGTCGCGATGCCAAAGGTTCGACCTGCGCCGCATCCCGGCGGAGAAGCTGGCTGAGCATTTCGCCGCGGTGAGCACGCAGGAAGGCGTGTCGGCCGAGCCCGAGGCGCTGGCGCTGATCGCGCGGGCGGCGGAGGGATCGGCGCGCGACGGCCTGTCGATCCTGGACCAGGCGATCGCCCATGCCGATACCGAGGGCAGCGGCGTATCCGCCGCCGCGGTGCGCGAGATGCTGGGGCTGTCCGACCGCGGCGCGGTGCGCGACCTGTTGGCGCTGCTGCTCGCCGGCGATGCGCCGGGGGCGCTGGCCGCGCTGCGGCGGCAATATGATTACGGCGTCGATCCCACCGGCGTGCTGCGTGCGCTGCTGGAGGCGGTGCACGGCATCACGCTGACCAAGGTCGGGACGGCCGAGGACCCGGCACAGCCCGCCGAGGAGCGCGCGGCCTATCGCGAATGGGCGGAGGCGTTATCCTTCCCGCTGCTCCACCGCCTTTGGCAATTGCTGCTGAAGGGGCATGACGAGGTGGCGCGCGCCGCGTTGCCGATCGAGGCGGCGGAAATGACGCTGCTGCGGGTGATCCATGCCCGGTCCTTGCCCGACCCGGGCGAGCTTGCCCGCGCGATCACCAAGGGGGAGGGCCCTGCCGCCACCTCGCCGCAGTCTGCCAGCGCGGCCGCACCCGCACCCGCGCCGGCGCCGGTCGCGGTGGTAGAGGAACCCGCCGCGCCCGCGATGCCCGAGACCTTTGCCGCCCTTGTCGAGCAGATGGAGGTGCATGGCCATCATCTGCTGGCCGTGCGGCTGGCACATGGGGCGCGGATCGTCAGCTACCAGCCGCCGGAGATTGTGCTGAGCGGCACTCGGCCGATCGCCGCCGATACATTGTCGGAAACGGCGGCGGCGCTGCGGACAATCACAGGTGTCGCGTGGAAGCTCAGCCTGCTTGATGCGCCGGGTGAGCCAACGCTGAAGGAGGCGCAGGACGCCGTCGCGGAGGCGGAACGCCAGGCGGTGCTCGCCTCGCCCATCGTGCAGGCGGCAATGGAGGCGTTTCCGGACGCCGAACTTATCGATTGGCCTAACAAGAGGAATAGCGCGTGAAGGATATCAACGAGCTTCTCGCCGCAGCGCAGAGCGCGGCAGAGAATGTCCAGAAGCAGATGGACGAGGCGCAGAACACGCTCGACAAGATCGAGGTCGAGGGTGTTTCCGGGGGCGGCCTGGTGAAGATCAAGGCGAGTGCCAAGGGTCGCATCCTGTCAGTATCGATCGACGATTCGCTGATCGTGCCGAGCGAGAAGCAGATGCTGGAAGATCTGGTCGCCGCAGCGTTCAACGATGCGCGCACCAAGGCAGATGCCGTGTCGTCACAGGAAATGGCGAAGATGACGAGCGGCCTGCCGCTGCCGCCGGGCTTCAAGCTGCCGTTCTGATGATGTAGCCGCGGCGCGCTTCATTGCAGCGCTGGAACAACAATTGATCGGTCAACGTTGCGCTTCATCAGTAATGATGGAGAAACACATGACCGACGAACGTGTGACCGAGACCTCCACGCCGAATACGACGATCATCGAGCGGCGTGGGGGCGGTGGCGGCATGCTGATCGGGCTTGCCGTGCTGCTGGCGGTCGTGGTTGCCGCCTTCTTCCTGTTCAATCAGTCGAAGAACGACAATATGGAAACCCGGGCGATCAGCTCGGCCGCCAAGAGCGTCGGCGACACGGCCGACAAGGCTGGTGCCGCGATCGAGGGCGCTACCAAGTAATTTCGTCGATCAGGGGTTGGGCGGCCGGATACAGGCGTCCAGCCCCTGCCGGCGGACCACGCCGACGTAGCGAGCGATCGTATTGCCGTGGCGGCGGACAAAGCCGCTGGGCGCGACAGCCTCGCGCTTCTTCGGCAAGGGCAGTACCGCGGCGATGCGGGCCGCCTCGGTCGGCGTCAGCTTGCTCGCCGAGTGATTGAAATAGCGCTGCGCGCCCGCCTCGGCGCCATAGGTGCCGATGCCGGTTTCCGCGACGTTGAGATAGACCTCCATGATCCGCCGCTTGCCCCAGATCGCCTCGATCAGGAGGGTGAACCATGCCTCGAACGCCTTGCGGATGTAGCCGCCGCCCTGGAAGAGGAAGACGTTCTTCGCCGTCTGCTGGCTGATTGTGGAGCCCCCGCGAATCCGGCCTCCTTGCGCGTTGCGATAGGCGGCGCCGGCAATCGCCTCCAGGTCGAAGCCGTGATGGCTGCAGAATTTGGCGTCCTCCCCGGCGATCGCGGCCCGCGCCATGTCGGGATCGATCCGATCGAGCGGCATCCATTGCTTGGTGACGGAGCGGCCGGCCAGGAGATCGCCGAGCATCGTGAAGGTGAACGGCGGCGGCACGAAGCGGAGCGCGACGACCAGCAACACCGACAGGGCGACGAACCAGAACGCCGCCTTCAGCAACCATCGTAGCACGCGTGTAGCCATGCCGTGACGCTAAGCGCCAAACGCCGCCGGGCGCAACGGGGCGGAAGCTGCGGCGATTGCCCGGGCCGCGGGGTGCCGCTGTTTCATTGATGCCATGGGACGTGCCGATTGTGGTCGGACACATGCAAAAGGCATAAGCAGGTTAGAACAAAAAGTTATGTTCGAGGTCGCCAGAGGTCTGGCGAAAACGCTGCTCGATCTGATAACGTTCCTTCATAACCATAAAACGCCGCAGCAGGGACGAGAGCAAGATCAACCGGGGAGCGTCATGAACCTGCGCCACATCGAGGTGTTTCACGCCGTCTATTCCGTGGGATCGATCAGCGGTGCGTCGCGTCTGCTGAATGTATCCCAGCCATCGGTCAGCAAGATCGTGAAGCATGCCGAAAGCCGGCTCGGCTTCCGGTTGTTCACCCTGGTGCGCGGCCGGCTGACCCCGACCGAGGAAGCGCATATCCTGTTTCGCGAGGTGGACGATCTGCACAGCCGGATCGACACCTTCCAGCGGGCGGCGCGCAACCTGCGCTCGCCGTCGGAGGGGCATATCCGGATCGGTGTGCTTCCCTCGCTGGCGCTGGCGAAGCTGCCGCGCGCGATCTCGGTCTTTCGGCAGAAGTGGCCGCGTGTGACCTTTGAGGTGTCGGCGATCCACCATGACGAATTCCGCGCGGCGCTGATGTCGCGCGAGTGCGACTTCGTGATTGGTCACCATGCGGTAGGTGACCCCGAGATCGCTGCCTTCTCGCTCGGGCAGGGGTGCGTCGGCGCGCTGTTCGTCGAGGGCATGTTTGACCGTGATTTAAGTGCGATACCGATCGATCTTCTGCGCAGCCAGGAACTGATCGGGCTCGCGCCGAGCGTGTCGATCGGCGACCTGATTGCACCTGTCATGGCCGGCACGCTGAAGAGCACACCCGCGATCCAGGTGAAGTCCGTCTATATCGCGGCGGCGCTGGCGCGGAGTGGATCGGGGGTTGCGATCGTCGACCAGTTCACCGCTCAGGCCTTTGTCGGTGACGACCTGCATTTCCGCCCCGTCGAACCGGCCGTGACCTTTGGCCTGTCGGTCCAGCATCTCTCCGCGCATCCGCTGTCGCGGGTCGCGCGCAGCTTCACCGACCTCATGGCGGGGATGATCGAGGCGCAGGGGCCGAGCGCCGAGCGGGATGATTGCCGAAATGCTATGGGTGCCCGCCAACACTGAAAGCTTGTCGAACAACGGCCTGCTGTGTGAACTGCGGTGCAGGAGATCGATCCAGTCCCGATGACGGCCGGAGACGGCGCTGGACGATCGTGGAACACCAAAGGGTCGTCCGGGCGTTGAACGCCCCGACCAGCAGGATCGGAGCCGACCATCATGAATCTCGCGCGTTTCGCGCGCCGGCGCTACACGCCCGGCGCAACCCCGATCGAGCCCATGCCGCATCTGACCAAGGCGCTCGCCGGGCCGGAGCTCTTCATCAAGCGTGACGACCTGCTCGGCCTGACCGGTGGGGGCAACAAGACCCGCAAGCTCGAATTCCTGGTTGCGGATGCGCTGGCGCAGGGCGCGGATACGCTGATCACGGTCGGCGCAGTGCAGAGCAACCATTGCCGCCTGACGCTGGCCGCCGCGGTTCGCGAGGGGCTGAAATGCCGCCTCGTGCTCGAGCAGCGTGTGCCGGACAGCTATGACAAGACCGCGTCGGGCAACAATTTACTGTTCGACCTGCTCGGCGTCGAGGCCGTGACGGTGGTCGCGCTGGGCGATGATCTTCAGGCCGCGATGGAGAAGATCGCCGGCGACCTCGCGGCCGAGGGGCGGCGCGGCTACATCATCCCCGGTGGCGGCTCCAACCCGCTGGGCGCGCTCGGCTATGTCGCCTGCGCCGAGGAAATCCTTCAGCAGTCGTTTGCCGATGGCGTCGCGTTTGACCGGATCGTCGTGGCGAGCGGCAGCGCCGGTACCCATGCGGGGATCGTCGCCGGCCTGATCGGCAACAGCGCGGGCATCCCGGTGACGGGCGTCAACGTGCGGCGTCCCCGCGCGGAGCAGGAGGCGAATGTGCTTCGCCTGGCGCGGGAGGTTGCCGCGCTGGCCGGGGTCGTTCCCGAGATCACGCCGGACGAGATCGAATGCCGCGACGAATGGGTCGGGCCCGGCTATTCGCTGCCGACCGAGGAGATGGTCGAGGCGGTACGCCTGTTCGCCTCGCTCGAAGGGGTGCTGCTGGATCCGGTTTATACCGGGAAGGCGGCGGCGGGGCTGATCGGCATGGTCCGTTCCGGCGAGATCCATGCGGATGAGCGCGTGCTCTTTGTTCACACCGGTGGCTCGCCCGCGCTCTATGCATACCAGCCGCTGTTTACCGGCGACGCTGCCTTCTGATGACCGACCACCCGCTGGCGATCGGCGTGCTGGGGGGCATGGGCCCCGCCGCGACGATCGATTTCATGGCGAAGGTCCTGCGCCACTCGCAACGCGGCGCAGCGCGGGAGCAGGACAATGTGCGGGTGATTGCCGACAGCAATCCCGCGCTGCCCGATCGCAATGCCGCGATCGCGGGCACCGGTCCGTCGCCGGCCCCGGCGCTCGCCGCGATGGCGCGCGGGTTGGCGGCGGCGGGGGCGGGCGTGCTGGCGATGCCATGCAACGCCGCGCACGCCTTTGCCGATGCGGTGCGCGCCGCCACGCCGCTGCCCTTCGTTCACCTGATCGACGAGGCAGTGGCCGCCGTCCGTCGCCGCCATCCCGAGGCGCGGCGGATCGGCGTCCTTGCCGTCGCTGGCGCGGCGGAGGCGAAGCTGTACGAACGCGCGCTGGATGCGGCTGGGCTCACCGCTGTCACACCCGACGATGCGGCACGGGCAGCGTTCATGGACGCGATCTGGCAAATCAAGCGGGGCGAGCTTGATGTGGGCACGGCTGGGGTACGCGCAACGGCGCACCACCTGCTGGATCAGGGCGCAGAGATTATCATCGCCGGCTGTACCGAAGTGCCGCTGGTGATCGCCGACGGCGAGCTTCCCGTGCCGCTGATCGACGCCACCGACGTTCTTGCCGAGCGCACGGTCGCGTATGCGCGGGGTGAGTGGGGGCGAGGCGCTTAGCCTGCGGTTATGCGACGTTGAACAATCAATCAGTTCCCTGACGCGATTGGCACTCGTCCCCGCCACTTTCGTGAGTAGCATGCGGTGAACAGGCGATCGTGACTGCAAGAGCGGCGCGACGCACATGGTGCCGACTTGGCGGTACCGGCGACATGGTGGTCGCCGCGATCGCCGGCGGTACATCGCAACGAGGGGGCATGAATGAAGACGCTGTTGACCTTGGCATTGCTGGCGAGCGCGATGGCGCCGGCAGCGGCAGTCGCGCAGAACCGGGACGCAGCAGCCAAGCAGTTCCTGTCCAGCCCCAAGTTCGCCGCCGCCAAGGCCAAGCTTGCCGCCGATCACGATCGCGTCGTGGCGGATGTCATCACGCTGACCGAGATTGAAGCGCCGCCCTTCAAGGAAGCCAAGCGCGCCGCCGCATTCCTGGAGATGCTGCGCGCCGAAGGGCTGACCGACCTGACCACCGACGCGGAAGGCAATGTGTACGGCACCCGCAAGGGCACCGGCGGCGGGCCGCTGATCGTCATCACCGCGCACCTTGATACGGTGTTCCCCGAAGGCACCAACGTGAAGGTGCGGCGTGAAGGCAACATGCTCTACGCGCCGGGCATCGGCGATGACACGTCGAGCCTGCCGGTGCTGCTGGCGTTCATCCGCGCGATGAACGAGGCGAAGTTCACCACCAAGTCGGACATCGTCTTCATGGGCAATGTCGGCGAGGAAGGGCCGGGCGATCTGCGCGGCACGCGCTATCTGTTCACCAAGGGGCCGCTGAAGGATCGAATCGGCTACTTCATCTCGCTGGAGCCGGGGCGCGCGGGGCGCATCACCAATGCGGGGGTCGGATCGAAGCGCTACAAGGTGACATTCTCGGGGCCGGGCGGCCATTCGATGGGCGATTTCGGCCTGGTGAACCCCGCCTATGCCATGGCCAATGCCATGGTCGAGTTCGGCAAGATGAAGGTGCCGGCGGAACCGCGCACCGTGTACAATGTCGGCCTGCTGGAAGGTGGCACCTCGGTCAATTCGATCCCGTTTTCGACCGCGATGACGGTGGACATGCGGTCGGTCGGCAAGGCCGAACTGGACACGGTGGAGAAGAACTTCCTCGCCATGTTGCCGGGCGCAGTAGCGGCGGAGAACGCCGCGCGGCCCACCGCCAAGGGCAAGATCACCTATGAGGCGAAGCAGGTCGGTGACCGGCCGGTCGGCACCACGGCGTCGTCGACCGACATCGTCCAGATCGCGACCGCCGTCACCAGGGCAGCGGGCTTCACGCCCAGCTATGGCGCGGGATCGACCGATTCCAACATTCCGATGAGCCTTGGCATCCCGGCGGTGACGCTGGGATCCGGCTTCCAGACGATGCGGGCGCATTCGCTGGAAGAGGCGATGGTGGTCGACAAGCCAAAGGACGTGGACAGCATGGCGGTGAGCCTCGCCACATTGCTGATGCTTGCGGGGGCGAAGTAAACAGGGGGAGCAGATCACGATGCGCGCATTGATGCTGGCAGCCACAGGGCTGTCGATCGTTTTCGCCAGCGGCGCGGCAACCGCCCAGTCGCGGACCGTGACCGACCCGGTCGCGGTGCTCAAGGCAAAGCCGGGCTCCGACTATTTCCTCGCCAATTACAAGCAGATCAGCGAGTGGCTTCAGAAGGTGTCACAGGAAAGTGACCGGATGAAGCTGGTGAGCATCGGCAAGACCGCCGAGGGTCGCGAACAATATATGGCGATCATCTCGTCGCCAGAGAACATCCGCAACCTTGATCGTTATCGCGGCATTGCGCAGCAGCTCGCGCTGGCCAAGGGGCTGACCGACGATCAGGCGAAAGCGCTGGCCGACCAGGGCAAGGCCGTCGTGTGGATCGACGCCGGGCTGCATGCGACCGAAGTCGTCAACGCGCAAAGCCACGTTCAGCTGATCCACGAAATGCTGACGCGGACTGACCCCGAGACGATGCGCATCCTGAACGACACGATCGGGCTCTATGTGTTCGCCAACCCGGACGGGCTGGACCTCGTTGCCGACTGGTACATGCGCCCCGCGGACAAGGCGAAACGCAGCACGAACACGATCCCCGTGCTTTACCAGAAGTACGTCGGGCACGATAACAACCGCGACAGCTACGCCTCGCACCAGCCCGAGACTACCAACATGAACCGCGCGGCCTATCGCGAGTGGTTCCCCCAGATCCTCTATAACCAGCATCAGACCGGGCCGGTTGGCACGGTGGTGTTCATCCCGCCCTTCCGCGATCCGTACAATTTCAACAACGAGCCGCTGGTCATCAACCAGACGGATGCCGTGGGTACGGCGATGCATGCGCGACTGGTGGCGCAGGGGAAGGGCGGGTCAGTCTCGCGATCGGGCGCACCCTATTCGACCTGGTTCAACGGCGGCGTCCGCACGGTCGGCTATTTCCACAATCAAATCGGCATCCTGACCGAGATCATCGGCAGCCCGACGCCGATGGAAATCCCGCTCGTGCCGGCGAAGCAGCTCGCCACATCCGATGGCGTGATGACGATCGCGCCGCAGAAATGGCACTTCCAGCAGTCGATCGATTACGTGAAGGAAATGTCGCGGGCGATCCTCGACTATGCCTCGCGCAACCGCGAGACGGTGCTGTTCAACCGCTACGTCATGGGTCGAAACCAGATCCAGAAGGGTAGCGAGGATAGCTGGGTTGTCACGCCCAAGCGGATCGACGCGGTCAAGGCGGCGGCGGAGCGGCTGAAGAAGGAGAGCGGCGGTAGCGCGCTAGACGATCTGGCCGGGTATAACACGCGCGATATCGTGCCCTCCACGCTGTACCAGACGATCCTGCGCGATCCACAATATCGCGCGCCGCGCGCGTTCGTGCTGCCGGTCGACAAGCAGGCGGATCTGCCCACCACGGTGGATTTCCTCAACTCGCTGATCAAGACCGGGGTCGAGGTGGAACGGGCGGACAAGCCGTTCAGCTATGGCGGCAAACGCTATGCCGCCGGCTCGTACATTGTGCGGTCCGACCAGGCGTTTCGCCCGCACGTGCTCGACATGTTTGAGCCGCAGGACCATCCGCAGGACTTCGCCTATCCGGGCGGGCCGCCGATCCGGCCGTATGACATCACCGGCTACACGCTGGCGTATCAGATGAACGTCACGTTCGATCGCCTGCTCGACGGCGCGCCGCAGCATTTCCCGCAAGTCACCGATGTGATCCAGACTCCGCCGGCCGGGCGCGTGATCGGCGACGGTGGGGCGGGTTATGTCGTCAGCCATGCGACCAACAACAGCTTCATCCTGACCAATCGGCTGCTGAAGGCCGGAGTGCCGGTGTACTGGCTGAACCAGGGTGTGACCATTGGCGGCGAGCAGCTGGCCCCGGGCGCCTTGTGGATCCCGGCGGGCGGCGCTGCGAGCGGCATCGTCGATGGTGCGGTCAGGACGCTGGGGATCGATGCGCATGCCGTTACCGCCAAGCCTGCGGGCGACGCGGTGAAGCTGAAGCCGGTGCGGATCGGGCTGGTGGACCATTATGGCGGCTCGATGGCGTCGGGCTGGAACCGCTGGATCTTCGAGAAGTACGAATTCCCCTACACGCGGGTCTATCCGCAGGAGCTCGACAAGAGCGGACTGAACGCAAAATATGACGTGCTGGTGTTCCAGTCGGACGTGCTGGGACGCGAGGGGCGGCCGCCACAGAAGCAGCCGGATGCCGCCGACCTGCCGGCCGAATGGCGCGCTACCCTGGGTCATATCACCAGCGAGAAGACGGTGCCGCAGATCGCTGCCTTCGCCAAGGCGGGCGGTACCGTGATCGCAGTCGGCGGCGCAACACGTCTCGGGGCCGAGATGGGGCTGCCTGTCTACAATGCGCTGACCAGTGTCGATGCATCGGGCAAGCGCGTGCCACTGCCGAGCACCAAATTCTATGTGCCGGGTTCAGTGTTGCAGGCAAAGGTCGATCCCAGCGACCCGCTGGCGTACGGCCTCCCCGAGTCGCTCGACATCTTCTACAACAACAATCCGACCTATGCCGCGGTGCCGGGGCAGGCGGGTGTGCGGCGGGTGGCGTGGTTCGCCAGCGACGATCCGCTGCGGTCTGGCTGGGCCTGGGGGCAGAAGGCACTGAACGGCACGGCCACCGTGATCGACGGGACACTGGGGCAGGGCCGGGTTTACCTGCTCGCCAATGAAGTGACGCAGCGCGGCCAGCCCTATCCGTCGTTCAAGTTCCTGTTCAATGCGGCGCTCTATGGCCCGACCCAATCAGGACAGACCGCTCGCAAGGCGGACTGATCGCTAACGCGTTCGATTGTCCGCGCCGGTGATCTGGCGCGGACAATCGATCCCGTAAGATGCGCGGGATCAGGCGTGGCCGACGGTAGGGTACGCCATGGCGCGTAGCAGGCCGCGCCGATCGAACGGCTTCCAATCGTCCTCCGGCTGGGCGAGCCGGTCGGCCACCGCATAGAGGACGGCAGGATTGACCGGCATGCCGAAGTGGCTGCCAAAGATCTCGATATTGTCGGTGGTGGCGCAATGCGGCTCGACGCAATTGGCCCAGGGCACGATGCCGTCGTCGCGGCTCCAGATCGCGGTGGACGGGACGGTCAGCTGCTGCGCGGCCTCGCCCATATAGCCAAGAGCCACCGGGTCATCGATCTTGTGCCCCGACAGATATTCGTAGATCCGCCACACCCGCGTCGATCGCGGCGTGCCAGAGAACGGCGCGCCGAGGGTGATGACCTGCCGCACCATGGCCGGGCGACGGTGGGCGATCACGCGGGCCATGATCCCGCCCAGGCTCCAGCCGACGACGCTGACGCTGCGCCCCTCGGCAGCGTGGATCGCCTCGAGCCGGGCGATCAGCTTCTCGCCCTCCGATCCGATCGAACGCGGGCCCCGGTTGCGCCCGAGGTCCCAGCCGTGAACGTCATAGCCGAGCCGGCGAAGGTAGAAGCGCAGGATTCGCGTCGACTTGTCCGAGGCGTTGAAGCCGGGGATGACGAGGACGGGATGACCGTCGCCATGCGGGACGCTGGCGAGCGCCGGGGCGGCCCAGGGCAGCATGCCGAACTCCAGCAGCGCGCGGGGCAATTCGGTGAGCGCCAACAGCGGGGAGGGCGGCGCCACCACCGTATCCGCCGCATCATTGGCCATCGTGTGCGTCTCCTCCGCGTCCGCGAACAACGGACAGAACCGGACAAGGTTCTGCCGCGCGGCCGCATAATCCTGACTATATGGTGAGGATTACGTGCCGGTCACTGCGGGTTCAGCGCGGATGAGCCCACCAGGGCCGGGGCAGGGACGGCGCCCGCCGCGTTGACCGCGAGCTGCGAATCGCCGCCGAGCGTGCGGTAGAGCGTCACCAAATTCGTCGCGCGGATCAGGCGGGTCTGCACCAGCTGCTGCTGCGCTGCGTAGAGAGAGCGCTGCGCGTCCAGCGTGGTCAGGAACGGCTCCACCCCGCCGCGATAGCGCGCATTCGACAGCTGGTAGGTGTCTTGCGCGGCGGCGGCGAACCGCTCGGTCGCGGCGAGTTCATCACTGATGGTGCCGCGGCGGGCGAGCGCATCGGCAACTTCGCGGAACGCGGTCTGGATCGTCCCTTCGTATCGGGCAAGCGCGGCCTGCTGCTGCGCGCGGGTCTGCGCCACGCCGGCCCGTGCCGCGCCGCCGGCAAAGATTGGATAGGCGATGTTGCCGGTCGCGGTCTTGGTCAACGCGTCACTGCTGATCAGCGAGGAGAGCGCCGTGCTGGCAAAGCTGAACAGCCCGGTCAGCGAGATGCGCGGGAACAGCGCGGCGCGCGCAGCGCCAATTTCGGCGTTGGCGGCGCGCAGATCATATTCGGCCTGCACCACGTCGGGCCGGCGCAGCAGGACCTGGCTGTCGAGCCCGGCCGGCAGCTCTGCCACTGTGCCGGCGGCTTCCTCGATCGAGGCGGGCAGAAGCGTCGGGTCGATCGGCGCGCCGACGAGGAGTTGCAGTGCGTTGATATCCTGCGCCAGCGCGGTGCGCTGGCTGGCGATATTGGCCTCCGCCGTGGCGAGGATCTGCTCCGCCTGGCGCAGGTCGGTGCGCGGCGCGATGCCGCCCGACACGCGCGCGCGGGTGAGGTCTACCGATCGCCGCGCGGCTGCGGCGGTGTTCTGCGCGATCTTCAGCAGGCTCTGGTCCGCCGCATAGGTAAGCCAGGCGCTGGCAACATCGCCGGTCAGCGTCAGGCGGACGGCACGCGCGGCGGCCTCCTGACCGAAATAACGCGCGAGCGCGGCGTCGCTGAGCGAGCGGACACGGCCGAACAGATCCAGTTCGAACGCGCTCGTTCCCAATGTTGCCTGATAAGTGGTGCCGCCGACGGCGAAATTGCCGCCCGCCGCCTGCCGGCCGATCTCGCGCCGGGTGATGGTGGCGCCGGTGTCCACCTGCGGGAACAGCTCCGCACGTTGGATGCGGTATTGCGCACGCGCTGCCTCGATATTGGCGACGCTGGCGCGAAGATCGCGATTGTTCGCGAGCGCCTGGTCGATGAGACGCTGCACCCGTGGGTCGCGGAAGATGTCACGATAGGTGACGCTGGGCAGCGCGGCCTCGCTCTGCTGCAGATAGGCGTCGCCCGTCGGCCACGACGCCGGGACCGGAAGGTCGGGTCGCACATATTTGGGCGCCATGCTGCATCCGGTGAGCGCGGTGCCGAGCAGAAGCGGCAGGAGGAGGCGCATCACGATTGCTCCAGCTGCGGTGTGCCCTTGGGGGGCACATTATTGTCTTCAGGCGGGCGGTGGCCGGGTTCCTCGCCGCGCAGCTTTGCCATGCCGTCACGGAAGCCGCGACGCACCAGCACGAAGAACAACGGGATGTAGAAGATCGCCAGCACCGTCGCGGTGAACATGCCGCCGATCACCGCCGTGCCGATGGCAATGCGGCTGTTCGCGCCAGCGCCGGTGGAAATGGCAAGCGGTAGCACGCCGAAGATGAAGGCGAGGCTGGTCATCAGGATCGGGCGAAGGCGGATGCGCGCTGCGGTCAGCGCCGCTTCGATGACGCGCGCGCCCTTTTTCTCTTCCTGCTCGGCAAATTCGATCATCAGGATGGCGTTCTTCGCCGCGAGCCCCATGGTCGTGAGCAGGCCGATCTGGAGGTACACGTCGTTCGTGAGGCCGCGCAGCGTGACGAAGGCAACTGCGCCGATCAACCCGACCGGGATGACGAGCAGCACCGCCAGCGGGATCGACCAGCTTTCGTACAAAGCGGCGAGGCACAGGAACACCACGATGATCGACAGGCCGTAGAGCAGCGGGGCCTGGCCCGCCGACAGGCGTTCCTGATAGGAGATGCCGGCCCAGGCTACGCTGGTTCCCGGGATCTGTCGCGCGAGTTCCTCGATCCGCGCCATTGCGTCACCCGAGCTGCCACCCTGCGCCGCCGAACCCTGGAATTCGAACGACTGGATGCCGTTGAAGCGTGACACGGTCGTTGGCGCCTGCGACCAGCTGGTCGACGCGAAGCTGGAGAAGGGCGCCATCTGCCCGTTCGCGCCGCGCACGAACCATTGGTTCAGCGAATCGGGATTGTCGCGATAGGGCGCATCGCCCTGCACGAACACGCGCTTCACGCGGCCACGATCGACGAAGTCGTTGACGTAGCGGCCGCCCCAGGCGGTCGACAGCGTCGTGTTGACGTCGGTCTGCGACAGGCCGAGCGCTGCGATGCGCTGCGGATCGGTGTTGACGCGCAGCGTGCCGATATCCGGCAGTTCGGACAGGCGCACGCCCGACAGCTTCGGATCGGCATTGGCCATCGCCAGCAGCTTGTCGCGCGCCGCGGCAAATTCCTTGGTGCTGAGGCCGCCGGTATTCTGAAGCTCCATGGTGAAGCCCTCGGACTGGCCAAGGCCACGGATCGCGGGCGGGACCAGCGCGAACACCTGCGCATCGCGGAACGCGCGGAAGGCGGCTGCGGCACGCGCGACGATCGCGTCGGCCGAGTTTTCCTTGCCCTTGCGGTCCGCCCAGTCCGTGAGCGAGATGAAGCCCTGACCGGTATTCTGCCCGGAAGCGCCGCCACCGCCGCCGCCGGCGACGGTCAGCATCGTGCGGACGTTATTCTTCTCATACTCCTGGAAATAATGCTCGACTGCCTTCTGCACTTCCTCGGTGCGGGCGCGGGTCGCGCCGGCGGGCAGGCGGAACTGCACCTGCGTGCCGCCCTGATCCTCGGTCGGCAAGAAGCCGGTGGGAAGGCGAAGGAACAGCACGGCGAGCAGTGCGACGATCACCAGGTAGATGCCGACGAACAGCCACTTGCGATCGATGACGCGGCGGGTGGCAGCGACATATCGCTCGGTCGCGCGCTCGAAACTGGTGTTGAACCAGTGGCTCGCGCGGTCGAGCCGGTCGCTGACCCAGCCGAAATGGCGCGCGAAGCGACCTTCGCGGCGGTCCTCATCCTTCTTGTGGCGCTGCTTCAGCAGCGTTGCAGTGAGCGCGGGCGACAGGACGATCGCCACGGCGACCGACAGCACCATTGCCGAGATGATGGTCAGCGAGAACTGGCGGTAGATCACGCCGGTCGACCCGCCGAAGAACGCCATCGGCAGGAACACCGCGGAGAGCACCAACGCGATCGCGATCAGCGCAACGGTGATCTCGTTCATCGACTCGATCGTCGCTTCACGCGGCGTCATGTCGGGATTTTCCTCAAGCAGACGCTCGACATTCTCCACGACCACGATCGCGTCATCGACGAGCAGACCGATCGCCAGCACCAGCCCGAACAGGGTCAGCGTGTTGATCGAGAAGCCCGCCAGATAGAAGACCGCGAAGGTGCCAAGCAACACGACCGGCACCGCAATCGTCGGGATCAGCGTCGCGCGCCAGCTCTGCAGGAAGACGAACATGACGATGACGACGAGGATGATCGCCTCGATCAGCGTCTTCACCACTTCGTCGATCGACAGCTTGATGAAGTCCGTCGAATCGTTGGCGTAGGCGACCTTGATGTTGGGCGGATAGGTTTTCGCGATGCGCGCGATCTCCGCCTTCACCAGTTCCGCGGTGGTCAGCGCGTCGGCGCCCGGCGCGAGCAGGATGGCGATGCCGGCGCCCGGATGGCCGTTGATCCGGCTGCTGGCATTGTAGTTTTCGGAGCCGAGCTCCACCCGCGCCACATCGCCGACGCGCACGGTGGCGCCCGATGGCAGCGTCTTGAGGATGATGTCGCGGAATTGCTGCGGCGTCTGGAGGCGCGACTGAGCGGTGACCGTCGCGTTCAGCATCTGGTCGGACGGCATCGGCTGTCCGCCGATCTCGCCCGCCGCAACTTCGGTATTCTGCGTCTGGATCGCGCTCACCACGTCGCCCGGCATCAGCTGGAAGCTCGCGAGCTTCGCCGGATCGAGCCAGATGCGCATCGCATATTGCGAGCCGAAGACATTGGTGTCGCCGACGCCCTGCACACGGCCCAGCGGGTCCTGCAGCGTCGAGGTCATCAGGTCGGAGACGTCCCGGTTGGTCATCCGGTCGCTCTCGTCATAGACGCCGGCGATCATCAGGAAGTCCGGGTTGGACTTTCGCACGGTGACGCCCTGCTGCTGCACCTGCGCCGGCAGGCGGGTCAGCGCCTGCTGAATCGAGTTCTGGACCTGGACCTGCGCGATATCGGGATCGGTGCCCTTTTCGAACGTCGCGGTGATCGACACCGAGCCGCGCGAGCTGGACGACGAGGCGAAGTAGAGCAGGCCGTCGATTCCCGTCAGCTGCTGCTCCAGGATCTGCGTGACCGAGTTCTCGATCGTCTCCGCATTCGCGCCGGGATAGGTGGCGCGGATCGACACCTGCGGCGGCGCCACGTCGGGATATTGCGCGATGGGAAGGCCCATGATCGCACCGGCACCCGCCATCATGACGATGATGGCAAGAACCCAGGCAAAGATCGGACGGTCAATGAAGATGCGCGACATCTCAGCCGCCCTTCGCCTTCTGCTGTTGCTTCAGCTGTTCGGGCGTGGGGGGCTTGGGCTGCTGCGGCGCCGAGGCGGGGACAGGACGTACCGTGCTGTTGGGACTCAGGCGGGCGGTGCCCTGCGTGATGACGCGATCGCCGGGGTTGAGCCCGCCGGTCACGATCCAGTTCGCGCCATCGGCGCGGACGGTCTGCACCGTGCGCTGCACGGCCTTGTTGTTGGCATCAACGACCCACACGGTCGCATTGCCCTGCGGATCGCGCGCGACGGCTTGCTGCGGCACGAGAAACGCGTTGGCCTCGATCGCTTGAGCGAACACGGCACGCACGAACATGCCCGGCAGCAGCAGCCCGTCCGGATTGGGGAAGCGGGCGCGCATCGTCACGGTGCCGGTCTGCTGATCGACCACCACTTCGGAGAATTCGACAAAGCCGGTGCGACCATAATCGCTGCCATCTTCCAGCTTCAGGCGGACGGCGGCGCTGGCCGGCAATGCGCCGCCGCTGGCGAGTTGCCGGCGCAGCCGCAACAGGTCGGCCGCGGATTGCTGGATATCGACATAGATCGGGTCGAGCTGCTGGATCGTCGCCAGCGGGTCCGCCTGGCTGGTGGTCACCAGCGCACCGACGGTGAACAGCGACCGGCCGATCCGGCCGGTGATCGGGGCGGGAACGGTGGTAAAGCGCAGGTTGACGCGCGCCGTTTCCAGCTGGGCGCGGTTCTGCGCGATGCTCGCCTCCGCCTGACGCTGGGTTGCGACCGCGTCGGTATAATCCTGCTTGCTGACTGCCTCGATCTCCGCCAGCGGACGGAAGCGTTCGGCACGCACACGTGCGGCGGCCGCCGTCGCCTGCGCGCTTTGCACCGCGGCCGATGCCTCGTTCACGGCCGCGCGGTACAGGCTCGGATCGATCTGGTAGAGCGGCTGCCCCTGCCGCACCAGGGAGCCCTCCTTGAACAACCGCTTCTGGATGACGCCGCTAACCTGAGGGCGCACCTCGGAGCTTTGGTAGGCGAAGGTCCGGCCAGGCAGTTCGGTCATCAGCGGGACACGGGTCTGCTGGACCACGACATAGCCAACCTGCGGCGGTTGCCCGCCGTCACCCTTGCCCGCGGCCTTGCCCTGGGTTCCGGCGCCCTGATTGCCGGTGTCGCCGCCGCTGCTGCACGCCGCCAGAGCCACCGCGCTGACCAACGCGAGCGTTCGCACCTCTATCAACCGCATCAATCCTGCTTGCTCGTCAGATCATTAGCCGACCGGGCACACGCGAGTGCACGAACTTTCGCTCGATACATTGACCATGATCTCCGCAGAAAGCGGCCGCTCCGGTGCGGCAGCCCAGTGGCATCGTTAAGCCTGTCGCGTAATCGCTTTCAAGCGGGGTTGCCACCCTGAACATGTCGCAACTTGTCGCACCGGTTACGGTGCGGAAACTTATCGTTCAACAAAGCGTTGGGCCATGCGGGGGGATTCGAAAAATCGGACGTCCCGAGGCTGAGAAGGGGCGTTTGTGCGGTTCAATTCGGGTTGTCATCGGTGGCTCGCGGTTGCGCTGGTTGCTGCATCTTCAGCGGCAGCGAGCGGGCAGATGGCAAAGCCGGGGACCGCCCCTGCAACTGGACCTGACGCACCCAAATCAGCGACGGCGCCGCAGAATGCGCAAGGGAACGAGCCCATCGTGCCCGATGCCGCATTCGACGCCGCGCTCCCGTCGCTCTCCGGCGATATCAATGCGCCGCTCGAGCCGATGCCGCCGCAGACCGTGCAGCCGTTGCCCGACGGATCGTCTGCCGCGCCGATCGATGGAAGCGCCACCATCCCGCCGCCCGCACCCGAGGACCCGGCGCTGAACCAGCCGTTGCCGCCGCTCAGCGCGACCGACACGGTGCCGCTGCAGACCGCCGCGGACGTCACGGACAGCGATGCACCCGAGGTCCGGTATGAGACGGTGGTCCGCGGGTTGAATGACATCGGATTGGAGGATGAGTTCAATTCGCTGTCTGCATTGCGCGAAGGCGGCGGCAAGGCGGCCAATGCGACGCAGGTAAATGCGCGCGGGCGCGAGGACGAACAGCTTGCCGTCCGGCTGATGAAGTCGCTCGGCTATTATGATGGCACCGCGTCGATGGTGCTGGAGACGATCCCCAACGAACCGGGCCGTCTTCGCGTGGTCCTGACCGCGACGCCGGGACCGATATTCAAGCTCGGCACCATCACCGTGGTCGCGAACCCGACGGTGCCGCCCAATCTGGTGCGCGAGCAATTGCCCCTGAAGACCGGCGACCCGATCGAGGCCGCGCGCGTGCAGGGGGCAGAGGCAAATGTCTCGCTCGTGCTGCCGCAGCGGGGCTATCCGTTCGTGGAGGTAGGAGAGCGCGACATCCTGCTCGACGACGAGACGATGACGGGCGATTATACGCTGCCGGTGGATACCGGGCCGCGATCGTCCTTCGGCGTGGTGCAGACCGAGGGCGATAACGTCTTCGACCTCGACCATCTCAGCATCTTCCCGCGGTTCAAGCAGGGCGAATTGTACGACCAGCGGCTGCGCGACGATCTGCGCGAGGCGCTGATCGCGACCGGCCTGTTCGACACGATCAGCGTCGAACCGGTGCGAACCGGACGGCCGGGCCCGGAGGGAACCGAGCAGATCGACATGATGGTCCGCCAGACCAAGGGGCCGTGGCGCAGCCTGGCCGGCAGTGCTGGTTACGGCACGGGTGAGGGCGTCAAACTGGAAGGCGGCTGGACGCATCGCAACCTGTTCCCGCCGGAGGGCGCCTTGATCCTCGCGGCAGTGGCGGGCACGCAGCAACAGGGCGCGGCGGCCACGTTCCGGCGGCAGAATGCCGGGCGCCGCGATCGCAGCTTCTTCACCGGCATCACCGCCAGCCATTCCAATTACGATGCATTCGATTCCTACACCGGTTCGCTCTTCGCGCGGTGGGCATATGAATCGACGCCATTGTGGCAGAAGCAATTCACCTACGCGTTCGGCGGCGAGCTGATCGCGACCAACGAGAGTGTCTTCGACTTCGACCTGAACGAGCGCGTGCGCCGCACTTATGGCATCGCGGCGATCCCGATGCAGACCGTGTGGGATCGGTCGAACGACCTGCTCAACCCCACCCGCGGCTTCCGCCTCAAGCTGAATGTCAGCCCGGAGGCATCAGTGCATGGGCAGGTGCGGCCCTATGCGCGCACCATGCTGGAGGCGACAGCTTATTACCCGGTCACCGACAGCCTGGTGATCGCGGGCCGCGCGCGGGCGGGATCGATCTTCGGCATCTCGCGCGATGATCTGGCGCCGTCGCGGCGCTATTATGGTGGCGGCGGCGGATCGGTCCGCGGCTACGGCTATCAGCGTCTCGGGCCGCTCGAGCCGGTATCGTCGCTGAAGCCAAACGACGACGGTGAGATCAACCTCGCCGATCTGCGCCCGGTTGGGGGACGAAGCATCAACGAATTCTCGCTGGAGGCGCGCTACCGGTTCGGCAATTTCGGCATCGTGCCGTTCATCGACGCCGGCAATGCCTATGAAAGCACGTTCCCCAATGCGTCTGACCTGCGGTTCGGCGCGGGCATCGGCGGGCGCTTCTACACCAATTTCGGACCCTTGCGCGTCGACGTCGCCACCCCGCTCAATCCGCGGCCGGGCGATCCCAAGGTCGCGCTGTACGTCTCGATCGGGCAGGCATTCTGATGGTCGAGGACAACACAGCGCCCACCACCGAGGTAATCATCGAGCGTCGTCCGCTCTGGCAGCGCGTCGTCAAATGGATCGGCATCGCACTGGCGGCGCTGGTGCTGCTGCTGCTGGCGATCGTCTTCGGCATCAACACCGATCCCGGGCGGCGCTTCGTCGCCAACCAGCTGGGCAATTACACGACGGCTGGCGGCCTCAACATCAAGGTCGGCCGGATCGACGGGTCGTTGTACGGGCGGATGGTGCTGACCGATGTTCGCGTAAGCGATCCGAAGGGCGTGTTCATTGTGTCGCCGCGCCTTGACGTGGACTGGCGGCCGTTCGCGTTCCTCAACAATCACGTGAACGTGAAGAGCCTGCAGAGCGAGCTCATCACGATGGCGCGCAATCCCGAACTGATCCCGCAGCCGAGCGACCCGAACGCGCCACTGCTGCCCGATCTCGACATCGATATCGATCGGCTGCGCGTGGCTCGCTTCGTCATGGAGCCGCCGGTGGCCGGTCGGCGGCACATCGCGCGGATCGACGGGTCGGCGCATATCGCCGATCGGCGTGCCCAGCTGACGGTGGATGCCGGGGCGCTGCGGGGACCGGGCGTGGCCGGTGGCGATACGCTTCGCCTACGGCTGGATGCGGTTCCCGACGACAACAAGCTAACGATAGACGCGCGCCTGTTCGCGCCCGCTGGCGGCCTCGTTTCCGGCCTGGCCGGTACCAAGGCGCCGCTTACCGCCACGATCGACGGTCGCGGCAGCTGGAAGTCGTGGCAGGGCAAGTTGAACGCGACGCTCGGCGGCGGGCGTCTGGCGGATCTCAACCTGTCGGCCCGCGACGGGCATATCGAGGTGCGCGGCACGACCCGGCCGGGGCTGTATCTTGAAGGGCCGGTCGAGCGACTGACCGCGCCGCAGCTGGACGTAGCAATCGATTCGACGCTCGCCGAGCGGCGTGCGGATACCCGGTTCAAGCTGCGCTCCAGCGCGCTGGCGGTGGACGGCGGCGGCATCGTCGACCTGGCGAACAGCCGCTTCGGCAATTTCGCGGTCGATGCCAAGCTGCTGACGCCGGGCGCCATCGCCCCCAATCTGCGTGGTCGGGACGTGCTGGCACGAGTAGTGCTGAACGGCGCCTTCGCGACGCCAACGGTGGACTATAAGCTGCGTGCGACCACGCTGGGCTTTGCCGAAACCACGGTCGAGAACCTGTATGCCGAGGGGCTGGCACGGGTGGATGCGGATCGCATCCTGGTGCCCGTCCATGGTCGTGCGCGGCGCATTTCCGGGCTGAACCCTGCACTGGGTGGCCTTACGACTAACGTCCGGCTAGATGGCGATATCGCGATCGACATGCCGCAGATCCTCTCCGACAATCTGCGCATCCGCTCCGACACGATCGATGCGACCGCGATCATCGCCGCCAATATGGAAACCGGCCGGTACACGGGCGCGCTCAAGGGCCGGGTCAACAATTTCCGGGTCGAGAGTGTCGGCATCCTCAACCTGACGACCGATGCCGAATTGGTGACAAAGCCCAATGGCGGGTTCGGGATCGTCGGTCGCGTGGGCGTGCAAACGCGCCAGATCTTCAACGACGGCGCGCGCAGCTTCCTCGGCGGCAACGCCGTCGCCTTCACGAACTTCGGCTATGATACCGACGGAATCGTCACCTTCCGCAACATGAAGCTGACGGCGCCGCTGTTCCGCGTGACGCGGGGCGAGGGGCGTTATGACCTGAATACCGGTGCGGTCGCGGTGTCGGCCGACGCCTATTCCAACCAATATGGCCCGCTGTTCGCGCGGGTCAGCGGAAGCGCCGCCGCGCCGGTGGTGAACCTGCGCGCGCCGCGCCCCGGCGTCGGGATCGGCCTTGCCGACCTCAACGCGCGTATCGTCGGCCGCAACGGCGCCTATGCCGTGACCGCGACGGGCGGGACCACCTATGGTCCGTTCAATGCCGACGTCTTGGTCACGCCGGGATCGCAGCTGGCGATCGACATCCGCCGGGTCATCTTTGCCGGGGTCAATTTCGCCGGACGCGTGGTGCAGACCGCGGCGGGGCCGTTCGCCGGCCGCGTGCAGTTTGCCGGCTCGGGCACGCGAGGCACCGTCCAGTTGGGCGGGCAGGGACGCTATCAGACGGCTGCGATCGACGCGCGCGCCAATGCGGCCCGCTTCCCCGGCGACGTCGACTTCGTCATCGGCCGCGCGATCGTGAAGGCCAATGTCGTCCTCTACGATCAGCCCCAAGTGATCGCGGACGCCCAGGTTGCGGACCTGCGCTATGGCCCAACGGTGATCGAGAGCGGCCGCGTGAAGGTGAATTATGCCGGCGGCAAGGGGACGGCACAGGCCCTGTTCACCGGGTCCAACAGCGTACCGTTCCGACTGGCCGCTAACGCCCGTCTGTCGCCCGACAACTATCTCGTCGCGTTGCAGGGACAGGCCAACAACATCAACTTCCGCACCGGCAACCCGGCGCGCATCACCAACAATGCGGGCGTGTACCGGCTGGCGCCGACCCAGATCATCTTTGACCAGGGTCGTTTGCGCATTGCGGGCTCCTATGGTGACGGGCTCAGCGCGCAGATGCGTCTCGACAGTCTCGACCTGTCGATCGCCAATGCGCTGGTCCCGAATCTCGGCCTTGGCGGAAAGGCGACCGGCAGCCTGGACTTCGCCCAGGCGAGCGCCGACGCCTTCCCGCAGGCGGATGCCCGGATGACGATCACCGGCTTCCAGCGGTCCAGCCTTGCCACGGTGTCGGAACCGGTGGACGTCGTCTTTGCCGGCCGGCTGTCGGGAAGCGGCGCCGAGGCGCGTGCGCTGATCAATCGCGGTTCGACAACAGTCGGCCGGCTGCAGGCGTTCCTGCGACCGCTCGGCACCGGCGGATCCTGGGCATCGCGCCTGATGGCCGCCCCGCTGAGCGGCGGCATCCGCTACAATGGCCCGTCGGGCGTGCTATTCAGCCTGAGCGGCCTCGCGCACCAGCAGCTGACCGGGCCGATCGTCGTCGCCGCGGACTTCGGCGGCCGTGTTTCGGCGCCGCAGCTGAACGGCCTGATCCGCGCCGACAATCTGACCTATGACAATGAAACCTACGGTACGCGCCTGTCGAACATGGCGATCCGCGCGCGGTTCAATAACGACCGGCTGCAGCTCGACAGCCTGACGGGGCGGGCGGGCGACGGAACCGTGCGCGCGCAGGGTTATGTTAGCCTGGCGGCGGATCAGGGGTATCCGATGCAGATCGATGCCCAGCTGAACGACGCACGGCTCGCCCGGTCGGATTCGCTGGGTGCGACCGCCACCGGCACTCTGTCGGTGACCAACGGGCGTGGCGGCGGGCTGATCAAGGCGGATCTCACCATCCCCGAGGCGCGCTACCAGATCATCCGCCAGGGGTGGGCGGAAGTGCCCGAGCTGACGGGCGTTCGCCGCAAGAGCGACATTCGTCCGGCGCGGATCACCGATCGGCCGGCGGCGGCGGAACCGCAGTCCATGGGGCTGTTCCGCCTCGATATCCGCATTCGCGCCGACAACCAGCTGTTCGTCTCCGGCATGGGGCTGGAAAGCGAGTGGGAGGCCGACATCAAGGTGGGCGGCACGTCCGCGGCGCCGCTGATCACCGGCGGGCTGGATCTGGTGCGCGGCACCTATTCCTTCGCCGGCAAGCGCTTCGACCTGGAACAGGGCCGGGTCCGCTTCCGCGGCGGGGCGATGACCGACCCGGATATCGATATACGCGCGACCACGGTGAACGACGGCGTTACCTTCGCCATCAACATCGCCGGCACGGGCCAGCGGCCGCAGATCACCTTCTCCTCCACGCCCTCGCTGCCGCAGGACGAGGTGCTGAGCCGGTTGCTGTTCGGCACCAACCCGGAGAATCTGTCGGCGATCGAGGCGCTGCAACTCGCATCCGCACTCAACTCGCTGCGCGGGTCGGGAGGCGGGCTGAACCCGCTGGGCAAGCTTCGGTCGGCCACGGGCTTCGATCGCCTGCGCATCCTCGGCGCGGACGATGCGGCTGGGCGCGGCACGGCGCTTGCCGCCGGAAAGTATCTGACCGACGATATCTATATCGAGATCGTCACGGATGCCCGCGGCTTCACCGCCACGCAGTTGACCATTGCGCTCAGCCGTTCGCTCAGCCTGCTGACCCAGGCGGGATCGTTCGGCGGATCGAATGCGCAGCTGCGCTACTCTAAGGATTATTGAGGGAGGCGGCGGCCAACGGATCATCAGCGATCTGGTGGCCGCCACTTACTGACACGCGAGTAAGTCTGGTCCTTTCCCCGCCCGGCGTGTTGCGGTACGCTCGGGCACAAGGAGAGGATCGGCCATGACCGAACACGTCGACGTCATCATCGTGGGGGCCGGACTGTCCGGCGTAGGCGCCGCGCATCACCTGCAGCGGCGTTGCCCGAACCGATCCTATCTGATCCTTGAGGCGCGCGCGGCGATGGGCGGGACGTGGGACCTGTTCCGGTATCCCGGCATCCGCTCCGACAGCGACATGCACACGCTGGGCTACAACTTCCGGCCGTGGACCAAGGCGAAGGCGATCGCCGACGGCCCGTCGATCCGCGAATATATCGAGGATACGGCACGGGAAGGCGGCATCGATCGCCGCATCCGGTTCAATCATCGCGTGACCGGCATGTCCTGGTCCACCCCCGATGCGTGCTGGACGGTGACCGCGGAAACGCCGGAGGGACCGGTAAGCTTCACCGCCAACTTCCTGCACATGTGCTCCGGCTATTATGATTATGAGCGTGGGCACGCGCCGCAGTTTGCCGGGCAGGAAGACTTCGCGGGGACGATCGTCCACCCGCAATTCTGGCCCGAAGACCTGGACTACAGCGGCAAGCGCGTAGTCGTGGTCGGCAGCGGTGCGACGGCGGTAACGCTAGTGCCGGAGATGGCGAAACGTGCGGCCAGCGTGACGATGTTGCAGCGATCGCCGACCTATGTCGTGTCGCGGCCGGCGCAGGATTCCATGGCCAATTGGCTGCGCGCGAAGCTACCGCAACATGCCGCCTACGGCATCACGCGGTGGAAGAACGTGCTGTTCGGCATGGTCTTCTACCGCATGACCCGCAAGAAGCCGGAAAAGGTGAAGCAGAAGCTGCTCGATCAGGTGCGCGAGCATCTCGGGCCTGATTACGACGTCGCAACCCATTTCACGCCGCGCTACAATCCCTGGGACCAGCGGTTGTGCCTGGTGCCTGACGCCGACCTGTTCGACACGATCAAGGCGGGCAAGGCGGAGGTCGTGACCGACACGATCGAACGGTTCACGCAGGACGGGATCAAATTGCAGTCCGGTCGCACGCTGCCGGCGGACGTCATCGTGACGGCGACAGGGCTGGAGGTGAAGCTGCTCAGCGGCATCGCGCCGGTCGTTGACGGGGAGACCAAGGATCTGTCCGCGGCGCTGCAGTACAAGGGGATGATGTTCTCCGACATTCCCAACCTCGCCTTCACGTTCGGCTACACCAATGCATCCTGGACGTTGAAGGCGGATCTGGTCGCCATGTACCTGTGCCGCGTCCTCAACACGATGAAGAAGCGGGGGATGCGGCAGGCCACTCCGCGCATCGGCGCCGAGCCGGTGGGCGTCGAGCCCTTCGTCGATTTTTCGTCGGGCTACATCCAGCGGGTGGCAGACCAACTGCCCAAGCAGGGCAACCGCAAGCCGTGGCGGCTGAATCAGAATTACGCCCTTGATGTCATGGCCTTGCGGTTCGGATCGGTGGACGACAGCATGGAGTTTTCCAACCCGGCGCCACCGCGGGCGCGCGTCGCCGCGTGATATCGGTCGCCGGGACGCGGGGCCTTTCGATCGCCGGCAACTTGGGTCATGGCGCTGCTCGTTAACAGAACGGCGGAGTGTTGCCCGTGACTCAAGTGCTGATCCTCACCACCGGCGGAACCATCGACAAGCTCTATTTCGATGCGCTGAGCACCTATCAGATCGGCGACACGGTGGTGGACCGGCTGCTCCACACCGCGCGCGTGACGCTGCCCCACCGCATTGTCGGCCTGATGCGCAAGGACAGCCTGGAACTGACCGATGAGGATCGCGCCGCCATTCGCTACGCCGTCACACACGCGCCGGAGGACCGGATCGTCATCACGCATGGCACCGACACGATGACCGAGACGGCGCAGGCGCTGAGCGGGCTCGAAGGGAAAACGGTCGTACTGGTCGGCGCATTGTCGCCGGCGCGCTTTGCGGAGAGCGACGCGGCCTTCAATCTCGGCATGGCATTCGCCACCGCGCAGGTGGCGCCGCCAGGCGTCTGGATCGCGATGAACGGAACCGTGTTCGACGGTGCCAAGGTGCGCAAGGACCGCAGCCAGAACGCCTTCGTACCGGTGTGATCGTCAATCGGAGCTGCCGAATGAAAACGGCGCCGCATCGCTGCGGCGCCGTCCAGATCCTGGCAAAGCCTGAGGCTTACCGCTGCGCGAGGCTCACTGCGGCCACCGGCGGCGGGAAATCGAGCGAGCCGCACTTCTTCGTCTGCCACTCGCCCTTCTTTGACCAGCAGACCTTGTCGAGCCGCGGGACGCGTGATTCCGCATAGAAGGAGCGGGGGAACTGCTGCTCACCCCAAGGCGACAGGCTATTGCGCATCTCGCGCATCCGCTCCTGCGCGACCGCAGCGAAGCTGCCGCGCGGCGCATAGATCAGCGCACGGCCGATCGAACCGGCGGTCTGGCAGAAGTTGTACTGCGCCGCGATCGCGTTGAAGCTCGAATACGTCTTGGTGCCGAACTGGTCGAACGCCGTTTGCGCAGCCTTTGGCGTCTTGTGCGTGCGCTTGAAGTAGTCGTAAACCGTATCGTACGAATCCTTCAGCTCGGCCCGATGGTCGAGCAGGATTGCGTTGTAATTCTCGACCGTTAGCAACGTCGGTTCGAACTGGCACTGAAGCGCGGCGACATTCATGCCGGCACGCAGCGTCCAGGTGAGGGCCGCGCGGACCTCCTTCTCGGTCGCGCCCGGCAGTGCCTGCGCAATGCCCGGCTCATCCCCCCGGACAGCCTGACCGGAAAGGTCCTTGGACTTCATGAAAAACTGCGCCGACGCCGGCGCCGACGCGACCAGCGCGGCCATGACCACGCTCGCACCGAAGACCCGCAACCCAACCATTGATACCACTCCCGCAACTCGCAACGCGCGGGATTCTTACGCCTTTTGGATCGAACCTCCAACACAGATCATGCACGGCCGGTCGAATTTGTGAGGCGCGAATCAGAAAGGCCGCCCGGTTGCCCAGGCGGCCCATCAAATCACGTCAGAGACGCGATGATTACATCGCGTTCGTGCCGTTCATCATCATCATGTCGTTCGACAGCATCGTGTCGTTCGCCAGCATGCCGTCGTTCATCGCGCCGTCAACCGCCGTCATGTTGTCGGTCATGGTGTCCATGCCCTCGGTGGCGTTCAGATCAGTGATGGTGGTGTTGTCGACGTTGGTTTCGGTCTTGGAACCGCAAGCCGACACGGCGAGCGCTGCAGCCGCGATGGCCGAACCGGTCAGGATCTTCGAGATAGCACGCATGGATAGCTCCCTAGATAAAGGATTTGGACGGCGGACGGATCCTTAATACCCAAATCAGACTGGATATTAGTCAGAGAACGCCGCCCCCTCAAGTCTCGATTTTACGCGAACAAGTTAGACTTTCGAGGAAAGCGCGGCTCGTCAACGCCAGCGCAGCATCAAAGGTTTCAATATCATGGCTGGCCCCCAACGCCGCGGCGCTGGTCACGGGATAGTCGGCGATGCCGCAGGGCACAATCCCCGTGAAGTGCGACAGATCGGGCGAAAGGTTCACGGAGAAGCCGTGCATCGTCACCCAGCGGCGCACGCGCACGCCGATCGCGCCGATCTTCGCTTCCCGGCCCTGCGCGTCCTGGGTCCAGATCCCGATCCGGCCCTCGGCGCGAAATGCGGGAATGTCCATCTCCGCCAAAGCGGCGATGATCCATCCTTCCAGTGCGTGGACGAAACAGCGCACGTCGCGCCCACGCTCCGCCAGGTTCAGGACGAGATAGCCGATCCGCTGTCCAGGCCCATGATAGGTGTAGCGGCCGCCGCGGCCGGCATCGACGACGGGAAAGCGCGCGTCGAGCAACTCGTCGGCGGACGCGCTGGTCCCGGCCGTATAGACGGGGGGATGTTCGAGCAGCCAGACAAGCTCGCGCGCCTCGCCCGCAGCGACAGCGGCCGCCCGCGCTTCCATCTCCTTCAGTGCCGCAGAATAGTCGGTCAGCCCCGGCGTCACCCGCCATTCGAGATCGTTGATGTCCATCGCACTGGAGCAGATGCGACCGGGCACGGCGATTGGCAACCATTCGTCCGATCGAGTAGCGTCCACCCGTCGCAACAGCAGCAGAGTCGATTGATGATCAGCATGGGAACGGTGTGGGACCGCACAAAGGCGGTCATCGCCGGACGGCTCGGTATTCTGTTGTCACTTGCATTGGTGTTCCTGTTCGCGCCCACCGTCGTGCAGGCGAGCGTCGATGCCATGGCCGAGACCCCCGGCCAGCCGGGTAGCGGAACCGCGATCCTGTCGTTGATGGTGTCGCTGCTCGCGACCGTTGGCACGCTGGCGATTACGGCGGTTGCCACCGATCCTAACGTCGATCGTCCGCGCGCGGCCGCGCTGGGCATCCAGCGCCTTGGGCCGGCAATCGGGATCGTCCTTCTCCTGACGCTGGCGGCGTTGCTGATCGTGATGCCCGGCGTTCTGCTGATGGTGGCGGCGGGGCTGGACGTGACTCGGGCGCAGCTTGGGCAGGCGCAGGCCAATCTGAACCTCGGGGTGGCGGCCGCCGCCGGGCTGTACTTCATCCTGTTCTTCGCCCTGATGTTCTGGGTGACCGCGCGCTTCGTGCCGCTGCTGGCGGTAATCGTGAACGAACGCCGCGGCCTGGGCGCGATCCGCCGCAGTTTCGAGCTGACGCGCGGGAGCACATGGAAGCTGATCGGCGTGCTGATCCTGTTCGGCATCGTCTGCCTCGTCGCGGTGGTGGCCGCCACCAACGTGGCCGGGCTGATCACGCGATTGATCGTGGGGCCGGATCACCCTGGCCTGGTGGCGCTGGCGGTGGCGATCACGACGGCGGCCCTTACGGCGCTTTTCGGGATCATCCAGTCGGTTTTTTCCGGCCAGTTCTACCTTGCCGCGCGTGATGTTAAGGACGCTGCGTGACCCCTACTTTCATGAACCTGCTGGCCAACGCCTGGCGGGTGTTCCGCCGCGATGCGGACCTCATCCTGCGCATTGCCGGGCCGCTCATCTTCCTGCCGGCGCTGGCGGTCCAGCTGCTGTGCGACCCGCTGCCGGCACTGCCGACCGAGCGCGGTGATGAAGCTGCCATGGAGCAGTGGATCAACGCCGTATCCGCCTGGGGCAACAGCAACGCCTTTTTCTACGTGCTGGCGGACCTGATCGGGATGATCGGCCTGGCGACAATCGCATTGTTGCTGTTGTCGCCGGACCGGCTGACAGTGATCGGCAGCCTTGGCGCCGCCGTCCGACGCCTGTGGCGATTCGTGCTGCTCAACCTGCTCATCGCCATTCCCGTCGGGCTGGGATTGTGGCTGTTCGTCTTTCCGGGTCTCTATTTTCAGGCGCGCTTGATCGCGGCGCTGCCGGCGCTGGCTGCGGCGCCTGAGCTAAGCGCGGCGCGCGCCATCGGTCGTAGCTGGCGTCTCACTGCCAAGCCTGCCTGGGCGATCCTGGGCGCGGTCGTGTCGCTGTTTCTGGCGCAGTGGATCATCGTTCGCCCGCTGTTCCCGCTCGACACCTGGCTGCGTCAGCCGGAGCATGAGAACCCGTTCCTGATCGCCATGGTGGCAATATTGCTGACCGCCGCGACCACGATCTACAATATCGCGATCCTGATGGTGGGAACGGTGGTCTATCGCCGCGGGGTCAACAGCGGGATGTGAGGCGCGACGTCCGCGGGGAGCAGCCCGGCGACCCGCGGATCGGCAAACGTCTCCACCGTTCGCCGGATCGGGACAAAGCCCTGCGCGCGGTAGAAATTGAGCGCTGACGGGTGATCGAGCGTGCAGGTATTCACCGTGAGCCGTTCGATCCCCGGCCGCCAGGCGCGCAGCAGCGCCTCCGCCATCAGCCAGCGGCCGTGGCCACGCCCGGTCAGTTCCGGGACCAATCCGAAATAGGAAATCTCGCCAACCGACGGCTGACGAAAGTCGAGTTCGACGAAACCGATCTCGATCCCCATCGAATCCATCACCGGATAGAGTTCGATCCGCGGGTCCCGGATGATCGGCAGCAGCGTGGCGTCGTCCATCACCAGCCGCGAAAACCACAGCCAGGGCGCGCCAACCCGGCGGAACAGGATTCGGTAGGCGTCGGCGCCCGGTTGCCGCCAGCGAAAGAGTCGCAGGGGAGACGAGGGCAGCGGCCGTAGCGGCGGCCGCGTCGTCATCTCCAGCGTCGTGACGACGGTGGCCAGTTGGTCATCAGGAACGGGCGTCAGCCCCATGTGGCGACCGGTGGCAGGCTCATCAGAATCGCGTCGATGTTGCCGCCCGTCTTGAGGCCGAACAGCGTCCCGCGGTCATAGACGAGGTTGAACTCGGCATAGCGCCCGCGCCATTCGTTGCGCGCTGCCATCTCCGCATCGGTGAAGGGCATGTTCATGCGCCGCCGCACGATTTTCGGGTAAATGTCGAGAAAGGCACTGCCGACATCCTGCGTGAATGCGAAATTGTCGGCGAACGCGCCTTCCAGATGGTCGTAGAAGATGCCGCCGACACCGCGATGAACCTTCCGGTGCGGGATGTAGAAATAATCGTCCGCCCATTTCTTGAACCGCGGGTAATGATCCGGATCGTGCGCGTCGCACGCCGTCTTCAGCGCCGCGTGGAAGTCCTCGGTGTCCTCGCTGATTGGCAGCGGCGGGTTGAGATCCGCGCCGCCGCCGAACCACCGCTTGGTGGTGACGAGGAAGCGGGTGTTCATGTGAACCGCCGGCACATGCGGGTTCGCCATGTGCGCCACCAGGCTGATGCCGGTCGCGAAGAACCGCGGATCATCGCCCGCACCATGGATCGTCTTGCCGAACTCGCTCTCGAACGTCCCGCCGACGGTGGACACGTTCACGCCGACCTTCTCGAACACGCGGCCCTTCATTACCCCGCGAACGCCGCCGCCGCCCGGCTCGCCCGATGGGTCGTGACGATCCCACGGCGTGTAGGTGAAGCTGGCCTCCGATCCTGCCTCGCGCTCGATCGCCTCGAATGCGGCGCAGATCTGGTCGCGGAGATGCTCGAACCATTGGCGAGCGGCGGTCTGTTCTGGATCGAGCGTCAGCATGACCGCGCCTTTAGAGACAGGGTGGATCGGGTGTCGAGGTGCCAGAATGTCCTACCGGGCAGGCGCCTCAGCATGCCTGAGCTGGCGCAGCGCCTCGGCAAGGATGATTCCCGCGCTGACTGCGACATTGAGCGATCGCATGCCCGAAAACAGGGGAATCCGCACCGCCAGATCGGCACAAGCATGCACGTCGTCGGGTACGCCAGCGCTTTCGCTGCCGAAAAGCAGGATATCCGACTGTTCAAAACGGGCGTCCCACAGGTCGGTCGCGCCGCGCGTGCTGGCAAGCACCAGCCGGCCATCACGCTCCTTGTTGAACGTCGCCCAATCGACATGCCGCGTGACCTGTCCGGCCGGAAGATAGTCCATGCCGGAGCGGCGTAACGCCTTGTCACTCCAGGGAAAACCCATTGGTTCGATGAGGTCGACGGGAACGCCAAAGCAGGCGGCGGTGCGCAGGATCGTTCCCACGTTGCCGGCGATGTCCGGTTCGTAAAGCGCAAGTCGCATGGCAATGCTTTAGCAATGGTGAGCCGTGCCGCCATGATGAAGCGCCGGTGAATGATCGCAAAATCACCATTGGCAGGCGCAGGGTGCGAAGCTATCAACCCGCCGACCCCGCGGGGCGATGGGGAAAAAAGGCGGGCGTCGGGGAGGCTCTTTCCAAATGCGCGTTCCCCGCCGGGGCCGGTTGGACAAGGGTTGGTGAATGGCGACGGCTGACAACACAATTACTCCGGGCGATTACCCAACGCCTGAAGCGGAAGACGGGCACGATCCCCGTCGTAGAGATTTCATCAATATCGCGGCTGTTGCATGGGCTGGCGTCGGCGCGGGCGTTATCGTCCTGCCGCTGATCAACCAGATGAACCCGTCGGGCGACGTGCTGGCTTTGTCGACGACTGAGATCGACATCAGCAAGATCGAGCCGGGTCAGTCGATCAAGTCGACGTTCCGCAAGCAGCCGCTGTTCGTGCGCAATCTGACGCCGAAGGAAATTGCCGAGGCCGATGCCGTTCCGGTGAGCGATCTGCGCGATCCGCAGACGCTGGAGGAACGCACCAAGTCGGGCAAGAAGAACTGGCTGATCACCCTGGGCGTGTGCACCCACCTGGGCTGCGTGCCGCTGGGTGCGGGCGAGGGCGAGAACAAGGGGCCGTTCGGCGGCTATTTCTGCCCGTGTCACGGCTCTGCCTATGACACTGCCGGCCGCATCCGCTCCGGTCCCGCACCGACGAACCTCGTCGTTCCCGAATATGAATTCACGTCCGACACCGTCGTGACGGTCGGTTGAGGTAGCACACAGATGAGCTTTCCCTGGGCCAAGCATTATGAGCCAAAGCAGCCGCTGATGCGGTGGATGGACGAGAAGCTGCCGCTGCCGCGCCTCGTCTACAACGCTGTTGGCGCCGGTTATCCGGTGCCGCGCAACCTCAACTATTTCTGGAACTTCGGCGTGCTCGCCGGCCTGGCGCTGGTGTGCCAGATCGTGACGGGCATCGTGTTGGCGATGCATTATGCGCCTAACAGCCTGGTCGCCTTCGGCTCGGTCGAAAGCATCATGCGCGACGTCAACGGCGGCTGGTTCCTGCGCTATGCGCATGCCAACGGCGCCTCGATGTTCCTCGCCGTGGTCTACATCCACATTGCCCGCGGCCTGTATTACGGGTCGTACAAGGCGCCGCGCGAAATGGTGTGGCTGCTGGGTGTCGTGATCTTCCTTCTCATGATGGCGACCGCCTTCATGGGCTACGTGCTGCCGTGGGGCCAGATGAGCTTCTGGGGCGCGCAGGTGATCACCGGCTTCTTCTCGGCCATTCCCTTGGTCGGTGAGCCGATCCGCGTGCTGCTGCTGGGCGGCTATGCGCCGGATAATGCTGCGCTGAACCGGTTCTTCTCGCTGCACTATCTGCTGCCGTTCGTCATCGCGGGCGTCATCATCCTGCACATCTGGGCGCTGCACATCCCGGGTTCGAACAACCCGACCGGCGTCGACGTGAAGGGTGAGCAGGACACCGTTCCGTTCCACCCGTATTACACGGCCAAGGACGGCGTCGGCGTTGCCGTGTTCTTCCTGGTCTTCGCGGCGCTGATCTTCTTCTCGCCGAACATGCTGGGTCACCCGGACAATTACATCGAGGCGAACCCGCTCTCGACGCCGGCGCACATCGTTCCGGAATGGTACTTCCTGCCGTTCTACGCGATCCTGAAGAGCTTCACCGCGGACTTCATCCTGACGGGCAAGCTGTGGGGCGTGCTGGCGATGTTCGGCTCGATCCTGCTGCTGTTCTTCCTGCCGTGGCTCGACAGCTCGCCGGTTCGTTCGGCCAACTATCGTCCGACGTACCGCTGGTTCCTGGCCGTGCTCGCAATCGACGTGCTGGTCCTGGGCTATATCGGTGGCGCGGAAGCGAATGCTCGCAACGTCATCATCGGTCAGATCGCGACGGCTTATTACTTCGCGCACTTCCTGATCATCCTGCCGATCGTCTCGCGCTCGGAGCGTCCGCGCCCGCTGCCGAATTCGATCACCGAGGCGGTGCTTGCCAAGCATGGCGGAACCTCGCCTGCACAGACCGCGCTGGCACACTGAGCCGATACGGGGGAATTGAAAGAAAATGGTTCGTACCATCGCACTCCTGATCGGCGCGGGATTCGTCTTCGTGCTCGGTATCGCGCTGTTCGGGACGGTTTCCACCGCGATCAGTGATCCGGCACCGGAGACCGCCGAACATGAGTTCCACCTCCATCCCAAGGATGCGGGGCTCTCCTCCGCTGGCCTGTTCGGCAAGTTCGACAAGCAGCAGCTGCAGCGTGGCCTCAAGGTCTACCAGGAGGTTTGCGCCGCCTGCCACAGCCTGAAGTATGTCTCGTTCCGCGACTTCGAGCAGCTCGGCTACAGCGAGGGCCAGGTGAAGGCGCTTGCCCAGGCGTGGCCGATCGAGCAGCCGAGCGTGAACCCGGACACGGGCGAAGCGATGACGCGGAAGAACATCCCGTCTGACCGTATCCCGAGCCCGTACCCGAACGAGGTCGCGGCGCGTGCGGCCAACAACAATGCGCTGCCGCCTGATCTGTCCCTGATCACCAAGGCTCGTCATGATGGCGCCAATTACGTTGCGTCGCTGCTGGACGGCTATCAGAACCAGCCGGCAGAGTTGCTGCGTAAGTTCCCGGACGCGAAGACGCCGCAGGGCCTTCACTACAACCCGTACTTCGCGAACCTGAACATCGCGATGCCGCCGCCCATCACGGCCGACGGGCAGGTGACCTACGAGGACGGCACGCCGGCGACCAAGGAGCAGATGTCGAAGGACGTGTCGGCATTCCTCGCCTGGACCGCGGAGCCGAACCTGGAATCGCGTCACGCCGCAGGATTTGCCGCGATCATCTTCCTCGCGATCTTCGTGTTCCTGACCTGGGGCGCGTACCAGAACGTCTGGCGCGGGGTTAAGCACTGAGCTGAACCAGAACGATCCCGGGCACGCCGGCCGGGATCGATAGCGAGAAAGCCCCGGTCGCCATTCGCGGCCGGGGCTTTTTTGTTGTGCGGCTTGCGGTCGCTTCGGTGCGAGCGCATGACCCGCCGCATGAGCACGAACGAGAGCCCTGAGATCAGCGCGGCCAGCCGCCATGTCGCAGCGGCAAACGCCGATAATGCCGATCTGAAGGCGCTGATCCGGACCATCCCGGACTTCCCGAAGCCGGGTATCCAGTTTCGTGACGTGACCACGCTGCTGCTGGATCGTTGCGGCTTTTCGAGCTGCGTCGGGCGGATGGCAGCGGCAGCTCCCGGTCCGGTTGATCTGGTCGCCGGGGTCGAGGCGCGGGGCTTTCTGTTCGCCGGTGCGCTCGCCGATCGATTGAATGCGGGCGTGCTCCTGATCCGCAAGGACGGCAAGCTGCCGGGTGCCACGATCGCGGAGGATTATGCCCTGGAATACGGGCAGGATCGGATCGCGATGCACGCCGACGCCTGTGCCCCCGACGCACGCGTGCTGCTGGTCGACGATCTGATCGCCACCGGCGGGACGGCACGCGCGGCCGTTCGCTTGTTGCGCAAGGCGGGGGCCCGGGTCGTCCAGGCACAATTCCTCGTTGACCTGCCCGAGCTGGGCGGCGCCGACGCGCTACGGAAGGACGGGGTTGATGTGCATGCCCTGGTCGCCTTCGAGGGCCATTAGGAACTTCGCCGACCGCTTGTCGTTGTCGATGAATTGGCGGCGCGTATCAGCCGCTTCTCCGCCGTTGTAGGAGGATGCCATGAACTGGCAGCGTGCAGGGCTGATCGCCATCATCTCGGCCCTTGGTTTCGCCTCGAGTGCCTGTACCGACGGCTATGGCTATAGTGGCGTCGGCCTCGGCTACGGCTCGGGCTATTATGGCGATCCCTATTACGGGGACCCCTATTATTACGGCGGTGCACCCTATGGCGTCGGGCTGGGCGGCACCTTCGGCTGGTACGACAATTTCTATTATCCCGGCACCGGCGTCTATGTGTACGATCAGTACCGTCGCCCGCGGCGCTGGAACAATGCGCAGCGACGCTATTGGCAGAGCAGGCCTGGCTGGAACCAGCCCAATCGTCGACCCGATTGGGGTGGCTTCAATCGTCCCGACCGCCCCGGGCGGCCGAACTGGGGTGCGGGTCGCCCGGGCAATCCCGATGCCGTGCGTCCGGGGCGGCCGCGCCCGCCCGGCGCCGCCCCGGGTCAGCGGCCAAATCCCTGGAACACTCCGGGATATAATCGTCCGCAGAACCCCGGTCGCCAGCCCGGTGCCGGTCGTCCGCAAGGCCCCCGGCCGGGTGGCTTCGGCAACCGGGGTGGGCCAGGGCGCAGCGCCGACCGGCCCGTCACCCGCCCACAGTGATCCCGCCCGCGCGCTGAACGGCGCGCGCGGCAGGCATTGGTGATGGTCAGCTAGGTCGCCGGTCGCGTGGCAATCAGGCCGTTCGACACCATGGTCATGACCACGACGTCGTCCTGATTGAAGACGCTCATCCGGCTTTTGAAAATGCCCATCTCGGGCCGCGACTGCGACTGGCGCTTTTCGATCACCTCGGTCTCGCAGCGAAGCGTATCCCCGGGATAGACCGGCTTGACCCAGCGAAGCTCGTCGATCCCCGGCGAACCCAGCCCGGCAGAAGGGTGGCGCTTCCCGTTCTCCACGATCATCGACATCACCATCGCGCAGGTGTGCCACCCGCTGGCGGACAGCCGCCCGAAATGCGTCTGGGCGGCGGCGTCGTCGGACAGGTGAAAGGGCTGCGGGTCGTAGCGCGATGCGAAGTCGACGACCTCCTCGCGCGTTACCTTGTAATTGCCGAAACTTGCCCGCGCACCGACCTCGATGTCTTCGAAATATTGCATTGCCTCTCCTATCTGCGCCGTAGCACCGGGCGGAACACCGCATCCGTGCCGTCCAGCGTAGGGTCGGCGGGCAGGCCGAGCAATGTACGAAGCAGGGGGGCAACGGCGACATTGTCAAAGGCGCCGACCTTCTTCCCTAGGGCGAACGCGGGGCCGTTGGCGATGAACAGCGCCTGCATGCTGGGCGCATAAGGGTCAAAGCCGTGGTTGCCGCGCGTGTACGTCATGGTCGGTGCCGTCTTCTGAAGCTCCCAGCCGTCCTCGGCGAGGCACAGGAACGCAGGAACGCGGACGTTCTGGCCATAACGGAACCGGGCCGGAATCGCCTCCTTGCGCCAGCATTCCATATGGGCGTGGGGCTTGAGCAACGCCGCCGCGACGGCGGCATCGCGGCCGGGCAGCGGCGCGAAGGTCGCATAGGGGCCGCTTTCGACAACGCGCGCGTCGGTGGCGGGAACGATGCGGTCGAGCGCCACGACCCGCTCGCTCGACGTCTGCGACATGCCGTGGTCGGATACGATGATGAGGTTGGCCGGCTGCCCCAGCTCGGCAAGGCCCTCCACCAAGGCGCCGATCTGGCGATCCACCTCGGCAAGCGCGGTGTTCACGCTTGGTGAGCTCGGCCCGTTGCGATGTCCTTCCGTATCGACCACGTCGAAATAGGTGGTGACGAAGCGCGGGCGGCTGGCGGCCGGACGACGCATCCAGTCGATCACCTGACGCACGCGATTGTCGCCGGGAAGCTGCTGGCTGAAGGCTTGCCAGTCATAGGGCCGGGTGCCGCCGGTAATATCGTTCGGCCAGGCTGTCGCGCGCGCGCCGCCCCAGGCGACGTTCGAGCCGGGCCAGAACATCGAGGCGGTCGGGATGCCAGCCTCTTCCGCGGTCACCCAGATCGGCGGCACGGCGTTCCACCAGAAGGGATCGTCGCTCGCCATGGTGAAGACCTCACCCGGGCGGCTGGGGTCCTCCATCATGTTGGCGGCGATGCCATGCCGGTCGGGACGAACGCCGGTGACGATGGTCCAGTGATTGGGAAAGGTCTTGGAGGGGAAAGACGGGCGCATCGGCCCCGTCACGCCCCCCGCCGCGAGACGTGACAGGTTCGGCGTCAGACCACGCTTCAGATAATCGGGATGAAAACCGTCGATCGAGATGAGGATCGTGACGGGTGCCCGCTGCATTTCGATGGCGGCGCTTGTCACACCAGCCGGCGCGGTTGCGGAGGGGAGGGCCGGCGGCGTCTCGGGATAGGCGCAACCGGCGAGGGCGGTCAGAGCAGCGAAGGCAGGAACGAGTCGACGGATCATGGCGCCCCGTTAGCTCGCGTCACCGCTCCTGTCTTGCGCAGCATTGTTACAGCAGGCGAATTTGCCCGCCGGATGGGGGCCGCGATCAGCGGCACTCCATCGCGTCACCGAAGCCTCAGCGCGCCGCCGGTGCGTCCGCCGGCGTAACGCGCCAGATGACGTTGCCGACATCGTCCGCGACCAGCATGGCGCCGGTACGATCGCCGATGACCCCCACCGGGCGGCCCATCGCCTTGCCGTCCGCGTCGAGGAAGCCCGTCAGCACGTCGACGGGCTTGGAGCCGGGCACCGGCCAGCCCTTGTCGGTAAAGGGCACGAAGACGACCTTGTAGCCAGACGGCGGCACGCGGTTCCACGAACCATGTTCGCCAATGAACGCGCCATAGTTGAACCGCTGACCCAGCTTCACGTCACCTGCGAAGGTGAGGCCCAGCGCCGCGACGTGCGGCCCCAGCGCATAGTCGGGGCGCTTTGAATATTGCTGAAGCTGCGGGTTGCCCGGCTCCACGCGCTTGTCCGGATAGCCGCCCCAATAATACCACGGCCACCCGAAATGGTCGCCGAGCTCGACGGCGGTCAGATAGTCGGGGACGATGTCGGAGCCGAGCATGTCGCGCTCGTTGACCACGGTCCACAGCTGGTTCGACTGCGGATTGATCGCCATGCCATTGGCGTTGCGCAGGCCTGCGGCATAGATGCGCGAGGTCTTTTCCTTCGGCCACACCTGCAGGATCACCGCGCGACGACGCTCCAGATCGAGGCCCTTTTCGGCGACGTTGGAGGCCGACCCCACCGACACGTACAACGTGCGGCCGTCCTCCGCCGGGATGACGTTGCGCGCCCAATGGTTTTCCCCGCCCGGCAGCTTCACCACGACTTCCGGTGTGGCGGTGATCTTGGTGGCGCCTTCCTCATAGGGCACGCGCACCAGCGCATCGGTGTTGGCGATGTACAGATGCCCGTCGAACAGCGTCATGCCGAAGGGCGATTTCAGGCCGGTCATGAATTCCGACCGGAAATCAACGCGGCCGTCGCCATTCTCATCCCGCAGCAACGTGATGCGGTTGGCCGACGGTACGCCCGCGCCCGCACGCCCCATCAGGTACCGCATGACACGATCGACGAAGCTGCGCCCGCGCGGCGGAGAGTTGGTCTCTGCCACCAGAATGTCGCCATTGGGCAGGCGATACATCCAGCGGGGGTGATCGAGATTGTCGGCGAAACGCTCGACCTTAAGGCCCGCCGCCGGCGTCGGCTTCGCACCCGCCGGCCAGCCGATCGCATCGGCAACCTTGACGGTCGGGATGATCTGACTGCGCGGCGCGGTGATGTTTGGACGCTGCCCGGTCACCTCCTGCACATCGAGCCGCGCCTTGTCGGGCCAGCTCAGCCAGGCGAAAATGCCCACCGCCACCAGGACGATCAGGCCAAGCACGATCAAGATGTGTTTGCGCATGCGCGGTGAGATAGACTGACGCCGCAGGGCGGGGAAGGGGGGAGATGCTTCGCCCCGCCAGCGACCGCTGCGTCAGCGCAGAAGCTGATCGCCCAGCAGCAGGAGCAATTTCACGTCCATCGCGACGCCTTCTGCGCGCTTGGCGTCGACGAAGAATTTCACCTCGGCCAGCGGCACGAGATGGACGGTGATCTGCTCATGCTCGTCGCCGCCGCCATCACCCACCTTGCTAAGGTTGCCCGCGCGCACCAGCGTGAAGCCCTCGCTGACCATGCCGGGCGATGAGTTGAACTCACCGATGATGTCGATCGCACCGGCGCGGTAGCCGGTTTCTTCCTCCAGCTCGCGCACGGCGGCATCCGCCACATCCTCGCCCGCATCGGTGTCACCCACCAGGCCGGCGGGAAGCTCAAGACAGCGGCGGCCGAGGGGGACGCGGTACTGCTCGACCAGAACGATCTCGTCTGCGTCGGTGATCGCCAGGATGACCGCGGCCTGCATGTCGCCTGACCGCGCGGCATATTCCCACGGCCCCTGCTTCAGCACCTTGATGAAGCGGCCTTCCCACATGGTGGCGGGCGGTTCATCTGCCATCGTCAGAGCTCGATCAGGCGGTCGGGCAGCTCATTCGGATTGCTGCCGCTGCGGGGGAAATGCTCGGCCAGCACGACGCCGATCTCCTCGACCGCCGCGGCCATGCCCTCGCCGGCGCGGCCGTCCTTCACGCCAGCAATCAGCGCCGCCATCGCATGGCCCCAGACGTCGGGCGACACACGCTCGTGGATACCGACGTCCGCGATGATCTCCGCGCGATGCTCGGCGAGGCTCAGGTACAGGAGCACGCCGGTGGCCGCCATCGTGCGATGCTCCGCGGAGGCGCGAAACAGCGCCAGCGCCCGGCGGCGCACGCGGCGCGCCTTGGTCGCGCGCGGCGTCAGCGCGATCCGAAGCGGCGCAGCCGTCAGGATCAGCCGAACCGCAACAAAGGCCAGCGCCGCCAGCGCGGTCGCAATGGTGAGCGCCGCACCGGTGGAGACATGATCGGTCCAGGGATCGCGGATCAGCGCGTGGAGGTGATCGACCCATTCCGGAAAGGTCGCCAGTACCGCCAGCACCAGCAGCATGGCGAGCGCGGCATAGTGGACGCCGATGTCGACATAGCTGTCCGACCGGCCGGCGACGATCGTGACGATCTCACCGCTCGTATTCGCTTCGGCAGCCTTAACCGCGGCGGTTACCGCCGCATGATCTTCGGGGCTCAGATGCATTACCAATCCCCCGAGGCGCCGCCGCCGCCGAAGCCGCCACCGCCGCCGCCGCCGAAGCCGCCGCCACCCCAGCCGCCACCGCCGCCACCCCAATCGCCGCCGCCGGAGCCACCGCCCCAGCCGCCACGGCCGGCCTCTCGGCCAATCTCGTTGGCGATCGACCAGAGCACGACCGGGAGAGCGCCGCTGCCATCGCCGCGATAGCGCTTGCCGCCACCGCCGCGACGACGCGCGACCGACAGAAAGACGAAGAGCGCGACCATGCCCCAGAAGACGATGCCGATCGGCACGCCGTCGCCGCCGGTGCGCTGCGCCTTGTTGGCCTGATCGAACTGCTTCACCGCCGCATCGAGCCGCGCCTGCGCCTCCTCGGGCGAGGAGCGCAGCTGAGTCACCAGCGCATCGGTGCCCGCCGCGATGCCGCCCGGCAGGTCACCCGCCTTGAAGCGCGGGAGGATTGCCTGGTTGATGATCACGCTCGACAGTGCATCGGTGATGAAGGGTTCCAGCCCGTAACCGACCTCGATGCGCACCTTGCGCTCGTTCGGCGCGACGAGAAGGATGGCGCCATTGTCGACATCCTTCAGGCCGACGCCCCATTCGCGTCCCAGCTTGTAGCCATATTCCTCGACCGGATAATTCTCGAGGCTAGGTACCGTGACCACCACCAGCTGCCGCTTCGTGTCACGCTGAAGCGCGTCGAGCTTGGTGGTCAGGTCCGCCTCCACCTGGGGTGGCAGGACGTTCGCGGCATCGACGACGAACCCGGTGAACTTCGGGAAGGTCTGCGCCGATGACGGGCTGGCGACGAACGCCAGCACCATCATCATCGCGGCAAGCAGCCGGACGATCCAGGCGCGCAGCACCAACGGGGTCAATCCGCCGGTGCTGGCAGCGACACCTGCGACGAACGATCCGGCATTCCAACGAACGGGGACGGAGATGGTCATTCGGTGATCAGGCCCCGAAATCGACCTTGGGGGCTGTCTCCGCGCCCGGCGTCGTCGCGGCGAACGGCACCATCGGCTTCGCGCCGTAGAAGATCTTTGCGCCGATCGCATCCGGGAAGGTGCGGATCCTGGTGTTATATTCCTGCACCGCGGTGTTGTAGTCGTTGCGCGCGATCGTGATCCGGTTCTCGGTGCCCTCGAGCTGGCTCATCAGGGTGGTGTAATTGCCCTGGCTCTTCAGCTCCGGATACGCTTCCTGCAGCCGCTGCAGCGACAGCGTCAGGCCGGCCTGCGCGCGCTGATATGCCTGCATCTTGGTCGGATCGCTCAGCTCCTCGGGCGAGACCTGGATCTGGTTGGCCGAGGCGCGGGCCTGGGTCACTTCGGTCAGGATCTCCTTCTCCTGCGCGCCGGCCGCCTTCACGGTTGACACCAGGTTGGGGATCAGATCGGCGCGGCGCTGATACTGGTTCTGCACATCAGCCCAGCGCGCCTTGGCATTCTCCTCCGCGGTGGGCACGCTGTTGATGCCGCAGCCGGCGAGGCTCGCGGAAACAGCGACAAGAAGCAGGGGACGGAACGTCATGGGCGTGGGTCTCCAAGAAAACACTGTATGATCAATATAGGACGGTGTGCGCTCTTGGCGATAGGGCAATGCCCCGATATCGTCGCGGAAACGATGAAGGGATGAGCCATGCTCAAGGAATTCCGGGCGTTCATCGCGCGGGGCAACGTGCTGGATCTCGCCGTAGCGGTGATCATCGGCGCCGCATTCGGGAAGATCGTCACCTCCCTGACCGAAGACGTATTGATGCCGATCATCGGCCGGATCTTCGGCGGGCTCGATTTCTCGAGCTATTTCATACCGCTGGGCAAGATTCCGCCGAACCTCGCTGGCTCCACCGATTATGTCGCGCTGAAGCAGGCCGGCGTGCCGCTGATCGGCTATGGCGCCTTCGTCACGCAGGCGGTCAATTTCCTGATCGTCGCCTTCATCATCTTCATGCTGCTGCGGACGGTGAACCGCGCGATGGCCATGTTCGAGAAGGAAAAGGCGCAGGCGGCCGAGGAGCCGAAGGCAGAAGCGGCTGAAATCGCGCTTCTTCGCGAGATCCGCGACGAACTGAAGGCGCGTCCCCCTGCATGATCGCCGGGGGCGGCCGCAGCCTGCTCAGGCCGCGGCCATCTCCTCTGCCGTCGCGTCGGCCAGGCTGGTGCCGTCGAGGATCCGTGCGGTTTCGTCGCGAACCCGCGCCATCGCGTGCCGGATGGCGCAGTCCGCCTCGCTCTTGCAGTCCTTGCAGGGGCGATAAGCGGTGCGGCTCACGCAGGGCACCAGCGCGAGCGGCCCTTCGATCACGCGGATGATCTCGCCCAGGGAGATGAGGTGTGCTGGCCGGGCGAGCATGTACCCGCCCATCTTGCCACGATGGCTGTGCAGCAACCCGGCATCGCGCAGATCGGCGAGGATCAGCTCAAGAAACTTGCGCGGCACATTCGCCTCTACGGCGATGCGGTTCATCGGCACGGGCGGGCCGCCGGCCGGTGTCGTCGCGAGGAAGATCATCGAGCGGAGGCCGTAACGGGAACGCTGGGTAAGCATGATACCCTGTTATATGCACCCGCATTATGGCGACTGGAAGGCGCGCCGGCCAACTTTCTAGCCCTTCCAACTTTCTGTCCGCCATCCTATATGGGTCGGGCTCGCGGGGCTTGCCCCGCGGCTATGGCGATAAACGCCGGCGAAGAATAGGCACAGCGGACCCGGGGGCAGTACCCGGCGGCTCCACCATCGCTTCTGCTTTCAGCAGGGACGTTGACGGGGCCGAACCAGGATCGACGTGTGTTGAAAAGCGCTGGTTTTTGCTCGGAATGGGACCACCGTGACGGCCCATACACAAGTGCCAACGATAACGAAGCACTCGCGATTGCGGCGTAACCTGACGGCTTAACGGCCTAAGGTTAAACCAAAATAGCGCGGTTGGACCGCACCGGGCAACAGAAGCGGATTCCAGCGGCACGGGGAGCGCCGGGCAACAGAAGCTCCCCACCCGTTCCGTTCGGCCCGCTGTTCGAAGGCGTGTCGCCGATCCCCGACCGACCTTCGTCTTGCTATCGCCGGACTGGCGCGCAAATAGACGTCATGGCGATCACCAGCGTACCCGGTCATCCTTCCGCTCACCGCGCCGCGATCGGCGCTGCGGTGGCAGCACGGCTTGATGCGGACCCCCGATCGATCCGGCTGCCCAGCGAGCAAGCGGCGGCGTGGAAGATTCCGAACTATCTGGACGTTGCGACGTGCAAGCGGCTGGTCGCGATGATCGACGCTAATCGGCGCCCCTCGACCTTGTTGTCGGACAGTGGCGACAGCTCGTTCCGCACGTCGGAAAGCTGCGACATGAACCGCCGCGCGCCCGATATCGAGCCGATCGACGTGGGCCTCGCCAACCTGCTGGGCATTGACCCTGCCTGGGGCGAGACGATGCAGGGGCAACGCTACGCCCCCGGTCAGTATTTCAAGGCGCATCACGATTATTTTCACGAGGGCGAAAGCTACTGGCCGTCTATGAAGGCGTCCGGCGGGCAGCGCGTGTGGACCGCGATGATCTTCCTCAACGACGTCGACGAGGGCGGCGCGACATGGTTTCCACAGGCCGGCGTGCGCGTGAAGCCAAAGCGGGGCACGCTGCTCGCCTGGAACAACATGAACCCCGATGGCAGCCCCAACACCGCGACCCTGCACGAGGGGACGTCGGTGTCGGAGGGCGTGAAGTACATCATCACCAAATGGTTCCGCGAAGCGCCCTGGACCCCGGCGGCGTGACGTCATGAGACATGTGCTGGGTGTCGAACGCTCGATCCTGGGCCAGCCGTGGCGCTGGCGCGCGACCGCGGCGGAGGATCTTGCCCCCACCGATCTCGTCACCCAGCTGCTGCTGGCGCGGGGGTGTCCGCCCGAGGCGCTCGATGATCATCGCGCGCCCTCGATCCGCGCGTTCATGCCCGACCCGTCGATCTTCCGCGACATGGACACGGCGGCAATGCGGCTGGCTGACGCGGTCGAGCGCGGCGAGAGCATCGCCATCTTCGGCGATTATGACGTGGATGGCGCGACCTCCTCGGCGCTGATGCTCCTCCTCCTGCGTCAGCTTGGTGTCGAGGCGCGGGTCTATATTCCCGACCGGATGACGGAGGGATATGGCCCGACCGTCGCGGCCATGACCCGGCTGGCGCACGAAGGCGCGTCGCTGATCGTGACGGTGGATTGCGGCGCGCAGGCGTTTGACGCGCTTGCTGCCGCCCACGCTGTCCCGGTGGATGTGATCGTCGTCGATCATCACCAATGTTCGAGCGAGCTGCCGCTGGCGCATGCCGTGGTGAACCCCAACCGCCTCGATGAAGGGGAAGGGGCCGCACACGGCCATCTGGCAGCGGTCGGCGTCGCCTTCCTCCTCGGTGCAGCGCTGCTCCGCGTTCTGCGCGGGCGCGGCTATTTCGCCGCCCGCGCAGAGCCGCGGCTGCTCGACCTGCTCGATCTCGTCGCATTGGGCACCGTCGCCGATGTCGCGCAATTGCGAGGGCTGAACCGGGCGTTCGTCGCGCAGGGGCTGAAGGTCATGGCCGGCAGGCGCAACATCGGCCTCGCCGCGCTGATCGAGGCATCGCGGCTGACCCGCGCACCGACCGCGACCGATCTTGGCTTTGCCCTCGGACCGCGCATCAACGCGGGTGGCCGGGTGGGGCGAGCAGATCTTGGCGTGCGCTTGCTCACCACCAACGATCCGGCGGAGGCGCGCGCGATCGCCGCTGAGCTTGACCGGCTGAACGAGGAGCGCCGCGCGATCGAGGCCGCGGTCCAGGCAGAGGCCGAGACGATGTGCGCCGCGGGCCGCAGCATGACCGTCGTCGCCGGTGTCGGCTGGCACCCCGGCGTCATCGGCATCGTCGCTGGCCGCCTGAAGGAGAAACTGGGTCAGCCAGCGATCGTCATCGCCATCGACGAGAACGGCGTCGGCAAGGGCTCCGGACGCTCGATCACCGGCGTCGATCTGGGGCAGGCCATCCACGCAGCGAAGGAGGCCGGGCTGATCGTCGCTGGCGGCGGCCACGCCATGGCAGCCGGGCTGACGATTGCGGCGGACCAGATTCCGGCCTTTGCCGACTTCCTCGAAGAATTGCTGCGCGACCGGATCGCCGCGGCCGTGGCTGACCGCGCGCTGCTGGTTGATTCGGTTCACGCCCCCGGCGGGGTGACGCCCGACCTGGTCCATGCGCTGGAGGCGGGCGGGCCCTATGGCGCCGGGTGGCCGAGCCCGCGTGTCGCCATCGGCCGCGTCCGCCCGGTACGCGTCGATGTCGTCGGTAACGGCCATGTCCGTGCGATCGTCGCCGGGGATGACGGGCGCAGCCTGAAGGCGATGGCGTTCCGCGCGGCGGATACCGCGCTCGGCGCCGCATTGCTCGGCGCGCCCTCGCACCGTCGCTTGTGGCTCGCCGGGCGCGCCAAGGTGGATGACTGGGCGCAGCGGCCTGCCGCAGAATTGCATATTGATGATGCTGCATGGGCAGATTGATGCATCGGGGCGTTGACAGCCGGCTTTGGCCCCTCTAGCAGCCCCCTCGCTGGCCCCTTCGTCTAGTGGTTAGGACGCGGCCCTTTCACGGCTGAAACACGGGTTCGAGTCCCGTAGGGGTCACCAGCTAAAAGCCCGCTTCGCCGGACTGGCGCCATGATGGGCGTCAGGAGGGGCGAGATGAGTTTCGATCTCACGGGGCGCACCGCGCTGATTACCGGCGCATCGTCGGGCCTGGGCGCTCACTTCGCTGAAATCTTCGTTGCTGCGGGTGCGCGGGTCGTGATCGGCGCGCGCCGTGTCGATCGGGTGCGCGACCTTGCCGACCGGCTCGGGGATCGTGCCTTGCCGGTCGCCATCGATGTCCTGGATGAAGCCTCCATCACCGCCGCTTATGATGCCGCCGAAGCGCATTTCGGCGCGATCGACACGGTTGTCGCCAATGCCGGTGTTGCCAATGGTGGCCGCGCGATCGACATCCCCGCGGACAAGCTGCGCCAGACGATCGATACCAATTTCACCGGCGTGCTGCTGACCGCGCGAGAGGGGGCGCGGCGGATGATCGCCGCCGGCTCGCGTGAGAGTGGCCGCGGCCGCATCGTGCTGATCGGGTCGATCACCGCGCACGTCACCGGCCATGGCGACAGCGCCTATGCCGCGTCGAAGGCGGCCGTCGCGCATCTCGGCCGCAATCTGGCGCGCGAATGGGTGCGGCTGGGCATCAACGTGAACGTGCTTCAGCCCGGCTATATCCAGACCGAGATCGCCGGCGACTGGTTCGAGACCGAGGGCGGCGCCCGGCAGGTCGCGGGCTGGCATCGCCGCCGCTTCATGCCGATCGACGTCCTCGACCCCCAGCTGCTGTATTTCGCCTCGGACGCGAGCGCGATGGTGACCGGGTCGGTGATCGACATCGACGACGGCCAGTCACTCTGAACCACGCGGCTTCGACAATCCGGCGCCGGACGCGTAAGCAGGCGCGGTGCGGACGATTGATCTGAATGCCGATCTGGGGGAGGGTTTCGGCCCCTGGACGATGGGCGATGATGCGGCGATGCTGTCGCTCGTCACCAGTGCCAATGTCGCCTGTGGCGGCCATGCGAGCGACCCGGAGACGATGTTCCGCACGCTGGAGATGGCCCGCGATCGGCGGGTCGTGGTCGGCGCGCATCCGAGTTATCCCGACATGGCCGGCTTTGGGCGTCGTCGGCTGATCGCGCCGCCTGAGGAGATCGGCCGCTTCGTCGCCGCGCAGGTAGGATCGCTGGTGGCGATCGGCGCGCTCGCTCGGCATCGCGTCCGCTACGTGAAGCCGCATGGCGCGCTCGCCAATGTCGCGGCGGTGGAGCGCGACGCGGCCGATGCCATCGCGCGATCGGTTCAGGCAATCGATCCGCAGCTCGGCATCCTCGCCATCGCGGGCACGCAGCTTGAGCTGGCGGCCCGGGCGCTCGGAATGACGGTGTACCGCGAGATCTACGCCGATCGCGGCTACACCGCGGCGGGCCTGCTGGTGCCGCGCGATCAACCCGGCGCGATCATTCACGATCCGGCGGAGGCGACCGATCGCCTGCTGCGCTTCCTCGAAACCGGCGCCATGCTCACCGTCGATGGCGGGCAGGTCCCGCTACAGGCGGATTCGATCTGCGTGCACGGCGACAATCCCTCCGCGGTCGACATGGCGCGATCGATCCGCACGGCGCTGAGCGAACACGGCATCGCTATCACCTCCTTCGTGCACGACGCATGACGAGCCCGGTGCTCCGGCCGGCAGGTGCGGCGGCGCTGCTGGTCGATTTCGGCGAAACTATCGACGATGCGGTCTACTCGCATGTCGTGGCGCTCGATCAGGCCGTGCAGGCCGACCCGCCGGTGGGCCTGTGCGAGACGGTGCCGGCGTACGCCAGCCTCCTGCTGGTGTTCGATCCGCTGGTGACGGACCACGAAGCGGTGGGGCGCCATGCACTCCGGCTGGTGACGAACGCAGAAAGGCTGACGGCAGCACCTCGCGTCCATGACGTGCCGGTCTGCTATGATGGGGAGGCGGCACCCGACCTCGTGGCGGCGGCGGAGGCGCTGCAAATTACGCCGGAGGCGCTGATCGAGCAGCATCTGGCGGGCGACTATCGGGTGTATATGTACGGCTTCGCGCCGGGATACGCTTATCTCGGCGGGGTGCCCGATGCGATTCACCTGCCGCGCAAGCCGGCTGCGGTACGCGGCTATCCGGTGGGAAGCGTCATGATCGCGGGCGCCCAATGCCTGATCACGACGCTGCCGATGCCGACCGGCTGGTGGGTGATCGGGCGCACGTCGTTGCGCGTGCTGGATGCCGATGCCGAGCGCCCGTTCCTGTTCGACCCCGGCGATCGCGTGCGCTTCACGCGGGTTCATGGGGATATGTTCGGGTGAGCCGGGCGCGTCTCAGGATCGTTGATGCCGGCCCGATGACCAGTGTGCAGGATGGCGGCCGGCCCGGCTGGCGCCGCTTCGGCGTGCCGCCCTCGGGACCGGTCGACCGGCGCGCCTTTGCCGCTGGGATGGCGGCGTGCGGAGGCAGTACCAGCGGCATCGAAGTCGCGCCCGGCGGCCTGACGTTCGTGTGCGAGGAGGGCGCGGCGGCCATGGTGGTCACTGGCGCTGCGCGGGCCACCGTCAACGGGGTCGATCTTGGGGGATGGAGCCGCTTAACGCTGCCGCAGGGGGCGACATGCGTCGTGCGGGTCGAGCAGGCGTGCTGGGGCTATGTTGCCTTCGCCGGAACGCTGCAGGCGCCGTCGTGGCTCGGCAGCCAGTCGACGCATCTGATCGCCGCGCTGGGCGGCGGGCGGCTGGGCGCGGGCGACGTGGTGGAAATCACCGAGGCGCGCGAAAACCTGGCCTTTGCGATGTTGCCGGCGGCGCCGGATCGGCCTGTGCGCGGCCTTTTTCGCGCGGTGCTCGGCCCCCAGCAGGATCATTTTGGCCAGCAGGCGCTCGCGCTGCTGACGTCGGCCAGCTTTGTCGCGACGAGCCGCTTCGATCGCATGGGGCGGGGACTCGACGGGCCGGCGCTCCAGCCGCTGCGGATCGACATGCCGAGCGGGCCGGCGGTGCGCGGCGCGCTGCAGGTTGATGGCGAGGGGCGGGTCAGCCTGCTGACTGCCGACCATCAGACGACGGGCGGCTACCCGCGCATCGCGGTGGTGATAGAGCCGGATATCGATGCGCTCGCCCAGCTGCCCCCCGGCGAGGCGGTGCGGTTCGAGCTGGTCAGCGCGGCCGAGGCGATTGCCGCGACCCGAGCCGCGGCGTCACGCGATCAGGCGTGGCTGAAGGAAATTGCGGCGGGCGTGCGCGAGCGCGCGCCATTGATGTTGGCCAATCTGGTCGACGGCATGGCGGTGCGGCAGGGCACCAGCCGGTAGCGGCCCGCCTGACGGCGGGCAGGCCGCGGGGGCCGGGAGCTCAGGCCGGCTTCTTGGCGACGCCGACAAGCGAGGGGCGCAGCAGCCGGTCGCGGATCATCCAGCCCGACTGCATTTCCTGCACGATCGTGCCCGGCTCCGCGTCCGAAGGCACTTCGATCATCGCCTGGTGCCGGTTGGGGTCGAGCGGCTGGCCCATCGCCTCGATCCGGGTCAGGCCGTTGCGCTGGAACACGTTGACCAGTTCACGCCCGGTCGCCTCGATCCCGGCGATCAGCCCTTTCACCCGCTCATCCTCGCGCAATTCGGCGGGGATCGACGACAAAGCGCGTTCGAGGTTGTCGTTCACGCTCAGCACGTCGCGCGCGAAGTTGGTCGCGGCATAGGCGCGGGCATCGGCCACGTCCTTTTCGGCACGGCGGCGCACGTTCTGGATCTCGGCCTGCGCGTACAGCGTCTGCTGCTTCGCCTCCGCCAGCTGGTTCTCCAGTTCCGCCGTGCGATCATGCTCGGCGACTTCCGGTGCCTCCGCAGCGGTTTCCTCGCGCAGATCTTCGGCCGGCGTGTTGCTTTGCGTGTCGGTCATTGTTTCCCTGTCATCATCTGGCTGCTCAACCCATCAGGCGAGCGAGCGTTGCTGCCGTAAAATCCACCATGGGCACGACGCGGGCGTAGTTCAACCGCGTGGGGCCAATCACCCCCACCACGCCGACCACGCGCCCGTCGCTGCCACGGAAGGGCTTTGCGATCACCGAGGAGCCGGACAGCGCGAAAAGCTTGTTCTCCGCGCCGATGAAGATGCGGGTCGCATCGCCCGCGCGAGCGGAATCGAGCAGCGCGGCGATTTCCTGCTTGCCGTCGAGATCGTCGAGCAGGTCGCGCACCCGGTCGAGATCGGCGGCGGCGGCATCGTCGAGCAGCCGGCCTTGGCCGCGCACGATCAGCACCGGCCGGCGTTCGCCGTCTTCGCTCCACACCGCGATGCCGCGTTCGATCAGGGTGCGGGCCGCGCTGTCGAGCGCCGCGCGGTCCCGCGCCAGTTCCTGGTCGATCCGCGCCCGCGCCGCCGCCAGCGTCAGCCCCGACAGCGTGGCGGACATGTAATTGCCCGCCTCGATCAGCGCGGCTGGCCCGACGCCCGGGGGCAGGTCGACGACGCGGTTCTCGACCGCGCCATCCTCACTGACGAGGACCGCCAGCGCTTGACCATGGGACAGCGGCACGAAGCCGATCGAGCGCAGTACCTGTTCCCGCTTCGGCACCATGACCAGCCCGGCGCAAGCCGACAGCCCCGACAGGGCGGCGGTGGTCGCCGCCAGCGCCTCTTCCACCGGGCCGCCGAGGCCGGCGCGCGCCTCGATCGTCGCGCGCTCCTCGGCCGATGGCTCCAGCGCCTGCATCATGCCGTCGACGAACAGGCGCAGTCCAAGATCGGTCGGCATCCGCCCGGCCGAGGTATGCGGCGCGGCCAGCAGCCCGACCTCCTCGAGTTGCGCCAGCACGCTGCGGATGGAGGCGGGCGAGAGGTTGAGCCCGGCCTGCGCCAGCGTCTTCGACCCGACCGGCTGGCCGCTGTGGAGATAGCCGTCGACCACGCGGCGAAAGATGTCGCGCGCACGATCCGACAATTCGGCGATGGGAGGGGATGCACTCACAACGCAAATCTAGGGAAGACAGGCTGGCGCGACAATTGCCAAGCGGCTACCGCGGTTGCACATCAACATCCTGATGACATTTGCCGATGGTCGCCTTCCTCCCGGAAACCAGCGCCCATGCAGATGGTGTCGGATGATCTGCGGAGAATAATGATCATGCGTCCCAGCGGCCGTGCGCCCGACCAGATGCGCGCCATCACCATCGAGCCGAACTTCACCCGTCATGCCGAAGGGTCGGTGCTGATCGGTTTCGGCGACACCAAGGTGCTGGTCACCGCCAGCGTCGAGGAGCGCGTGCCGCCGTTCCTTCGCGGCAAGGGCCAGGGCTGGGTGACGGCGGAATATGGCATGTTGCCGCGCGCCACCCACACCCGCGGCAGCCGCGAGGCGGCCAAGGGCAAGCAGTCCGGCCGGACGCAGGAAATCCAGCGGCTGATCGGCCGTTCGCTGCGCGCCGTCACCGACATGCAGGCGCTCGGCGAGCGGCAGATCGTGCTGGATTGCGACGTGATCCAGGCCGATGGCGGCACGCGCACGGCGTCCATTTCCGGCGCGTGGGTCGCGCTGCGCATGGCGGTGAACAGCCTGATGGCGGCGGGCAAGATCGAGAAGGACCCGATTTCCCAGAAGGTCGCGGCGGTGAGCTGCGGCATCTTCCAGGGGCAGCCGGTGCTCGACCTCGATTATGACGAGGATTCGAACGCGGACGCGGACGCCAATTTCGTGCTGCTGCAGAACGGGCATATCGCGGAAGCGCAGGCGACCGCCGAACATGCGACCTATGACGAGGAAGCGCTGCTGCGCCTGCTGCGGCTGGCCCGGATCGGTTGCAACGAGATCTTCGCCGCGCAGGATCGGGCGATCGGCGCATGAGCGGCGAGGGGAACGAGCCGCAGGCGATCCGCAAGCTGCAGCCCGGCAAGCTGGTGATCGCCAGCCACAATCCCGGCAAGGTGCGCGAGATCGCGGCCCTGCTGGCAGGGCACGGCCTGGAAGTGGTGTCGGCCGCCGAGCTCGACCTCCCCGAGCCGGAAGAGACCGGCACGACATTCGTCATGAATGCCGAGCTGAAGGCGCAGGCGGCGGCCGACCTGTCGGGCCTTCCGGCGCTGGCCGATGACAGCGGCATCTGCGTCGATGCGCTGAACGGCGAGCCGGGGATCTTCTCCGCGCGCTGGGCGGGCGAGACGAAGGATTTCGGCGAGGCGATGCGCCGAGTCCACGCGCGCGTGTCGGAGATCGAGGATGCGCCGCGCGACGCGCATTTTGTCTGCGCGCTGGCGCTGGCCTGGCCCGACGGCCATGTCGAATGGTTCGAGGGGCGCGTCGACGGCACGCTCGTCTGGCCGCCGCGCGGGACCAAGGGGTTTGGCTATGATCCGATGTTCCTGCCCGACGGCCATGACCTGACCTTCGGCGAGATGGAGGAAGAGGCGAAGCACGCCATCAGCCACCGCGCCGATGCGTTCCGCCAGATGGTTGCCGCCGTTTTCTGACAGTGGCGGGCCGGCGCGCGTCAGAGCGTGCGCTGGCCCACCACATTGCCGGGTGGGCTGTACCGGCAAACCAGATAATCGTCGCGCTGGTTGGACGCGATCGCGCAGCCGACGCGCGTCGTGTTGCGCCAGATGATCTGGGTATAATGCGACACGTCACGCCACTTGCCCGTGCGGCTGAACGCGGGCGTGACGCCGTTCACGAAATAGCGCTGCTCGGCCACCCAATGCCCGGACATTTCGTCGAAGCGATAGGCGCCGCGCGTGCCGGTCCACAGATTTTCCCCCTCACGCGTCGGGCCCTGCGGCTGCCTGGCGTGGGCGAAGCGGCGGGTGCGCGCCAGTTCACGGGCATAGCGACTGGCCGATGCGGCCAGCGCCGGATCCCAGGTGAGCGGCGGGACGCCAACCTCGGCCCGCGCGCGATTGTGCGCGGAGAGCATGACCTGCCTCAGCAATGCGCCGCCACGGGGGGCGGGCGCCTGCGATACCTTTTCCTCATACACCCGTTCGGGGCCTTGCGCGCAGCCGGAAAGAAAAAGGCAGCCGGAAAGAAAAAGAACGAGCGCGGCGAGGTGGCGTCGGAGGAGCATCGCGGCCATATCGGCGGCACCATGCCCTTCGACAATGCCCTGGCGCTCTACATTCATTGGCCGTTCTGCGTCTCCAAATGCCCCTATTGCGACTTCAACAGCCATGTGCGCGCCTCCGTCGACCAGGAGAAGTGGCGCGAGGCGCTGCTGATCGACCTTGCGCATGAGGCCGCGGTGCTGCCGGGGCGCAAGCTGCGCTCGATCTTCTTTGGCGGGGGCACGCCCTCGCTGATGCCGCCGGCGACCGTCGCCGCGTTGCTGGACGCGGCGGAGCGGCATTGGGGGTTCGACGAGGGGATCGAGATCACGCTGGAGGCGAATCCGTCATCGGTCGAGGCGGCGTGCTTCGCCGATCTGGCGGTGGCGGGGATCAACCGCGTGTCGCTGGGCCTGCAGGCGCTGGACGATGCGGCGCTTCACTTTCTTGGCCGCGCGCATGACGTGGCGGAGGGGCTGGGCGCGCTCGACATCGCGCAATCGGTGTTCCCGCGCGTCAGCTTCGACCTGATCTATGCCCGGCCCGAGCAGACGCTGGCGCAATGGGAGGCGGAGCTTCGCCGTGCCTTGTCGTTCGGGACCGAGCATCTGTCGCTGTACCAGCTGACGATCGAGCCCGGCACGCGCTTTGCCACCGAGGCGGCGGCGGGGCGGCTGACGATCCCTGATGGTGACGACGCGGCGGACCTGTTCGAGATGACGCGCGCGATCACGGCGGCGGCGGGCCTGCCGGCATACGAGATCAGCAACCATGCCCGGCCGGGTGCGGAGAGCCGGCACAATCTGGCCTATTGGCGCTACCAGACCTATGCCGGCGTCGGCCCCGGCGCGCATGGCCGGCGGCAGGGGCTCGCCACCGTGCGGCGCAAGAAGCCGGAGAACTGGCTGACCGCGATCGAGCGCAACGGGCACGGGATGGAGGCGGAGGAGCCGCTCGCCCCCGCGACGCAGGCGTCGGAAGCGTTGCTGATGGGGCTGCGGCTGCGCGAAGGCGTGGATCTGGCGCGGATCGCGGCGCTCGCCGGGCGGGACATGGCCGACATCGTCGATCTTGCCGCGATCGCTCGGCTGCCCGAGCTGATCCGGCTCGACGGCAGTCGCCTGACGGTGAACGAGCAGGGGATGCTGCTGCTCGACGCGATCCTGCCGGAAGTGGTGCGCGATTCCGCGCCTGCCTGACCGGCCGGCGGCGCGTCCAGATTGCAAGCGATGGGTTGTCGGTGCGGAGGCGCCGACGCTAAAGGCCCGACAGAACAACGGAGAGTATCATGCGCGTCATCGACCATCACATCGTCGGCCATCAGGGTGGCGCCGGCGGGCGCGTGTCGGAGGTGTTCGACCCCAATACCGGGCGCGTGCAGGCGCAGGTGACGCTGGGCACGCAGGCCGATCTCGATCGGGCCGTCGCGGCTGCCGAGGCAGCGCAGCCGGCCTGGGCCGCGACCAACCCGCAACGCCGGGCGCGCGTGATGTTCGCGTTCAAGGCGCTGGTCGAGGCGAACATGGACGAGCTGGCGCACCTCCTCTCGTCCGAGCACGGCAAGGTGATCGCCGATTCCAAGGGCGACATTCAGCGCGGGCTGGAAGTGGTCGAATTCGCCTGCGGCATCCCGCATGTGCTGAAGGGTGAGTTCACCCAGGGCGCGGGGCCGGGCATCGACGTCTATTCGATGCGCCAGCCGATCGGCATCGGTGCCGGCATCACGCCGTTCAACTTCCCGGCGATGATCCCCTTGTGGATGGGTGCGGTCGCCACCGCCTGCGGCAATGCCTTCATCCTGAAGCCGTCGGAGCGTGACCCGTCGGTGCCGGTGCGCCTTGCCGAACTGATGCGCGAGGCGGGGATGCCGGAGGGCATCTTCCAGGTCGTCAACGGCGACAAGGAGATGGTCGACGCGATCCTCGATCATCCGGCGATCGGCGCGGTCAGCTTCGTCGGATCGTCCGACATCGCGCATTACGTCTATCGGCGCGGTGTCGCGGCGGGCAAGCGCGTGCAGGCGATGGGCGGCGCGAAGAACCACGGCATCGTCATGCCCGACGCTGACCTCGACCAGGTGGTCGCCGACCTGTCGGGCGCGGCATTCGGCTCGGCTGGCGAACGCTGCATGGCGCTCCCGGTGGTGGTGCCGATCGGCGACAAGACCGCCGATGCGCTGCGCGAGAAGCTGATCCCCGCGATCGAGAAGCTGCGTGTCGGCGTGTCGACCGATGCCGAGGCGCATTACGGCCCGGTGATCAACGCCGCGCACAAGCAGCGCGTCGAACAGTGGATCCAGACGGGCGTCGACGAGGGCGCGGAGCTGGTCGTCGACGGGCGTGGCTTCACGCTGCAGGGGCATGAGGACGGGTTCTTCGTCGGCCCGTCGCTGTTCGACCGCGTGACGCCGCAGATGAAGGCCTATCAGGAAGAGATCTTCGGCCCGGTGCTGCAGATCGTCCGCGCGCCCGACTTCGAGACCGCGCTTCGCCTGCCGAGCGATCATCAATACGGCAATGGCGTCGCGATCTTCACCCGCAACGGCCATGCCGCGCGCGAGTTTGCGGCGCGCGTCAATGTCGGCATGGTGGGCATCAACGTGCCGATCCCGGTGCCGGTCGCCTATCACACCTTCGGCGGTTGGAAGAGGTCCGCCTATGGCGACACCAACCAGCACGGCATGGAAGGCGTGAAGTTCTGGACCAAGGTGAAGACCGTGACTCAGCGCTGGCCGGACGGCTCCGCTGACCTGCCGCGCGGCAGCGAGGACGGCGGCCCGTCGCGCGTGCAGGATGCGTTCGTCATCCCGACGATGGGCTGAGGTACCTTGGCGCGTAACTTCCTGTTTGCTGCCGCAGCCGCGGCGTCACTCGCCGCCTGCGGCACGCCGGTCGAGGAGATCCGCAACAATGCGCTGGAAGCGGCGGAGAACATCGTGGCGGTCGACAATATCGCTGCGATCGTTCCCGTCGAGATCAAGCCGCCGGTGAACCGTCTGTCCCAGCCCTTCATCGGGCGCTGGGGCCTGACGGCGGAGGATTGCACGGGCACGGCCGGGAACAACGCCGGGCTGATGGTGATCGCGCCGGACCTCCTGACCTTCTACGAATCGCGCGCCGCGGTGCGTGGTCTTCAGGCGATCTCCCCGACGGAAGTCCGCGTGACGCTGACCTTCACCGGCGAGGGGCAGGAGTGGACGCAGGAAACACCGCTGATCCTCGGTGAGGATGGCGTCACGCTGACGCGCCTCGTCGATGGTCGCAAGCTGCAATATACGCGGTGCGGCGCATGAGCGGGGGAAGCGCGACAGGCTGGATCCTGACCTTTTCCTGCGAGGACCGCGGCGGGATCGTGGCCGCGGTCGCCGGCTGCGTGGCGGAGGCGGACGGCTTCATCCTCGACAGCCAGCAATATGCCGATCTTGAGAGCGGCCGCTTCTTTATGCGGCTGGTGTTTCGCGGGCCGGACTGCCGAAAGGGGCTGTCGCGCGTCGCGGCGCGGTTCGGGTTCGACTGGACGCTGGTGCCGGCCGATCATCGCCCCAAGGTGCTGATCGCCTGTTCCAACACCTCGCACTGCCTGAACGACCTGCTGCACCGCTGGTCGATCGGCGCGCTGCCGATCGAGCCGGTCGGCGTGGTGTCCAACCACACGACGCTGCAGGGGCTGGCCGAATGGCATGGCCTGCCGTTCCATCACCTGCCGGTATCGGCCGCCAACCGCGCGGAGCAGGAACAGGCGCTGTTCGACCTGTTCGAGCGGAGCGGGGCCGAGCTGCTGGTGCTGGCGCGTTACATGCAGATCCTGTCGGCGGACCTGGTGGCCAAGGTCGCCGGGCGCTGCGTCAACATCCACCACAGCTTCCTGCCGAGCTTCAAGGGGGCCAAGCCCTATCATCAGGCGCATGCGCGCGGGGTGAAGCTGATCGGTGCGACGGCGCATTACGTCACCACCGACCTCGATGAAGGGCCGATCATCGAACAGGCGGCGGAGCGTGTCGACCATCGTGCGACCGTGGAGGAACTGATCGGCATCGGGCGCGATATCGAGGCGCAGGTGCTCGCGCGGGCTGTTCGCTGGATCGCGGAGCGCCGCGTCCTGCGCAATGGTGCACGCACCGTTGTCTTTCGCTAGAGCCGGAAAATGACTGACCAGTTTGATCTTACCGACGACCAGCGCGAGATTCAGGATCTCGCGCGCCGCTTCACCGCGGACCGCATCACCCCGTTCGCTGCCGAATGGGACGAAAAGCACATCTTCCCGCGCGACACGATCAAGGCCGCGGCGGAGCTTGGCTTTGCGGCGATCTATGTCAGCGAGGAAAGCGGCGGGATCAATCTCGGCCGATTGGAAGCCGCGCTGATCATGGAGGCGATGGCCTATGGCTGCCCGGCCACCAGCGCCTTCATCTCGATCCACAACATGGCATCGTGGATGATCGACCGCTTCGGCTCCGATGACCTGAAGGGCCGCTATCTGCCCAGCCTCGTCACCATGGACAAGATGGCGAGCTATTGCCTGACGGAGCCGGGTTCCGGCTCCGACGCGGCGGCGCTGAAGACCAGCGCGCGGCTGGAGGGCGACCATTATATCGTCAACGGATCGAAGCAGTTCATTTCCGGCGCGGGTGAGAATGAAGTCTATGTGACGATGGTGCGCACCGGCGCCGATGGCCCCAAGGGCATTTCCTGCCTCGTCATCAACAAGGACATGCCGGGCGTCTCCTTCGGCGCGAATGAGCGCAAGCTCGGCTGGCATGCGCAGCCGACCCGGCAGGTATTGTTCGACAATGTGAAGGTCCCGGTGGCGAACCGCGTCGGGCAGGAGGGCGAGGGCTTCCGCTTCGCCATGATGGGCCTCGACGGCGGCCGCCTCAACATCGGCGCATGTTCGCTCGGTGGCGCGCAGCGCTGCCTCGACGAGGCGATCGCCTACACCAAGGATCGCCAGCAGTTCGGCCAGCGCATCGCCGATTTCCAGAACACCCAGTTCACGCTCGCTGACATGGATACCGAGCTTCAGGCGGCGCGCTACCTGCTCTACGTCGCCGCCGCGAAGGTGACGGCCAACGCGCCCGACAAGACGCGCTTTGCCGCGATGGCCAAGCGACTGGCGACCGACACCGGTTCGTCGGTGGTCGATCGCGCGCTGCAACTGCACGGCGGCTATGGCTATCTGATGGATTATCCGATCGAGCGTTTCTGGCGTGACCTGCGCGTCCATTCGATCCTGGAGGGCACCAACCAGGTGATGCGGATGATCGTGGGGCGTGAGCTGACGCGCCAGTAACTGTCCTACACGCGGTACGTGGGAGAGAAGATAGGATCGCCGGCGAAACGAACGTCTTTATCTTCTCTCTCACACGCACAAGTTTCGGGAATTTTGCGGATGACCAGTGACGTTCTCACCTTTGTCGACGGGCCGATCGGCCGCATCCGGCTGAACCGTCCGAAGGCGATCCACGCGCTCACCACCCCGATGTGCGTCGCCGTGCTCGACGCGCTGGAGGCATGGCGCGGTGACGACGGCGTCCGGGCGATCATCATCGATCACGCGGAAGGCCGCGGCTTCTGCGCCGGCGGCGACATCCGCATGCTCGCCGAAAGCGGCGCGAAGGACGGCGCGGAGGCGCGCGAATTCTTCCACACCGAATATCGCATGAACCACCGCCTGTTCACCTATGTGAAGGCAACGGTCGCCTTCATGGACGGCATCACCATGGGCGGCGGCGTCGGCATTTCGCAGCCATGCCGCTATCGCGTGGCGACCGAGAACACGAAGTTCGCCATGCCCGAAACCGGCATCGGCCTGTTCCCCGATGTCGGTGGCGGCTGGTATCTGTCGCGCCTTCCGGGGCGGATCGGACAATATCTGGCGCTGACCGGCCACCGGCTCGACGGCGCGGAGACCTTCGCGCTGGGCCTCGCCACGCACTACCTGCCGGCGGATCAGGTCGAGGAGGCCAAGCGCCGCATCGCTGCCGATCCCGGCGCGATCGTTGAGGCGCTGGATACGCTGTCCGCCGAGCCGGGGCCGGCGGCGCTGCTCGACAAGCGCGCCGAGATCGACCGGCTGTTCGCATCGGACAAGCTCGAGGACATCTACGCCGCGCTGGAGGCGGATGGCGGTGAGTTCGCCGCCGCGACGCTCGCGACGCTGAAGACCAAGTCGCCGCAGACGATGAAGGTCAGCCTGAAGCTGCTGAAGGACGGCAAGGGGATGGCGAGCTTTGCCGACGAGATGCGCCAGGAATATGCCGTCGGCGCGCGCGTGGTGCAGCGCCACGACTTCCTCGAAGGTGTCCGCGCGGTGATCGTCGACAGGGACAATGCGCCGAAATGGGATCCGGCGACACCTGAAGGCGTCAGCGATCATGTGATCGACCAGATCTTCGCACCGCTGCCCGATGCCGAGGCGTGGACGCCGCACGATTGACCAATGAACCCTTCGCCGCTGGCAGTGCCGCGGCGAGGGATGGGGAGAGAATGATGACCGACTACGCCAACATCCTCGTCGAGCAGCGCGGTGCCGTCACGCTCGTCACGCTCAATCGCCCGCAGTCGCTGAATGCGCTGAACAGTGATGTGCTCGCCGATCTGTCGGCGGCGTTCGGTGCGTATGACAAGGACGACAGCCAGCGTTGCCTCGTCCTCACCGGATCGGGCGAGAAGGCGTTCGCCGCCGGCGCGGACATCAAGCAGATGGCCGACATGGCCGCAGCCGATTTCTTCCTGCAGGACTTTTTCGCCGGCTGGCAGACCGGCGTCGTGGCGACGCGCAAGCCGTGGATCGCGGCGGTCAACGGCTTTGCGCTGGGCGGCGGGTGCGAGCTCGCGATGATGGCGGACTTCATCTACGCGGCCGACACGGCGAAGTTCGGCCAGCCCGAGATCAAGCTTGGCGTTGCGCCGGGCATGGGCGGCTCGCAGCGGCTGACGCGTGCGATCGGCAAGGCCAAGGCGATGGAAATGTGCCTCACCGGCCGAATGATGGATGCTGCCGAAGCGGAACGCTCGGGCCTCGTCGCCAAAGTGGTGCCGCTCGCCTCGCTCCTTGAAGAGACGCTGAAGACCGCGGAACTGATCGCCTCGATGCCGCCGATGGCCGCGATGGTGAACAAGGAAATGGTCAACACGGCCTTCGAGACCGGGCTGGCGCAGGGCATCCTGACCGAGCGTCGACTGTTCCAGATCCTGACCGCGACCGAGGACAAGGCCGAGGGCATGGCCGCTTTCGTCGAGAAGCGGCAGGGGGTCTGGAAGGGGCGCTGAGCCCCCGCCGGCTCATCCGCACGAACCACCATTGAACAGCGGGGCGGGTGATCTCAGCTCCGCGGGACAAGGCGCCTGCCGCAGCGGCGCGGCGCTAAGGAGAAGAATATGGCACGCGTTGCATTCATTGGCCTGGGCAACATGGGCGGCGGCATGGCCGCGAACCTGGCCAAAGCCGGCCATGATGTGCGCGCCTTTGACCTCGATGCCGAAGCGCTCAATCGGGCGAAGCAGGCGGGGTGCCTGCCCGTTCAGAGCGCGGCAGAGGCCGTGGTCGGCGCGGAGGCCGTCATCACCATGCTCCCCGCTGGCGCCCATGTCGCCGCGACGTACAAGGAGGCCGTGTTCAGCAATGCGGCGCCGTCGGCCGTTCTGATCGACTGTTCCACCATCGACGTCGCAACCGCGCGCGAGCTGGCCGCGGCGGCGGCGACACGCGGGCTTGAGGCCGTCGATGCGCCCGTATCGGGCGGGATTGCCGCCGCCAATGGCGGCACGCTGACGTTCATGGTCGGCGGCACCGCAAAGGGGTTCGAAGAGGCGCAGCTCTATCTGGAAGCGATGGGCAAAGCGGTCATCCATGCCGGCGACAGCGGCGCGGGACAGGCCGTGAAGATGTGCAACAATTTGATCCTGGCGGGTACGATGATTGCGACCTGCGAGGGGCTGGCGCTGGCCGAGCGGCTGGGGCTGAACCTGCAGGTTTTCTACGACATCGCCAGCAAGGCGACGGCGCAGAGCTGGTCGCTCAACACCTATTGCCCGGTGCCGGGCGTCGGCCCGGAGAGTCCCGCCGACCGCAATTATGAGGGCGGGTTCGCCGCTGCTCTGATGCTCAAGGATCTTCGCCTCGCCATGGGGGCGGCGGAGCAGGCGGGCGTCGACCTGCCGTTCGGCACGCACGCGACCGAGCTGTACTCCTCGTTCGTCAATGGCGGCAACGCGGGAACCGATTTCTCCGGGATCATCCGCACGCTTCAGGGCAAGCCGTGAGCGTCGCCTTTCGCCGGGAGAGCGACGAGGAGCATCGGGAGCCGCGGTTCGAACTGCCGCTGCCCAGCGGACCCAATCTCGTCACCGAGCGCGGCCTTGCGCTCATCGAGGAGCGGATCGCGGCGCTGACCGAGGAACAATCCGGCGCGGACGAGATGCGCGCGACCGAGATCGCGCGCGAGCTTCGCTACTGGAATACGCGCCGCGTGACGGCGGTGCTCGCCCCGCGGCCGCCGGAGGACGAGGTGGCGTTTGGCAGCCGCGTCCGCTTCAGGCTCAACGGCAAGGAGCAGGAGATCGTCATCGTCGGTGATGACGAGGCTGATCCGGCAGCGGGGAAGGTCGCGTTCTCGGCACCGCTCGCCCGCGCATTGATCGGCGGTGCTGCGGACGAGGTGGTGGCGTTCAACGGACGCGAGGATGCGATCACGATTCTGGACGTTCGCCCGGACTGACCCGCGGCGGCCCGGGTCTGGTGGCCTGCCGCATGTGGAGGCTTTTCAGGACGCCTTGCCGTACGCGGGTCGAGCCGGGGCAAGGCCTTAGCATATTGGTCACTCGGTAATGCTGCGCAGCATGAGCAATCACGCGAAAACCGCTGCCGTGAGGGCGGGGAATGAATTCCGCGCCTGCCGCCAAGCTGCGGTCCGGCTTTGCAAGGATCGAGCGAAGCTAAGTTTCTGCATGCTGCACCGCTTTTGCGCAGCATGACACCGATGTCTCAAAGGTCAGACTTGTTGCAGCGCCATATGGGATGCTGTACCGCGGAAAAACATCATTAGCGGGGCAGCGCGATGAAGAAGCAGCATAGCGTAGATGGCGTGATCATCATCAAAAAATACGCCAACCGGCGCCTCTACAATACCGAAAGCTCTTCCTACATCACGCTCGAGCATCTCGCCGCGATGACCCGCGACGGCCGCGAGTTCAAGGTCGTCGACGCCAAGACCGACGAGGATATCACCCACAGCATCCTCACCCAGATCATCATGGAGGAGGAGGGACGCGGCGATCAGCCGATGCTGCCAGTGAACTTCCTGCGGCAGCTGATCTCGATGTACGGCGATTCGATGCAGGCCATGGTGCCCGGCTATCTGGAAGCGTCGATGGAAAGCTTCCGCCGCAACCAGGCGCAGTTCAAGTCGGCGGTCGAGGGCGCCTTTGCCGGATCGCCCTTTGCCGAAATGGCCAAGCGCAACATGGCGATGTTCGAAGCCGCGACCAGCGCGTTCAAGCCGGCGGCGACGGCAGCGCCGCCCGCGAGCAAGGATGATGAGATCGCCGCGCTGAAGGCGGAATTGTCCCGCCTTCAGGAGAAAGTGAACAAGCTGGGCTAAGACGGCCTACGCGCGCTACGTTGGCGAGAGCATTGGTCGGTCAGGTTGCGGCGTCGCTGCAGCTGCGCGCATGAGCGAGCATCAGTCGTACCCACAGGAACAGGGGTACGCCATCGTCGCTGAACACATAAGTGTCTGGTTCGTCGACGACGGGAACGATCAGGCCATATCTGTCATGAAGCGGCTGCAGGAGGGCTGACGTATTCGGCTGGCCGGCCGGATCACGCGGGATCTGCGCCACGGGCAGTCGAAAGCTGTTGATCAGGGACACCTGCGCGAGGCTGCCCAATGCCCGCTCGTGACCGTCCCGTATCGCTTCGTCCACACGCAATCTGGTGCCCGGCGCGATGCGTAGCTGGAGATGGTCAAGCACCTGACCCATTCCTCGTTCGACGTCATTGTGATCCACCCGGTCGGAGCGTCGCTCGAGCGCCGCAAACCCGGCATGCTGGGCGATGAGGCTGGCCAGATAAGGAAGCCCCAGTGCCGCCAGGCTGATGAGCTGCAGCGCCTTGGGCGTGAAGCTCATCCCGCTGGCTTGTTGTCCAGCGTTGATCAAGTCGGCGATCTCGTCCTGCGTCATGTTGGGCAGCAGCAGGCCCAGGATGTTGCGCCGGATCGAGGGTACATGCTCGATGATCTCGGTCAGGTTCTGCGCGACGCCCGCGATGATCAGCTGAACACGGCTGCCGCGGTCGGACAGGTTCTTGATGAGCTCTGCGATCGACCGGCGCAGATCGGCATCGCCCGCCCGGTCGAATTCATCGAGGACCACAAGCAGCCTCGTTCCGGCAAGCCGATCGAAGATGTCGGATACGAGATCCACCGTCAGCGGCTGATCGTCGAGCAGGTCCTTGAAGCTGAGGCCGGATTCGATCTCATTGGCGGTGGGATCATAGCTGTCGTGGAACAACAGCGGCGTGTCCGCCAGGATCGCGCGGAACAAGGCGTCGAAATTGCTGCGTTCACCGCAGGATACGTAGCGTACGAGATAACGGGATTCGCGGGCGATACCGCACAGGACGTGCAGCGTGGATGTCTTGCCGATGCCCCGCGGACCGAAGAGCACGACGTGCAAATATTGATCCTCCACCGCCCGTATGACGGTTCGAAGCAATTCACCCCGTCCAGCGAACCTCGTTGGCTCCATGACGGGTCGGGCGGGCGTGAAGGCCGCCCTTAGCCGGAGGCGAAGCTGGTCGTAGCTGCTGGTGCTGGGGGCGACGCGATCGACCGCTGTGCCGCGGAAACGGGGAAGGACATGCGCCGTGCGGCGCGGCGTTGCGACCGGCTGCTCGATGTGCGGCGCCGATCCGAGTTCCGGCGTGCTCGCCTGCTCTTGTGCCTGGCCGAACAGGGAAGACCACCATCGCATATCGTATTCCGCTCATTTTACCGTGCAGCATCGGTGATGCTGGGGGCGGGTTCCGGCAAGCGGGCTGGTCCGTTATGGATAGATCTTGCTTTGTTCCGCCGCTTTGTGCTGGCCGAGCCGAGGGATTGCAGCGAGGATTGAGGAGCGGTTTGCCGTCAATCCCGCGAGCCGCAGCCCGACAATTGCGAAAGGGGCGGCGAGCAACAGCGCATAATAGCCGTTCACACAGTGTGCGAGCAGGACGAGCGTGATCGAGGCAGCAAGAAGCGCCAGCGTGGCATAATAGCCATCGTGCATGCGGCCATGGGGCACGTTGGTGAACAGGCCAGCACAGTAGGCAGCGGCGAGTTCCGCGCCGATCCCCGCGAGGATCATGGCGTCGATCCTGCCGGTTGTTGCGGCGATCGCCAGTGCGGCCGGCACGCCGGCGAGCCGCACGATATTGGTGTAAAGCGGGCTGCGCGTTTCGGCAGAGGCAAGGGCAGCAATCGCGGGCGCGGCGCGAAATAGTCGCAAGGCGTTCAGGCAAGCGAGCGGCACGATGTACGCAGCCGCGGCATGAAAGCGGGCGCCGAACAGGAGGTCGAGCACGACCGCTCCGAGAAGCAGTGCGCCCACCGTCAAGGTCATTGCCAACAGCGCGGAAAGGGTGATCAGGACGGTGTAGAGATGTGCATGATCCTGCGGCCTTGCCTGTGTTTTCGCCAGTGCGGGCAGCGCCAGCGTCTGGAGGGACTTGGCGGCGAGATTACTGGGGATCATCGTCAGCATCAGCGCCGCGCTGAACCACCCCAGGGATTCCGGGCCGAACCTATTGAGGGCGATCATCCGGTCGCCGTTGAGGATGAAGAACATCAACAGGCCGTTCACCACCAGCGGCCAGCCGAAGCGGAAGGCATGCCGGGCGATCGTGCCGTCGAAGCTGACCCGATAGCTATGCTGGACACCGACGTGGGAGAGGGCGACCGCGCTCACCTGTTGCGTGAGGATGGCGGCTAGGGCGACGCGGTGATCGTGGAGAAACCAATAGGCTGGCAGGATGGCGAGCAGGCCTATGGGTTGCGAGAGCAGCGACCGCAGCGCTTGCGGGGCGAAGTGTCCATCGCGCTGCATTCGAAAAATATCTAGGTTTGTGAAGGCGTTGATGAGCGGAACGACGGTGAGGATCAGGTAGTCGCCGGTCTGGCTGAGGGTATTGGTGGCCGCGGCGAAGATGAGGGCGACCAGTATGAGAAGGGTGGACGCCATGAAGCTGACCACGAGTTGCGCGCCGTGGAGGTTGGAGACGAAGGCAGGATCGCCGGCACGGGGATCCTGCACCACCAGACGGTTCAGGCCAACGTTCTGAAATGTTTCCACAATCGTCATCAATATGGCGAAGGTGGCGGCGAGGCCGAACTCCGTCACCGAGAGCAAGCGGGCGAGCAGGACGTTGCGCGCGAGGACCGCGGCGACATCCACGCAGTTGCTGAACAGCACGATCGATCCTGATCGCAATAAGCGCACGGTGATGGATTCCTTGCCTTGGATCAGGATGGCAGTGGCGCGAAATGGCCAGCGGCAACGGGGGGAGCGGCCTGTCCCCGGCGCACTTTGGCCTCGTTCCGAGGACGAGCGGCCTCGACCAGCCAGCCGCCCGTGCCGAGCACGAACATCAGCCATATGTAGCTGTTGTTCCACAGGTGAACGCTGACGATGGCGACCATCGTCGCGACGACGGCGAAGACGTAACCGAGGCGGATTGCCGCCTCATCGTCCCCGGCTGTGCCGCCCTTTGATGCGCGGAACAATGTGAGCATGAACACGGACGCCAGCAGGGCGAGGCCGACCAGCCCGTAACGGTAGGCGATGACGAGCCAGAAATTGTCCATGCTGTTGCTCATGTACGCCGGCCGTTCCCATTCGTCGGTGCCGTGGCCGATCAGCGGGCTGCGCATCACGTCTGCCGTGCCGAATTCCCAGATCAGGATGCGGTTGTAGGAGTTGCGGGTGTTGAAGGTGGCGTAGTCGACGAAGAGGTGAAACGGTGTTCGATCCGACAGCAGGTCGGTCACGACAAAGGCGGCGACGCACAGGGCGATGAGGATGATCCAGCGGCGCTGGACGCGGCGGAGCAGCAGGTTCCAGGTCATCAGCGCGAACTGGACGTTCATGCTGAGCAGCGCGCCGGTGGACAGCGAGGTCAGCGTGGCTATGGCCACGGTCGACGCGATGCCGCTGCGGAACGCGAGCGTGCGACGGGCGGCGGTGATGTAGATTGCCGGCGCCATCAAGGTTGCACAGAAGACGCCGAGGAGGATCGGGTGTTCGAACACGCCCTGCGCGCGGCTGAAGCCCCAGCGTTCCTCCATATAGGTGGGTGCGAGTGCCTGTCCGAAGCGGCCGGCCAGATCGAGCAGCGGCTTCGTTCCGCTGACCGATTCCCAGATGAGGAAGGGGGCGAGCAGGATGACGCCGACGATCGCGACCGCGAAGGTGTAGCGCATCGAGGGTGCGTCGCGCACCAGCACGCGGCCCGCAAAATAAGCGCCGGCGCTTTGCAACAATACGACGCCGGCCGGCTCGATCGCGTCGCGCGGGTCGAGCAGGAGGAAGCGGGTGGCGGCGGCCCAGATGGCGAAGGCCAGCACGAGGGCGTCGATCACCGACCGCTGCCCCGCGCGGCCGACTGCCCACAGGCCCAACATTACCGGCAAGGTGACGATCAGGAGGATCAAGGAGGGCGAGAGCCGGATCGATCCGACATCGTAGAGCGACGGCAGGAAAAGAGTGGCGATGAAGCCGATGATCATCAGCCGGCGGGCAAGCGACGAATGCGCAGGTGCTGCCGCCATCTCCGTCGGCAGCAAGGGTGTATCGAGCGGCTGCCGCTCCACTGCGGTGTCGGTACGGACGAGCCGCCCATTGTGGACGCGGACGAGCGGCCCCTTGCGCTGAGGCCCACGCGCACGGGAAGCGGGCGTCACCATAGGGCGGCGGAGCGCGAGCGGCCGGTTCAGATCAGTCACTGGCGGGCTGCCATCCCGGCGGCGCGCGGCGCGTCACAGGCCGGGCGCCTGTTGCCGCCACGTCGCATGATAACCGGCCATCGAGCGGTTGCTGATCCAGCGGCGCAGCGCGGAACGGCCGCGGTCGCCGGTGACCGGCATGACCGTGTTGCTGGGCGGCGTGACCGGGGCGGCCGTGCCGATCAGGTAGAGCGGCGCGGCATTGCCGGTGAGGCGAGCGCCCTCCTGAACCCGAATCCAGCTTTTCTGATCGGGGAAGCGCGCGACCACATTGTCCTTCACCACCAGCGAGGGGCTTTTCGACAGGACGGCAATGCCATTGTACATCGCGCCGATGACGATGTTGTCGGCGATCACGACGTCGCGATAGGGCAGGCCGGACTTTTCATCGCGCAGGAAGATGCCCTGCATTGCAGCGCCGGCCCCGCGATCGATGATGTTGCCGCGGATCGTGATGTTCGATGCGGCGCTGCCCTGACGCGAGGTCCACATCTGAATGCCGTCGGGGTGATCGCCCGGCGCCGGGGCAAAATCGGTGATCACATTCTCGGCGATGACGATGTGCGAATTGCCGCCGCCGCGCACGCCATCCATCCGCAGATGGTGAAGGTAATTGCCGGTGATCGTCGCGTTATGCGTGTCGAGCAGCGAAATGGCCGTAAAGGAATTGGTGAATTCCGACCGGGTGATGCCGACATCCCGGCTGTCGCGGACGAGCAGAAGCTTGTCCTGCGCGCGGCCGATCGGACCGGGGCGGCCGGTGACTCGAACCTGATCGAGCGACACATCGTGCACCCGGTGCAGGGTGAAGCCATGCTGCACCGGTGATCCCGCGCTGCGCAGGGTGAGGCCGGAGAGCGTGAGATTGCCGCTGTTGCGCAGGAAGAGCCCGGTGAGGATCGCCGGGTCGGCGGGATCGCGCGAGGTGAGCGTCACCACGCGGCCCGGACTGATGTTTTGCAGGGTGACGGGCGGGTAAAGCCCCGGCGCGAGCCGGATGCGCTCCCCACCCCGTGCCTGGCGTACCGCGGCGACCAGTTGCGGCGCCGTGCTGACGATCAGTTCACGCTTATCGGGCGCGGTGACGACCGAGGTGCTGGCGAGGAAGATCGTCGCCAGACCGAACAGGGGCGGGATGACATGTGCCGACATGAACGCTCGACCCTTCCCCCCTTCGCAGATCCGGGGATGTCTCTAACCGCGCCGCGCCACTGCCGGCAGGAGTTAGCGCAGGAACGGATCAACCTCGCACCGCGTCGGAGCGAATGGCCGATATTCAGCGGGGCAGACAGTCGGCCGGGAGGGGGCATTGATCGTGGATCTGCGCGAAATGTTGCTGCGCCGTTTGTACGGCGGCCGGCGGATGCATCGCTGGTACCTGCGGCTGATCAAGCGCTGGGAGGGGGGCGAGCTCCACTCCCGTCATTTGCGCGCGATGCTGCAACGGCAGCACGGGGTTTCGGTGGGTGATTATTCCTATGGGCCCATCCTGCGCCCCGGCCTGTTGCCGCGAGGAACGCAGGTGGGGCGATGGTGTTCGGTCGGGCAGGGGCTGATCGTGCGGCGGCGGGACCATCCGATCGGGCGGATCACGCAGCATCCGTTCTTCTACAATGCGAAGCTGGGGCTGGTGCCGCGCGACACGATCGGCGCGGAGGCCGATAATCCGCTGACCATCGGCAATGACGTGTGGATCGGGGATCGCGTGACGATCGTCGGCGGGTGCCGATCGGTCGGCGACGGCGCGGTGATCGCGGCGGGGGCAGTGGTCACGCGTGACGTGGCGCCGTTCTCGATCGTTGGCGGCGTGCCCGCGCGGGTGATCGGCCGGCGCTTTTCGCCCGAGGTGGCGGATCGGATCGCCCGGTCACGCTGGTGGACGCTGGACCTGGAGACGGTCGCTGGGTGGGGCGAAGCCCTGATGCAAAACATCACCCCCGAACTGGCGGAGGTGATGCTGTCACGTTGCGTTGCCTTGGGAGCAGCGGCCGCCACGCCCCCGGAGGAGCGTAGCGGCGCATCTGCGATCAGCGGGTCTGCATCCGCAGGCCGATGCGGAACTGACGACCCAGCAGGTCCGAATAGGTGCTGTTCGCAGCCAGGCCCGTTTCCGGGAGCAACAGCGGCCAACGATCGAACAGGTTGGTCACGTTGACGAAGAACTGAGCGTCCGCGTCGCCGAAGCGGACCTTCTGCGTCAGGTTGAGATCGGCGTAGAACACACCCGACACGCGGTTCACGTCATAGGTCGGCTGTTGCGGCGTCGAGATCGGGCACCCGCTGGTGCATTCGATGCCGGTGGCGACATATTTGCCCGCGCTGACGCCGCGACCCGTTGCCGTGATCGCGAAGTTCGGCGTGTCGTAGGTTGCCGTGAAGCGATAGATCCAGTCCGGCGTGGTGGACTGGCCGCCGTTCACGCCGACCGAGTTGGTGATCACCGCCTGCGGCACGCCGCTGTCGAGGATGTTGTCGATATAGCGGGTGGCGACGCCGCGCAGGGTGAGGTTCCCGTCCGTGTCGCCGAACAGGCGGTCGAGCGGCAGGCGGTAGGATGCGTCGATGTCGACGCCGCGCACGACCTGGCTCGCCGCGTTGAACGGCTGGCTGCGGATCAGCAGGTACGGCTGGCCCGGGACCGAGCGCGCGGGATCCTCGGAGATCGCGTCGCACAGGGCCGTATTGCCGGAGTCGCAGAGGTTGACGATGTCCTGCGCGCTGAACGTGGTGATGCCGTCCTTGATGTCGATGTCGAAGTAATCGACCGACAGCGCGAAGCCGGGGATGAAGCGCGGCGTCAGGACGACACCGGCATTCCACGAGTCCGACTTTTCCACGCCCAGGCGCGGGTTGCCGGTGACGAGGCCCGAGTAGCCGAAGCTGGCCGGACCATTGGCGCCGTCGGCGGTATAGGCCGGGTTGCGGACCGAATCGCTGTTCGCGGAGCCGCCCTGATACAGTTCGTTCAGGTTGGGTGCGCGAATGTCACGCGAGCGGGTGACACGGACGCGGAAGTCGTCGATCGGCTGCCAGGTGGCGCCGGCCTTCCACGTGGTGACATAGCCAGCCGTGGAATAGTCGGTCGCGCGGACTGCGCCGTTGAACTCGAGACCGGCGCCGAGCGGCACCACCGTTTCGAGGAAAACCTCCTTCACATTGTAGCTGCCGTTGGTGGGCAGGTAGTTGCCGACCGACCAGGCGTTGGACGTCGTGGGGTTGCCGGCGGCGTTGGTGGTCGCAATCGGCTGGAACTCGGTCGGCACGAAGCCGCGGATCTTTTCCTCACGATATTCGGCGCCGATCGCGACGCTGACCTCGCCCGCCCAGGTGCGGAACGGCGAGGCAGAGACGTTGAAGCCGGCGTTGTACTGCTCGACCACTTCGTCACGGTACGGATCGCCGAGGACGTAGTTGAAGGCGGCCGGATTGGCGACGCCAAGGCCCAGGCGGTTCAGCGGAACGCAGTTCGGGTCGTTGTTGCTGGGATTGCTGTCGACGTTGATCGCGCACTGGATCGAGCCGGTCGCGAAGTTGCCCGGATTGCCGGCGGGCGCGAACACCGCGTTGGTGGCATTGGCCATCCGGCTGATGTTCATGATGTTGCGCAGCTGTTCACGCAGGTCCGCGCGGCCGTACTGGCCGAAGACGTTCCACACCGCGTTGCTGCCGAACACCTCGGTGCTGCCCTCTGCGCCGATGGCGTAGCGCTGCACCTCGCGCTTGTTGTTGATCGCGCGGAACGGCAGGTCAGCCGCGGTGGTGGCGAGCGTCACACCGGTGATGCCGGTCAGCGCCGCCGGGCCAAGCGTGTTGTAGAGGAACGCGTTGCAGTTGGGGCCGACGGGCACGGTGGTGCAGCCGGTTGCGTTCAGCGCAATGCCGGTCTGCAGGTTCGGGCCGGCGTTGAAGAAGATTTCCTGCGTGTTGTACGAACCCTCGGCGAACACCTCGATATCGTCGGCGATTTCGTAGCTGGCGCGTGCGAAGATGCCGCGACGGTCGTCTTCCGGGCTGAGGCCAATGCGGCGGCCCGAGTCATTCAGGCGCCAGTCGCCGCCCTGCGTCAGCGTCGGCGGGGCCGTGCCGGTCGGCGACGGGAAGGTCAGCGCGCCATATTGATACTGGCCGATCGCGCCGTTGTAGCCGAAATAGGTGCCGCGCAGGCTGTTCGCGCGCGCGCCGGTCGAGGCGGTGATGAGGCCGCCCGGCGTGGAGTTCGCCGCGCCGACCTGGCGACGGATCAGGAACTGCGGCTCGGTGCTGTTGGCGGACCAGTTCGGGTTCTGGATGCGGACGTAGCCGGTGGCGTTCCAGTCGCGATCGACGCGGAAGATGCCGTCCTGATGCGCGAGCTCTGCGTTGAGCAGCAGGTGGCCGCGGCCCTCGCTGCCCCAGGAGAGGCCGCCGGTGACGCTGAACGAGTAATTGCCGCCGTCACCCTTGTCGGTGATGCCGCTGTCGATCGCGACCTTCAGGCCCGAATACTTCTTGTCGAGGACGAAGTTGACGACGCCGGCGACGGCGTCCGAACCATAGGCCGACGAGGCGCCGCCGGTGACGACCTCCACGCTCTTGATCAGTGCCTGCGGGATCGTGTTGACGTCGACGAGCCCGGTGACGGTCGAGGCGACCGAGCGGCGGCCGTCGAGCAGCACCAGCGTGCGCGTTTCGCCGAGGTTGCGCAGGTTCAGCGCGTTGATGCCGGCCTGACCGCTGGAAAGGTTGAGGCGAGAGTTCGCCGGGCGGGTGGAGCCCGCCAGCGACGGCAGCTGATTGACGAAATCGGCGACGTTGTTCGACGGCGAGGAATTCTGGATTTCCTGCTGCGTCAGGACGGTCAGCGGGGTGGGCGCCTGGAAGCCATCACGGACGATGCGCGTGCCGGTGACGATGACGTCCGGGCCATTGCCGTCGTTGCTGGTCCCGGGTGCCGGATCGCCGATCTGCGCCGTGGCGGTGCTTGAAGGCTGCGTCTGCGCAGCGGCAGGCGCCGCGAGCCCCGAAGCGAGCGCGAGCAGCGCCGTTCCCGTCAGCATTGTTCTGGACAAGATAATATCACGCACGTGCCGTCCCCCGAAAGCTTTTGTTACCTGTGCCTACCTGCATGCGTCATGCTGTTGTCGCAGATCGCCGATAGGGTGGAACGTGCCGGTAGGAGCGGAAAGCCGTCAAGGGAAGATCGGCCTACCTGTGTTTGTTGATCCATAGATCAGGCATATGGGTGCGAGCCTTAGGGCGGCGCATAACCGGCCGCTATAAGGCGTGACCTGCTTGTCATGGACGCGGCCCGCCTCACGCGGTTAGCCTGCGGCATACCCACAAGGAAAGGATAGCAATGCTCGACCGGCGCCTATTTCTGCTTGGTTCGGCGGCGACCGTGCTGGTGTCTGCTGCCTGCCACGGCCAGTCGGCGCCGGTGCAAGGGACCAGCCGTGTTGCCGGCCTTTCCGCACCGGTCGAGATCATCGACGACCGCTGGGGCGTGCCGCATATCCGCGCGCAGACGAAGCCGGACGCGTTCTTCGGCCAGGGCTATGTCGTGGCGCGCGACCGCCTGTTCCAGATCGACCTGGCGCATCGCCGCGAACTGGGCCGGATGGCCGAAGCGTTCGGCCCCGAGTTCGCCAAGCACGATGCGGTGGCGCGGCTGTTCCATTACCGCGGCGACCTGGACGCCGAGCTGGCGCGGGTGCCCAAGGAGGTGCGCGACGCCGTCGCCGGCTATATCGCGGGGATCAACGCGCGGATCGCGGAGGTGGAGAAGAACCCCGCGCTGCTGCCGCCGGAATATCGCATCCTGGGCGTCAAGCCGCTGCGCTGGGACATCCGCGACCTGGTGCGCGCGCGTGGCAGTTCGATGGGCAATGCCGATGACGAGATCCGCCGCGCGAAGCTGGCCGCGCTGGGGATGCTGGAGCTGGACGCGGTGATCGCACCGCTCCGTCCCACTTGGAAGCTGGCGGTGCCAGAGGGACTGGATACGTCCAAGGTGAGCGACGCGGACCTCGGCGTGCTTCAGCTCGGCCGGCTGCCGTTCGGGCCGGACACGCCGACGCGCGAGCCGGAGGAGGATCTGGACCGGGCGCAGGCGGGGTCGAACGCCTGGACCATCGCGGGCAGCCGCACCACCACTGGGCGCCCAATCCTGGCCAACGACCCGCATCTGGGCATCGGCGGCTTTGGCCCGCGGCACGTGGCGCACCTGACCGCGCCGGGGCTGGACGTGATTGGCGGCGGCGCACCGGGGCTGCCGGGCATCATGCAGGGGCATACCGATCGCTTCGCCTTTGGCCGGACGAACTTCCACATCGACCAGCAGGACCTGTTCGTGCTCGAGCTCGATCCGAAGGATCCCGAGCGGTATCGCCACGAGGGCGGATGGAAAAGGTTCGAGCGGGTCGAGGAAGTGATCCCGGTCAAGGGCGGGCCGGCGCAGAAGGTCGTGCTGCGCTATGCCGTGCAGGGGCCGGTGATCATGCACGATCCGGCCAAGGGGCGGGCGACCGCGCTCGGCTCGATCGGGATGCAGCCGGGCGGTTCCGGATCGTTCGCGATGGTGGCGATCAACCTGTCGCGCGATTGGAACAGCCTGAAGGAAGCGTTCAAGCTGCACCCGTCGCCGACCAATTTCCATTATGCCGATGTGGACGGCAATCACGGCTGGCAGGTGATCGGCTTCGTGCCCCAGCGCAAGAAGGGCGACGGGCTGATGCCGGTGCCGGGTGACGGGCGGTATGACTGGAACAGCTATCGCGATTTCCGCGCGCTGCCGAGCGAGTTCAACCCGCAGAAGGGCTGGTTCGCCTCCGCCAACCAGAACAATCTGCCGGCGGACTGGCCGCGCGAAAAGATCCCGGCCTACTCGTTCCGCGATCCCTATCGCTACGAACGCGTCGCCGAGGTGCTTGGCTCGCACCAGCGCCATTCGGTCGCCAGCAGCGTGGCGTTGCAGTTTGACACGCTGTCGACCCCGGCCAAGCAGTTCCTGGCGTTGCTGCCCAAGCAGCCATCCGCTGGCGCGGCGCCGGCGGTGAAGATGCTGTCCGGATGGGACGCGAAGCTCGACCGGGATAGCGGCGCGGCGGCGCTGTACGAGATCGTGTGGCGTGACCTGGGCAAGCGGATGCTGGCAGAGATCGTGCCGGAAAAGGCCAAGGGGCTGGTCGACGAGATCGCGCCGTCCGAGCTGCTGCGCCGCGCGGCGAGCCGTCCGGCGATGGTGGACGCCGCGCTGGCGAGCGGCTGGGCCGAGGCGCAGCGGCTGATGGGCAGCGATCCCGCGGGGTGGCGCTGGGGCACGTTGCATCAGGTGCGGATCGCGCACCCGCTGTCGAGCATCCCGGCGATCGCCGCGGCCTTCCCGCCGATCGAGGGCGAGGGATCGGGCGGCGACAGCTACACCGTCATGGCGCGGTGGCTGGGCAACGGGCCTGGCTGGCGCACGGGTGGCGGCGCAAGCTACCTCCATGTCATCGACGTGGGCGACTGGGACAAATCGGTGATGCTGAACCTGCCGGGCCAGTCGAACGACCCGCGCTCGCCGCATTATCGCGATCAGTATGCGCCGTGGATCAAGGGCGAGATGCAGCCGATGCCGTTCAGCCGCGCGGCGGTGGATGCGGTGGCGGCCAGCCGGTCGACGCTGATGCCGCAGGGGCCGGCGACGAAGGGGAAGGGCAAGTGATGCGCGTGGCATTGAAGGCCGGCGTGGCGATCGGATCGCTGCTGGCGCTGGGCGCCGCGAGCGGGCCGAACGTCGATGTCGTGATCCGCGGCGGGACGATCTATACCGGCGCCGAGACGCCGCCGATCACCGGCGACGTCGAGATCGCCGGCGACCGAATCGTCTATGTCGGCCCGAGCCGGGGTACGCGCGCCGGGCAGATCGTGGAGGCCAAGGGGCAGATCGTGGCGCCCGGCTTCATCGACGCGCATACCCATCCCGACAGCTATATCCGTTCCGATGATCCCAAGGTGCGGTTGAACCTGCCGTGGCTGGCGCAGGGCGTGTCGACGATCGTGATCGGGGTCGACGGCTATGGCACGCCCGACGTGGGTGATGACGCGCGCAAGCTGGAGGCGAGCGGGATCGGGACCAATGTGGTGCCGTTCGTCGGCTTTGGCGGGATCCGGCAGCGCGTGCTGGGCAAGGCCGATCGCGCGCCGACGCCGGCCGAGCTGGCGGAGGAAAAAAGGCTGGCGGCGAAGGCGATGTGCGAGGGTGCCTATGGCATGTCCGCCGGGCTGTTCTATCCGCCGCAGAGCTTTGCCAAGACCGACGAGGTTGCGGCCGTGGCGGCCGAGGTGGGCAAGCGCGGTGGCATGTACGACAGCCACCAGCGCGACGAATCCAACTATAATATCGGCCTGATCGCCTCGACGAAGGAAGCGATCGAGATCGGGCGGCGCGCCGAGACGCCGGTGCATTTCGCGCATCTGAAGGCGCTGGGCGTCGATTTGCATGGCAAAGCGCCCGAATTGATCCGCACGATCGAGGAAGCGCGTGCGGCGGGGCAGGATGTGACCGCCGATCAATATCCCTGGCTTGCGAGCGGTTCGAGCGTCGATGCCTCGCTGGTCCCGGCCTGGGCGGTTGATGGCGGCTATCAGGCGATGATCAAGCGGTTCGACACGCCCGCGACGATGGCGAAGATCAGGACTGAGATGCGCGAGAATTTGCGTCGGCGCGGCGGGGCGGAATCGCTGCTGCTGATCTCTCAGGGGCAGCCTTGGACCGGCAAGACGCTGGCGCAGATGGCGGCGGCGTGGAAGCTCGACCCGATCGATGCCGCGATCCGCATCCTGCGGGTGGCCAATGCCAAGGGCACCGATCCCGCCGGCGCTGGGGTTGCGAGTTTCAACATGGCGGAGGGCGACGTCGACCTCATCATGAAGCAGCCGTGGGTCGTCACCTCCTCCGACGGATCAAACGGGCATCCGCGGCAATATGCGACCTTCCCCAAACTGTATCAGGATTATGTCGTGAAGCGGCCGGTGATCACGCTGGCGCAGTTCATCCGCCGATCGAGCGGGGCGACCGCCGACATGTATCGCATCAAGGATCGTGGCTATCTGAAGCCCGGCGCCTTTGCCGATGTCGTGGTGTTCGATCCCGTCGGCTATACCCCGCGGGCCGATTACATCCGCCCGCGCGAGCCGAGTGCCGGCGTCAGCGCCTTGTTCGTCAACGGCAAGCTGGCGCTGAAGGACGGAGCCGTCACCGGGGCGGCGGCGGGGCGCGCGCTGCTGCGGCCGCGCCCGGCAAATTGCGGGGAATAGCCTTGCGTTATAGGCAAAGCTGCGAGCATGATTGGCGGGGCACCGTCAGCGGCATCTATCGTCCTGCGCTATGACCATTCCGGCACCATATCTGCTGTACCTGGGCCATTCGGACGACGAATTCGGCCTGAAAACCTCGCGCGGCCTCGCCACGTTCCGACGCGAGGATTGCGTCGGCGAGTGGCGGCATGACGATTGCCCGTTCAGTTTCGACCTGCCGCGCATGGACGCGGCGGCCGGGGCGGCGGCGGGCGCTCGCACGCTGGTGCTGGGCATCGCCAATGCGGGCGGACGCTTCCCCGAGTGGATGATGGCCGATGCGCTGGCCGCAATCGCGGCGGGGATGAACCTGGCCTGCGGGCTTCACCAGCGGCTGAAGGATGAGCCCCGGCTGGTGGAGGCGGCCAAGGCCGCTGGCGTGCAGCTGTTCGACATCCGCGATCCTCGGCCGGACCTTCCGGTCGGCAACGGCAAGAAGCGGGCGGGCAAGCGGCTGCTGACCGTCGGTACCGATTGTTCGGTCGGCAAGATGTACACCACCTTGTGCCTGCGCGATGCGCTGCGCGCGCGCGGGATCGCCGCCGATTTCCGGGCGACCGGGCAGACCGGCATCCTGATCGCCGGCGACGGCGTGCCGCTCGACGCGGTGGTGGCCGATTTCATTGCGGGCGCGATCGAGGACCTGTCGCCGGCGCGCAGCGACGATGGCTGGGACCTGATCGAGGGGCAGGGTTCGCTGTTCCACCCGGCGTTCGCCGGCGTCTCGACCGGGCTGCTGCATGGTGCGCAGCCGCAGGCGCTGGTGATGTGCCACGATCCGACCCGCCCGCACATGCGCGGCCTGCCGCATTATCCGCTGGTCGACCTTGCCGAGTGCATCGACGCGAACCTGCGCGTCGCGCGGCTGACCAGCCCGGCGGTGCGCTTCGTCGGGATCGCGCTGAACACCGCCAAGCTGGGCGAGGGCGAGGCGCGCGACCTGCTGGCGGCGACGAGCGAGGCGCATGGCCTGCCGTGCACCGACCCGTTCCGCTTTGGTGCCGACCCGATCATCGATCATCTGCTGGCGACCGATGCGCCGAACGCTTGACGCCCGCCACGACGGCTTTGCGCTGCACACCCCGTTCCGCATCTCGCGGGGGGTGAAGACGGTCGCCGATGTGGTGACCGTCACGGTGCGCGAGGGCGAGCTGGTCGGGCGCGGCGAGGGTGTTCCCTATCCGCGCTATGGCGAGACGGTCGACAGATCGCTGGTGGCGATTGCCGGGATGCGCGCGCTGGTGGAGGCAGGCGCCTCCCGCGAGGAACTCGCCGCGGCGATGCCGGCGGGGGCGGCGCGCAATGCGATCGATTGCGCATTGTGGGACCTTGAAGCGAAGCGCGCGGGTACGAGCGTCGCGGCGCTGGCGGGATGCCGGGCGCCCGAGGCGCTGGCCTCCGCGATCACCATCGGGATCGACACGCCCGAGGCGATGGCGGCGGTGGCGCAGCGCCACACGTCGGTGCCGCTGCTGAAGGTGAAGCTGAACCGCGAGGAAGCGGAGGCGCAGCTGGCCGCCGTGCGCGCAGTGGCGCCGCTGCCGCGGCTGATCGTCGACCCCAATGAAAGCTGGCGTGTCGAGGATGTCGCGCGATGGCAGGACATGTTGCTGGCGCACCGTGTCGACCTGCTCGAACAGCCGGTTCCGGCGGATGATGACGCCGGGCTGGAAGGGCTGGGCAGCCGGATCCCGATCTGCGCCGACGAGGCGCTGCATACCCGTGCGGACCTGCCGCGGCTGCGTGGCCGCTATGATTACGTCAACATCAAGCTCGACAAGACGGGCGGTCTGACCGAAGCGCTGGCGCTCGCCGATGCGGCGCTGGGGATGGGGTTTGGCCTGATGGTGGGGTGCATGGTGTCGTCGTCGCTGGGCATTGCGCCTGCGATGCTGGTCGCGGAGCGCGCGTCGTTCGTCGATCTGGACGGGCCCTTGTGGCTGGCCGCTGATCGCGAAGGCGGGGTGCGTGACGAGGCCGGCTGGATGCAGCCGCCGGCGCCCGGTTTCTGGGGAACGCCCGCGTGACCATCCTGCGTGGATGGTTCGCGATAACTTTGTGGAAGCGGGTGGTGGCCGGGCTGGTGCTCGGCGCGCTGCTCGGCATGTTCTGGCCCGACGCGGCGCCGGCGGTGAAGATCGTCGGCGACCTGTTCGTCCGGCTGATCAAGATGCTGGTCGTGCCGGTGGTGCTGATCACCATCGCCGCGGGCATTGCCGGCCTGGGCGACCCGCGCCGGCTGGGGCCGATCGGCGGGCGCACGATCGGGCTGTTCGCGCTGACGACGCTGATCGCGGTGTCGCTGGGCATGGCGGTCGGCCTGCTGGTCCAGCCGGGCGAGGGGATCGCGCTGGCGGGTGTCGCGCCGCACGTACTGGGCGCGGCGGTGTCGCCAAGCGACCAGTTGCTGTCGATCGTGCCGGCCAACATCATCGAGGCGCTGGCCCGCGGCGACATGCTGGCGATCATCTTCACCGCCATCCTGCTGGGGATCGGCAGCGTGCTGGCGGGGGAGGCGGGCAAGCCGGTCGTCGCCTTGCTTCAGGGTCTGGCCGCGGTGCTGATGCATATCGTGCGGATCGTGATGGAAGTGACGCCGTTCGGTGTCTTCGCGCTGATCGCCAATGCGGTGGCGGCCAACGGCGCGGCGGTGTTCGTCAATGTTGGCTGGCTGGCGCTGTGCGTCATCGTCGCCTCGCTGGCGCAGATGCTGGTGGTGCATGCGGGGCTGATCGCGCTGGTCGCGCGATTGCCGGTGGTGCGGTTCTTCCGCGGCATCGTCGATGCGCTGGCGATCGCATTCTCGACGGCATCCTCCTCCGCAACGCTGCCTGTGGCGCTGCGCGTGGCGCACGACAATCTGGGCGTTGCGCGGCCCGTCGCCTCAACGGTGCTGCCGCTGGGTGCGGCGATCGGCAAGGACGGGACGGCGATGTACGTCGGGCTGCTGGGTCAGTTCGCGCTTCAGGCGCTGGGCATCATTCCCGATGCGCAGATGCTGGTGGTGATGCTGGCGACGGGGGCGCTGGCGGCGTTTGGCACGGCGCCGGTGCCCTCCGCCTCGCTGTTCATGCTGGCGGCGATGCTGTCGGCGGTGGGCGTATCGCCCGAGCAGACCGCGCTGGTCGTCGGACTGGTGCTGCCGTTCGACCGGCTGCTCGACATGACGCGCACCGTGCCGTCAGCCTCCGCCAATTTGACCGTCGCGACGCTGGTGGCGAAGGCCGAAGGGGCGCTGGACGAAGCCAGGTTCAGGGGGCGGGTGGTAGAGTGATGGCATCAGCGGTAGGACCTTGCCGGTGAACCTGCGCCATATCGAAATCTTCCATGCCGTGTACGTCAACGGCTCTGTCTCCGCCGCCGCGCGTGCGCTCAACGTGTCGCAGCCGTCCGTCTCCAAGACGCTGCGCCACGCCGAGACGCTGCTCGGCTTCGACCTGTTCCAGCGCACCGGCGGGCGTCTGGTCCCGACCGAGGACGCGCGCAACCTGTTTGCCGACGTCGCCGAGATCCAGGAGCGCGTCCGTGCGCTGCGCGAGGCGGGGCGCAACATGCGCAGCGGTGGTGGCGGGCGGCTGCGCATCTCCGCGCTGCCGAGCCTGGCGCTGGGCGTGCTGCCGATGGCGGTATCGCGCTTCCTGCAGAAGCACCCCAAGGTCCATTTCGACCTGCAGACCGTCCATCACGACGATCTGCTGCGCAAATTGTACGAGCGCGAGGCGGACATCGCGATCGCGAGCGAGCCGCCGCGCGGCGCGGCGCTGAACACCACCTGGCTGGGCGAGGGCGAACTGGTCGTGCTGTATCGCGAGGCCGACATGCCGGACGCGCCGGCGCGGGTGGAGTTGTCCGAGCTCACCGACCGCCCGTTCATCTCGCTGGCCGGAAGTGGCCCGATCGGGACGCTGCTGACCGACGAGCTCGACCGGCTGGGACTGGAACTGACCGAGGTGGTCGCGGCGCGGACCTTCTATATCGCCGCCGGTCTGGTGCGTGCGGGCGTGGGGGTGACCGTGGTCGACAGCTTCACCGCCGAAGCATGGATGTGCCCCGGCTTGGCGATGCGGCCGCTGCGCCCGTCGCTGACGTTCGACCTCCATGCGATCCACTTGCTCGACCGGCCACCCTCGGCGCTGGCGAGCGAGTTCCTGGCGGTACTGAAAGAGGAGATTGACGCCGAATGATGCTCGTCCTGCTGCCGTTGCTGGCGATCGCCCACAGTCCTGCGGCTGCTGCGCCCCCCGTTGAGGCGCCGGTCGCCAGTGCGATCGCGCAGGCGGCACAGGGGACGCGGCTAGGGTTGCTGGTGGTCGACGAGGAAGGGCGCGAGGTGGTCGCGATCCGGCCGGACGAGCGATTTGTCCCGGCGTCCAATACCAAGCTGTACACGACGGCGGCGGCCTTTGCCTTGCTGGAGACGAGCGGCGCCGACGAGGCGGCGGGCGCGAGCGTCCGGCTGGAGGATGGCGACGTGATCCTCAGCGGCGCGGGTGATGCGCGGCTGTCGAGCGCGGCGGATTGCACGCGCGATTGCCTGAAGGATCTGGCGGCCGCCGTGGCGCAGAAGACGCGGCGGGTGCGCCATGTGATCGGTGACGACACCGCGTTTCCCGACGAGCGTTGGCCGGCGGGGATGAGCTGGAACAACATGGTCGGGAAATATGGCACCGCCGTTTCCGCGCTGACCATCGATGACAATGAAGTGGCGCTGTCGGTCGCGCCGGGTGCGGTCGGCGGATCGGCAGTCGTGGCCGGCGACGGATATTTCGCGATCGACAACCGGGTGATCACGGTGCCGGCCGGGGGCAAAAGGTCGATCAGCGCGACACGCCAGCCGGGCAGTGACCTGCTGCGGCTGACCGGAACGATCCCGGCCGGGACGGCGCCATACGAAATGCGGGTGGGGCTGGACGATCCAGCGCATCGCGCGGCGTGGCTGCTGTCCGGGCTACTCCGCGAGCAGGGCGTGACGGTGACCGGCGACGTGGCGGTGCGGCACCGCCCGTTGATGCCGGGCGATGATCCCGACGTTCGCGGCACCGCGCCGGCGGCACGCGCGCCGCAGCCGCAGGTACTGGCCAAGCTGTCGCCGCCGCCGCTGAACGAGGATTTGATCCACACCAACAAGGTGAGCCAGAACCTTCACACCGAATTGCTGCTGCGGCGCGTCGGCGCGGTGGAGGGCAGCGGATCGGTGGCGGACGGGCAGCGCGCGGTTCGCCGGGTGCTCGACCAGGCGGGGCTGTCGCAATGGCAATATGACTTTGCCGACGGGTCGGGCATGTCGAACTACAATCGCGTGACGCCGCGCGGGACGGTGACCCTGCTGCGCTGGGGCGCGACGCAGAAATGGGGCCCGGCGTGGCGCGAGACCTTCCCGGTGGCGGGGGTCGATGGCACCTTGTCCAACCGCTTCAAGGGGACGCTGCTCGCCGGGCGGCTGTTCGCCAAGACGGGGACGCTGAACGCGTCCAACGCGCTGGCCGGTTACATGACCACGGCGAGCGGGCGCACGTTCACCTTTGCGGCCTATGCCAATGACATGCCGGGCGATGTCAGCGCGACCAAGGCGATCGACGCGGCGCTGGTGGCGGTGGCGGAAGCGAACTGATCGGGTGGTCGGGGCGGTAAGCCCCGGCCGGATCCGACCCGGGATCAGGCGGCGTCGAAGGCGTCGATCAGCGCCTCACCCGTCTCGGGGCGAAGCGTGAAGATGCCGCTGTCGAAGTGGCGCGTCGGGTGGACGCGGTTGGTGAGCAAGGTCCAGGCGAGGCCGCGATCGAAATCGACCCACAGGCCGGTGCCCGTAAAGCCGGTGTGGCCGATCGTACCGGGCGAACAGGATTGCCCGCCCGACCAGCCGGGGAAGCGGATTTCCCAGCCCGCCGTGCGATGTCCCTCCACCGGCGTCCTGATCGCGTCGAGCATCGCGGGGCTGGCGCCGGTGCCGTCGAGCAGCCCTTGCGCGAAGTCGAGCACGCCGTCGATCGTGCCGAACAGGCCGGCGTGGCCGATCGTGCCGCCCATGGCGGAGCAATTCTCGTCATGCACCTCGCCGACGAGGACGCGCCCGCGCCACTGGCAATATTCGGTCGCCACGGCAGGGCCCGGCGGTGGGCCCCAGCTGAGGCCGTTGCCGATCGGGAGGGCGTCGATCCCGGCGCCGGTCAGCCGCTCAAGCGCGATGCCCAGCAGGATGAAATTGATGTCGGAATAGACCGGCGGGCCGTGGCGCCATTCGCGCTGAAGCACGAAGGCGCGCAGGCGGGCGGGATCATCGCCGTACGTGTAGATCGGCTCCACCGCGGGCAGGAAGGTGCGGTGGACGAGACAGTCGCGGAAGGTGAGCCGCCGTTCGGGCGCGCCGGCGACGTCATATTGCCGCAGGTCCGGGATCGCGTCGGTCAACGGGCGATCGAGGTCGATCCGCCCTTCGTCGGCGAGGCGCAGGATGAAGCTGGTGGTGGCGATCACCTTCGTCAGCGAGGCGAGATCGAACCAATGGTCGCGGGTCAGCGCCTGTTCCACCGGCACCTTTTGCGCAGCGCCCGTCAGGCGGACAGCGCGTTCGCCGCTTGCCGTGACCAGCCCCAGCGCCGCGCCGGGGATCCGCCCTGAAGCCACGGCCTTGGCGGCTGGGCGGAAGGCTTGTTCAACAACGGTATCGATCATGCGTCATCGTCCGGACGGGAATGGATGCGGGCGAGCGCGGGGAGGAACACGATGGTCACCACGCTGAGCGCGCCCGAGAGAAGGAAGAAATTGTCATAGCCGATCGCGCCGACGATCGTGCCGCCAGCGCCGGCGAGGAGGCGCGGGAGCATGAAGGCGAAGCCGGTGAGAAAGGCATATTGCGCGCCGGCGAAGCGCGGATTGACCAGCAGCGACAGGTACACGACGAAGACGGTGCCTGCGAAGCCGTTGCCGAACTGGTCAAGGCCGGTCGCGACGTAGAGCAGCACCTCATCCACCGGTTGCTGCGCCAGCCATACGAAGGCGAAGTTGCCGATGCCCGCGAGCAGCGCGCCGACCGCCAGCGCCCATGTCATGCTCCAGCGGGTGACAAGCCAGCCGGCGAGGCCGACGCCGACGATGCTGGAAAGCAGTGCGACGAGGCTGTCCGCGCGGCCGATCTGGGTGAGCGAATAGCCCAGATCCTTGATCATCGGCTTTGACAGGTTGAGCGCGAGGACGTCGCCCATTCGGTAGAGCGAGACGAACGCCATCAGCACCAGCGCGCCAAAGCCGAAGCGCCAGAAGAAGTTGACAAACGGGCCGAGCGCGACCGAGCGACGCAAGGCAGAGGTGGGCGGCGCGCGGCGGATGCGCGGGAGCGCCGCCGCCATCGCGAGGAAGGGCAACATGCACAGGCCGAGCACCCAGGGGGTGACGTTGGAGCCGGCGTCGATGCCTGCCCCTTCCGCGGCGCGCAGGATCACCCAGCCGACCGCCATGGTGGCCACGGTGGTCAGCGCCAGGATGATAACGCTCGCCAGGATGCCGGTTGCGAGCGAGGTGACCCGCTCCACGTCGCGATCATCCGCGCCCCGCATCGCGGCGAGCACAGGGAAGGGCAGGAAAGCGGCGAGCGCGATGGCGAGATAGGCGAGCGTCCAGCCGCTCCAGTCCGCGAGCAGCAGCGCGCCGCTTCCGGCCGCGACCATCGCGCTGCGATAGCCCCACAGGTTGGCGGCGACGATCGGCCCCTGTTCGTCCTGCGATGGAAACAGCTCGATACGCCAGGCGTCGGCGGCGATTTCGAGTGTGGTGGTCCAGAAGGCGAGCAGCACCGCGAACAGGGCGGTGACCGCCAGGCTGCCGTCGCCGGCGGTCAGCGCCATGCCGAGCATCGAGGCGAAAATGCCGAGCTGCGCCAGCATCAGCCAGCCGCGCCGCTTGCCATAGAAGCGCGAGAAGCCGGGTACGGCATAGCGATCGAGCAGCGGCGCCCAGACAAACTTCAGCGTCGGCAGAAGCTGCACCCAGGCGAAGAAGCCGATCACCGCCAGCGCCACGCCATGCGCCTGCAAGCGCAGCGCGAGCACGGTGGAGAACATGTAGAAGGGCAGGCCAGCGGCAAAGCCCAGCAGCCCGTACAACGCCATGCCGCGCCGGTTGACGGGCGCGCGGGTGATGTCGGCTTGGTCGGGCGCCGCAGCGGCGGCGATATGCGTCATGGCGGGATCGTTCTACGCGACGGCGCTCGCGTCAATCCCGCGACACGCCCGATAGGCGGGCTGCATCACTGGCGGTTATACCGGCGGGGTCAAAGGGAATGGGCCCTCGTGCCCCGGGAGAGACACATTGCCCGCCATGGTAAAATGGTATCTCGGCATCGATGCGGGCGGCAGTCATTGCCGCGCGCGGTTGGTGGATCCGACCGGGCGGGTGGTCGGCACGGGTCACAGCGGCCCGGCCAGCACGCGCCTTGGCATGGAGGCGGTGCGCGCCGCGCTTGAAGAGGTCATCGACCAGGCGATGGCGGCGGCGGGACTGACCGGCGAGGCGCGCGCCGATGTGGCGGCTGGGGTCGGCATCGCGGGGATATCCCGATCGGGCAGCGAGGCCGCGCTCCAGGCGATGCCGCTTGGCCTGGGCCAGGTCGCCTGGACGTCCGACGCGGTAATCGCGAATATCGGTGCGCATGACGGGGGAGACGGCGCGACGCTGATCCTGGGCACTGGCAGCATCGCTCAGCTTCGCGTCGGTGGGGAGGATTCCTCGATCGGCGGATATGGCTTTCCGATTTCAGACGAGGGGAGCGGCGCGGCGCTGGGCCTGTCGGCGATGCGCCATGCGTTGCGCGCGCTGGACGGGCGCAGCGAGCGTACGCCGCTGACCCGTGCGATCACCGCGCGCTTCGACGAAGCGATCCCGCGCGCGATCGCCTGGATGGATCAGGCGGGGCCGGCAGATTACGCCGCGCTGGCGCCGATCGTGATCGACTATGCCGAGCGGGACGATGCGATTGCGCGGTTGATCGTGACCGATGCGGTGGGGCATGTGGAGTGTTTCATCGACACGATCTTTGCGCGTGGCGCGCCCGCCTGCGCGCTGCTCGGCGGGCTTGCCCCGCATCTTCGTCCGTGGCTGCGCGAGCGCACGTCCGCCAGACTGAGCGAGCCGAAGGGAGATGCATTGCACGGGGCGTTGCGGCTGGCGGGCTTTGCCGGTGTCTGGGCGGAGGAGCGTCAATCGTGAGTACCGAAACCGCCGATCCCCGTTACACCGCGATCGACCGCTGGCCCGCGTCGAGCGCCGTCGAGGCGATGCTGGAGGGGCAGTTGGCCGCGATTGCCGCGCTGAAGAACCAGGTGGCGGCGATCGCAGCCGCGGCCGATGCGGCCGCCCGGCGGCTCGGCGATCACGGGCGGCTGATCTATGCGGGGGCGGGCACGTCGGGCCGGGTGGCCGTTCAGGACGGGGTGGAGCTGTACCCGACCTACAACTGGCCGCGCGAGCGGCTGCTGTTCCTGATGGCGGGTGGCACGCGCGCGCTGATCGAGAGCGCCGAAGGGGCGGAGGATGATCCCCAGGAGGCGCGTGACGCCGTCGCCGCCGCCTCGCTGACGCGCGAGGACGTGGTGATCGGCGTCGCGGCGAGCGGGCGCACGCCCTACACGCTGGCGGTGATCGAGGCCGCGCGGGCAGCGGGCGCGATGACCGTCGGGATCGCCAACAATGCCGGTGCGCCGCTGCTGACCGCCGCAGAACATGCCATCCTGGCGGATACGGGAAGCGAGATTGTCGCCGGGTCGACGCGAATGAAGGCGGGCACGGCGCAGAAGGCGGCGCTCAACATGTTCTCGACCACGATCATGGTGCGCCGCGGGCTGGTCCATGCCGGGTTGATGGTCAACATGCGCGTGTCCAACGCCAAGCTGCGCGCCCGGGCGGAGCGGATGATCATGACGATCGCCGGGGTTGGGGCGGAAGCGGCGCGCGATTCACTCGCCGCTGGCGGGGACGATGTACGGCGCGCGGTGCTGATCGCGCGCGGCGCGACCGCGGCGGACGCAGCGGCGTTGCTGGCACGTCATGGTGGCAATCTGTCCGACGCGTTGGAGGCGATGCGGGGCTAGCGCGGGTCGGCGCTGCCCGGAAGCGCCACCGGATAGGGGGTCAGCGTGGCGCGGTTCTCGTCCGCGGCGACTGCGCGGCCGATCATCGGGAAGGCGCGCTGCGGGCAGGCGGTGCGCTCGCACACCTTGCACGCGACGCCGATCGGGGTGGCGGCGGACGGATCGCTGAGGTCGAAACCGCGCGAATAGACCAGCCGATGCGCGTGGCGGATGTCGCAGCCGAGCGCGATGGCGAAGGTCTTGCCCGGTTCGCCAAAGGCGCCGGCGGTGCGGCGGACGGTGCGCGCGACCCACAGGTACGTGCGGCCATCGGGCATTTGCGCGACCTGACGCAGCACGCGGCCGGGCTGGGCGAACGCCTCATACACTTTCCACAAGGGGCAGCTGCCGCCGACGCGCGAGAAGTGGAAGTCGGTCGCCGACTGCCGCTTGGAGATGTTGCCCGCGCGATCGACGCGGATGAAGAAGAAGGGGACGCCGCGCGCCTCGGGACGCTGGAGCGTCGAAAGACGGTGGCAGATCGTCTCAAACCCGACGCCGAAATGGCGGCCCAGCCGCTCGATATCATAGGACTGCGCCTCCGCGGTGGCCAGGAAATCGGCATAGGGGAGGAGCAGCGCGCCGGCGAAGTAATTGGCGAGGCCGATCCGCGCGAGGCGGCGTGCCTCGCTGCCGGTGAGGACGGGGCTGCTGGCGAGATCGTCGATGAGGTCGCCGACCTCAAGGAAGGCCAACTGGGTCGCCATTTGGAACGCCTGCTGCCCGGCCCGCAGGTCGGGTGAAATGTGGAGGATGCGGGTGTCGGGATCGTAGCGGCGCTGCACCGAGCCGGGCTGGGCATGGACGACGCGGATGTCGTGCAGCCGCTGGAGCCGCTCGATCAGCCCGGAATGAACCATGCGCGGGGCGAAGCCGGCCTCGCGATAGAGGCGCTCGGCCGCCTGGTCGAGCGGTTCGATATGGTTGTTATGCGCGTGGAAGAATTCGCGCACCTGTTCGAAGGGCATCCGTGCCGAGCCGCCGGCAAGCCATTGGTTGCCGAGCTGATCGGCCATCGCCTCGGTCCGTTCGATCATCTCGCGGTGGCGGCGCTGGAGCCCGATCAGGGTCCGTGCGACCGCAGGCATGTTGGTGGCGAGTTCGCGGATTTCGGCGAGCGAGATCGGCTCGGGCGCCTCGGCGAGGCTGTCGCGCAGTTCGGTGATGAGGCGCGCTTCCTCATCCTCCGAGAAAAGCTGCACGTCGATGCCGAAGACGGCGTTGATCTTCAGCAGCACCGGCATGGTGAGCGGGCGCTGGTTCTGCTCGATCTGATTGAGGTAGCTGGTCGAGATCCCCAGCGCATGGGCGAGCTCGACCTGCTTCAGCCGACGTTCCTCGCGCAGCCGCCGCAGCCGCACGCCCATGAAGGTCTTCCGCATGTGCGCCTTTGCACCTTTCGCATCCAGCGGCCGGCGGGGAGCCAGCGTTACCGGATGGGGAGCTTAGCGCCTTGCGGATGTTGCGAAAAGGCAGGTGTCTGCCCGGCCGGCGCGTGGCCAGCCGGGTGGACGAGAGGGATCAGCCCTCCTGCGGCATCACCGGCACCACCGTCTTGATGATGCTGGCGTCGAGTTCCTCGAAATCGTGCAGGCCGATCGTGTCGTACAGCTCCTGACGGGTCTGCATCCGGTCGACGTACTTGTGCGTGCCGCCATGTTCCTTGATCGAGGCGTAGAGCTCTGCCTGCGCCTTGTTGGCGACGCGCAAGCTGGAAACCGGCCAGATCACCATCTTGTAGCCCATCTCCTCGAATTCCTTCGCGGTGTAGAAGGGCGTCTTGCCGAATTCGGTCATGTTGGCGAGCAGCGGCACGTTCGGCATCGCCTTGGCGAACTTCTCGAACATCTCGCGGGTGTTGAGCGCCTCGGGGAAGATTGCGTCGGCGCCGGCGTCGACATACATCTTGGCGCGCTCGACGGCGGCGTCGAAGCCCTCAACGCCGGCGGCGTCGGTGCGGGCGACGATGACGATGTCGCGTGCGGCCTTCTTCGCGGCGGCAACCTTGGTCGCCATGTCCATCGCCGAGACGAGGTTCTTGCCGTTCAGGTGGCCGCACTTCTTCGGCAGGATCTGGTCCTCGAGGTGGACAGCGCCGGCGCCGGCATCCTCGAAGGTGCGGACCATGTGCATGACGTTGAGCGCTTCGCCATAGCCGGTGTCGCCATCGACGAGCAGCGGCAGGCCCGACGAACGGACGATCTGGCGGATGAAGAAGGCGACTTCATCGACGGTGATGATGCCGAGATCGGGCAGGCCCATCGAGGCGGTCATCGCCGCGCCCGAGAGGTACAGGCCGTCGAAGCCGGCGTTGCGCGCCTGGATCGCGGCCTGGCCGTTGTGCGCGCCGGGCAGCTGGAAGATGCCGGGACGCTCAAGGCCGGCGCGGAAGCGCTTGCCGGCGGATTCGGTGGGGAGGTCGGAGGCGAGGAGGTAAGGCATTGGTCGTCCTTGTTTATTCAATGTCTGATTTGGGTACGCTTTCGCGCTTTTGCAGCTTGGCGCGACCATTTCTGACGCTGGCCGCGCCTCCGATCCTCTCACTTCGTCAGCGGGCGCTTACTTGCGCTCGGCCAGCGGCACCCACTGGAGATCTTCCGGGCCGGTGTAATTGGCCGACGGGCGGATGATCTTGTTGTCTTCGCGCTGCTCGATGACGTGCGCCGCCCAGCCGCTCGTACGGGCGATGACGAACAGCGGGGTGAACATCGCGGTGGGGACGCCCATCATGTGATAGGAGACGGCCGAGAACCAATCGAGGTTCGGGAACATCTTCTTCACTTCCATCATCACCGCCTCGAGGCGATCGGCGATGTCGTACATCTTGGTCGAGCCGGCCTCGTCCGACAGCTTCTTGGCGACGCGCTTGATGACGACGTTGCGCGGATCGCTGATCGTATAGACGGGGTGGCCGAAGCCGATGATGACTTCCTTGGCTTCCATCCGCTTGCGGATGTCAGCCTCTGCCTCGTCCGGGTTCTGGTAGCGCTTCTGGATCTCGAAGGCGACTTCGTTGGCACCGCCGTGCTTGGGACCGCGCAGCGCGCCGATCGCGCCGGTGATGCACGAATGCATGTCCGACCCGGTGCCGGCGATCACGCGGCTGGTGAAGGTCGAGGCGTTGAACTCATGCTCGGCATAGAGGATCAGCGAGGTGTGCATCGCCTGCACCCAGCTCTCGGACGGCTTCTCGCCGTGAAGCAGGTGGAGGAAGTGGCCGCCGATCGATTCATCGTCGGTCTCGACCTCGATCTCCACGCCGTTGTTCGACAGGTGATACCAATAGAGCAGCATCGAGCCGAGGCTGGCCATCAGCCGGTCGGCGATGTCGCGCGCGCCCGGTGCGTTGTGATCGTCCTTCTCCGGCAGCGCGCAGCCGAGCGCCGAGACGCCGGTGCGCATCACGTCCATCGGGTGAGCGGCGGCGGGGAGGGCGGCGAGCGCCTCCTTCACGGCGAGCGGCAGGCCGCGCAGCGCCTTCAGCTTCGCCTTGTACGCCTTGAGCTCGGCCGCATTGGGCAGCCAGCCGTGGACGAGGAGGTGGGCGATTTCCTCGAACTCCGCCGTCTCGGCGAAATCGAGGATGTCATAGCCGCGATAATGCAGGTCGTTGCCGGTGCGTCCGACGGTGCACAGGGCGGTGTTGCCGGCGGTGACGCCGGACAGGGCCACGGACTTCTTCGGCTTGAAGGTGGGAGCGGTGGCGGTGTCGGTCATGCTCTTTCGGTCCTCTTTCTTCTTGTTCGGTCGCCCTGCGGCGGGCGTGTTACAAGCGCTACCGTTCCGGTCGCCGGCATCGACGGACGCCGTGCGACATGAGACGGGGCGGGTGTCAGAAACTGCCTTCCGGCACGCGCACATGGCCCTCCATGAGGATGCGCGCACTTCGGCTCATGATTGCCTTCGTCACGGTCCACTGGCCGTCGACCAGCTTCGCCTCCGCGCCGACGCGCAAGGTGCCGGAAGGGTGGCCGAAGCGGACCGCCTGGTGCTCACCGCCGCCGGCCGCCTGGTTGACGAGCGTTCCCGGCACGGCGGCCGCGGTGGCGATGGCGACCGAGGCGGTGCCCATCATCGCATGGTGCAGCTTGCCCATCGATAGCGCGCGGACGAGGAGGTCGATATCCTCGCCCTTCACGATCTTGCCGCTGGAGGAGGGATAGTCGGTCGGCGGCGCGACAAAGGCGATCTTTGGCGTGTGCTGCCGCTTGGCGGCTTCCTCGGGCGACTTGATGAGGCCCATCTTGAGCGCGCCGATCGTGCGCAGCGTCTCGAACCGGCGCAGCGTGTCGGGATTGCTGTTGATCGTCTCGCGCAGCTCGGTCCCGGTGAAGCCGATGTCGGCGGCTTGCACGAAGATCGTTGGGATGCCGGCGGTGATCATCGTCGCCTTGAGCTTGCCGCCGGGCACGATTTCCTCCGGCACGTCGAGTTCGTCGACGAGGTTGCCAGTGGGGAACATCGAGCCGCCTTCGTCGCCGTCATCGGCGGGGTCGATGAATTCGAGCACGATCTCGGCCGCCGGGAAGGTGACCCCGTCGAGCTCGAAATCGCCGGTTTCCTGCACTTCCCCATTGGCAACCGGTACGTGGGCGATGATCGTCTTGTTGATGTTCGCCTGCCAGATACGGACCGTGCACATGCCGTTTTCGGCGCGGTTCGCATCGACATAGCCGGCGTGGATCGCAAAGGCGCCTGCGCCGGTGGAGAGGTTGCCGCAATTGCCCGACCAGTCGACGAAGTCGGTGTCGATCGACACCTGACCGTAAAGATAGTCGACGTCGTGATCCGGCTGGCTGCTGGGCGAGACGATGACGCATTTGCTGGTGCTGGACGTCGCGCCGCCCATGCCGTCGATCTGCGCGCCATAGGGATCGGGGCTGCCGATGACGCGCTGGAACAGCTTGTCACGGGCGGGCCCCGGAACTCGGGCGGCCTCGGGCAGATCCTCCAGCCGGAAGAACACGCCCTTGCTGGTGCCGCCACGCATATAGGTGGCGGGGATGCGGACCTGGCCCGCCATCAAGCGGCCTCCGCTTCCGAGGCGAGGAAATCCTGCGCGAAGCGCTGCAGCACGCCGCCGGCCTCGTAGATCGAGACTTCCTCCGCCGTGTCGAGGCGGCAGGTGACGGGCACCTCGATCGTCTCGCCGTTCTTTCGGTGGATGACCAGCGTCAGCTCGGCACCCGGACGACGCTCACCGACGACATCATAGGTTTCGGTGCCGTCGAGGCCGAGCGTCAGTCGCGTGGTGCCCGGTTTGAACTCGCACGGCAGCACGCCCATGCCGATGAGGTTGGTGCGGTGGATTCGCTCGAAGCCTTCGGCGACGATCGCCTCCACACCGGCGAGACGGACGCCCTTCGCCGCCCAGTCGCGCGACGAGCCCTGGCCGTAATCGGCGCCGGCGATGATGATCAGCGGCTGCTTGCGCTGGTGGTAGGTTTCCATCGCCTCCCACATGCGCATGACGACACCGTCGGGCTCGACACGGGCGAGGCTGCCGCGCTTCACCTGGCCGTCGACCACCGCCATCTCGTTGACGAGCTGCGGGTTGGCGAAGGTAGCGCGCATGGCGGTGAGGTGATCGCCACGGTGGGTGGCGTAGGAGTTAAAGTCCTCCTCCGGCACGCCCATCTTCGCCAGATACTCGCCCGCCGCTGACGAGGGCAGGATCGCGTTCGAGGGCGAGAGGTGGTCGGTGGTGATGTTGTCCGGGAGGATGGCGAGCGGACGCATCCCCTTCAGCGTGCGCGGGTGTGCAGCGAGCGCGCCGACACCCTCGGTATCCCAGTAAGGCGGGCGGCGGATGTAGGTCGACATCGGGCGCCAGTCGTAAAGCGGGCTGATCTTTTCCGCCGAGCGGGCGCGGGCGCCGAACATCGGCTCATAGACCTTGCGGAACTGCTCCGGCTTCACGTGCGCGGAAACGATCGCGTCGATTTCCTCGTCGGTCGGCCACAGATCCTTGAGGCGGATTTCCTTGCCGTCGACGACGCCGAGCACGTCCTGCTCGATATCGAAGCGGACGGTGCCGGCGAGCGCATAGGCAACCACCAGCGGCGGCGAGGCGAGGAACGCCTGCTTGGCATAAGGATGGATGCGGCCGTCGAAGTTGCGGTTACCCGAGAGGACCGCGGTGGCATACAGATCGCGATCGATGATCTCCTGCTGGATCTTCGGATCGAGCGCGCCCGACATGCCGTTGCAGGTGGTGCAGGCGAAGCCGACGATGCCGAAGCCGAGCTTCTCGAGCTCTGGCAGGAGGCCGGCCTCCTCCAGATAGAGGCGCGCGACGATCGACCCGGGGGCGAAGCTGGTCTTCACCCAGGGCTTGCGCATGAGGCCGAGGTCGTTGGCCTTCTTCGCGACGAGGCCGGCGGCTACGACGTTGCGCGGGTTCGACGTGTTGGTGCAGCTGGTGATCGCGGCGATGATGACCGCGCCGTCCGGGAGCAGCCCCTGGCGTTCCTCTTCCTGCGCAGCCTCAAGCCCGACGGCGATGCCGCTTTCCTCCAGCGCGGAGGTGGGCAGGCGGCGGTGCGGGTTGGACGGGCCGGCGAGGTTGCGCACCACGGTCGACAGGTCGAATTCGAGCACGCGCTCATACTGCGCGGTCTTCAGCGCGTCGGCCCACAGGCCCGTGTGCTTGGCGTAGGTTTCGACCAGCTTCACCTGCTCCGGCTCACGCCCGGTGAGGAGGAGATAGTCGATCGTCTGCTGATCGATGTAGAACATCGAGGCAGTGGCGCCATATTCCGGGCACATGTTGGAGATGGTCGCGCGATCGCCGATCGTCAGGCTTTCCGCGCCGTCGCCGAAGAATTCGAGCCACGCGCCGACGACCCGCTCCTTGCGGAGGAATTCGGTGATGGCGAGGACGATGTCGGTCGCGGTGATGCCGGGCTGGCGCTTGCCGGTGAGCTTCACACCGACGATGTCGGGGAGGCGCATCATCGACGCGCGGCCGAGCATCACGGTTTCGGCCTCGAGCCCGCCGACGCCGATGGCGATGACGCCAAGCGCATCGACGTGCGGCGTGTGGCTGTCGGTGCCGACGCAGGTGTCGGGGAAGGCGACGCCGTCGCGCAGCTGGATCACCGGCGACATCTTTTCCAGATTGATCTGGTGCATGATGCCGTTGCCGGCGGGGATCACGTCGACGTTCTGGAACGCCTCCTTGGTCCATTCGATGAAGTGGAAGCGGTCCTCGTTGCGGCGATCCTCGATCGCGCGGTTCTTCTCGAACGCCTGGGGATCGAAGCCGCCATGCTCCACCGCGAGGCTGTGATCGACGATCAGTTGGGTCGGGACGACCGGGTTCACCTTGGCCGGATCACCGCCTTTGTCGGCGATCGCATCACGCAGGCCGGCGAGGTCGACGAGCGCGGTCTGGCCGAGAATGTCGTGGCAGACGACGCGGGCGGGATACCAGGGGAAATCGAGATCGCGCTTGCGCTCCACGATCTGGGTCAGCGCATCGGTGAGCAAGGCGGGATCGCAGCGGCGCACCAGCTGCTCGGCGAGGACGCGCGAGACATAGGGCAGACCGTCATAGGCACCGGGGCGGATCGCCTCGATCGCTTCGCGCGTGTCGAAGAAATCGACACTGGTGCCGGGGGGCGTGCCGGGAAGCTGTTTGCGGAATGCTTTGTTCATGGGCGAATCTCTACCTGGCGTTGCTCGGCGCACAGGAACGAGGCTCTAACCCGGGCGTGCGCGTCGCGTCGTACGATCACGGTCCCTTCATTTGTGCATTATCCGCAAAGACGCAACCCACGCGCCGCGCCTAAAGGGCGAAGATCGGCGGACGCGTGCTGCTGGTGCTGCGAACTTTGCGAAGATCGCGCTTTTGCCCTCCGGCGCGACTTCCCGTATATCGTCGCGCCATGACCGAGATCGAACGCCCCCTGCTGACCCCGCCTGAGGGCCACAAGAAAGTGCTGCTGCACAGCTGCTGCGCGCCGTGTTCCGGCGAGGTTATGGAAGCGATGACGGCGAGCGGGATCGATTACACGATCTTTTTCTACAACCCGAACATCCATCCCAAGGAAGAGTACCTCCTGCGCAAGGAGGAGAATATCCGCTTCGCGGAGAAGCATGACGTGCCGTTCGTCGATGCCGATTACGACACGGTGAACTGGTTCAAGCGCGCCAAGGGCATGGAGCAGGAGCCTGAGCGGGGCATCCGTTGCACCATGTGCTTCGACATGCGGTTCGAGCGGACCGCGCTATATGCGCATGAGAATGGCTTCCCCGTCATCACCTCGTCGCTGGGCATTTCGCGCTGGAAGAACATGGCGCAGATCAACGATTGCGGCGAGCGCGCAGCATCGCATTATCCCGACCTCAGCTATTGGACGTTCAACTGGCGCAAGGGCGGCGGCGCGGCGCGGATGATCGAGATTTCCAAACGCGAGCATTTCTACCAGCAGGAATATTGCGGCTGCGTCTATTCGCTGCGCGACACCAATGCGCATCGCGTGTCGCAGGGGCGGCCCGAGATCGAGATCGGGAAGCTGTTCTACGGGGCTGACGAACCGTCCTGAGCCGGCGCGGCGATTTGAGGGCGCGGCGTCGGTCGCTAGCGGCGGGAGCCGCAGGCGGGCGCCCGATAGCTGGTCCCGCCATGCGGCATCGCGCCAGTGGGCGTCTGGCGCGACCGCGACGTATCCGCTCAGCATCGGTGTCACCGACCCGTGACCCTTTCTTGCCATTTCGTGCGTTTCGGTTCGATCCGGCGTTTGTGACCATGGGGGATTACGCGCGATGACCATAGCCGCCGCTTGCCTCGGCTTCCCGCATGAGGCGCAGCATGGCGACGTGGCGGCAGCGGTGAAGGACTATCGCGCCGGCCGGATCAGCGCGGCGGATTTGATCGATCTCGGCCGCTGCGCGCGCGCGGCCGCCTGGGAGCGGCAGCGGCAGGCGGGGATCGAAGTCATCCCCTGCAACGATTTCTCCTTTGCCGGTCAGCTGCTGGATACCAGCATTATGCTGGGCGCCGTGCCTGAGCGGTTCCGTGCGGCCGGAGAACCTGGGTCGCTGGACCTGTATGTCGCAATGGCGAGTGGTTTTCTTGAAGGCGAGGGGGCTGCGCTGCCGACGGTGGAGCGCGGACCCGGTCGGGCGCGATGGTTTGACAGCGACGGTCCGGGAACCGTCCCGGAAGTGTCGGCCGACCAGCATTTCAGTCTCTCGACCAGCAACGTGCTGGATGCGTTCAACGAGGCCAAGGCGCTGGGGTATCACTGCCGGCCAGTGATCCTCGGGCCGGTGACGTTCCTGCACCTCGCGCAGTCACGCGAGCCGGGCGTCGAGCCATTGTCGCTGCTGCACCGATTGCTGCCGGTCTATGCCGAGCTGCTGCTTCAATTGAAGCTCGCCGGGGCCGATTGGGTGCAGATCGACGAGCCGGTGCTGGTGCTGGATTCATCGCCGGCCGTTCGCGCGGCGCTGCGCACGACCTATTGGGCGCTGGCCGGGAGAGGCGCGCCGAAGATCATGCTGGCGAGCTATTTCGGTGCGATCGGTGACAATCTGGATGCGGCGCTGGGGCTGCCGGTCGCGGGGCTGCACCTCGATCTGGTGGCTGCACCCGGGCAATTGGCGCAGGTGATGCGGGGCGGGCGGCTTGACCTTGTCCTGTCGCTCGGCGTGGTCGACGGGCGGGATGGCGAGCCGGCGCACCTGTCGGCGATCCTCGACCAGCTGGAGCCGCTGGTCGGCAAGGTGACGGTGCAGATTGCGCCCTCGTGCTCGCTGGCGCATGCGCCCGTGGAGGAGGGACTGCCGGCTGGCGCCCGGCTGGTCGCCGCGATGCAGCGGCTGGACGAGGTGGCGACGCTGCGCACCGCGCTGCGCAGCGGGCGCGGGCGGGTCCAGGATTATTTGCAGGCCAATGCCGCGGTCGTCGCCGCTCGGCGTGCCGCAAGCGGCGTGACCGATCAGCCCATTTCGAACCAGATCGGTGAGTCCGCGAACAGCGATGCGACATCGCGCTCTGCGCCGCTGTGGAAGCGAATCGCGCCGGTCGACTGACCCCCGTCCAGCGCCAGTGCGCAGCGGAAGATCACATCGCCGTGCCGCCGCTCGAATGCGAGCAGGCGGTCGGTGCCGTCGACTCTCGCAGGATCGTAGCTGCCCCCGGCGAACACATCCGGATGCTCCCGGCGCAGGTTCAGGAGGGTGGCGATCAGCCGCAACTTGGCGGGTGGGTGATCGAGTGCCGCGATGCGCGCGTCATAATCGACCGGACGCCGATTGTCGGGATCGACCAGGCTGAGGTCGGCGAACTCCGTCCCCTGATACAGGTCGGGCACCCCGGGCATGGTGCAGCGAAGCGCGGCCTGGACGAGGCTGTTGCGGGTCGCCGCGGGGGCGATCTCCGCCAGAAAGGCGGTGATCGAGGCGCGGAACGCCGGGCTGTCGATCAAGGTGAGCGCGAGGTCGTTGCAACGCGCCTCGTAGCTTTCGTTCGGCGCTTCCCACGAGGAGCGGAGCTTCGCCTCGCGCAGCGCCTTCGTCTGCCAGGCGGTGATGCGACCGCCGAACGATGCGTCGAGGCTGTCCGGCCAGGCGCCGAGCAACGTCTGGAACAGCATGTAGCGATCGCCGCAATCGACGCCATGCGACAGCGGCTCTGCGATGGCCTCCCAGTCACTGACGATCGCACCCCACCGGTCGGGGATCGCACTGAGCACCGCCAGGCGCGCGCGGCTATCCTCGCCGCGCTTGTGATCGTGTGTCGCAGTGGTGAGCATGGCGGTTGGCCAGTCGCGTGCGCGGGCCTGCATGCGCAGGTGAAAGGCGGACGGCTCCAGCGCCATGTGTCCGGCGTCGAAGCCGACGTCATTGCGGGAGAGAAGGCGGCCGTAGCGGTAAAAGGCGGTGTCCTCGAGCGCCTTGGCGGCGATCGGGGCGGAGAGCTGCTGAAAGCGGCGGACGGGGTCCGCGTGATTTCCCTCGCCAGCGAGCCAGCGCAGGACCAGATCGACGACCGGCATTTCGCCTGGCGGTACGTGCGGCGCGACGCGCAGGCGCACGCTGGCGCGCACCTCCGCGTCGGTTGCCGGGGGTGTCGGGCCGTAGGTGCGATATACCGGGAAGATCCATAGCAGGCGTTCCAGCGCACGGCGCAGCATGCCGCGCGTGATTCCCTCCGGGGCAACGGCGGCAAAGGCGTCGACGCACTGTTCGAGCTGGCCGCTGAACTGCCAGGCGAGAAGTTGTTGGCGGGCGAGCAGCTCCTCCGCCGCCAGATCAGGCCGCCGGCCGCTGATGTCGTGCCATAGGCAAGCGAGCGGTGCGGCGCCGGATGGATGATGAAGCAGCGCGGCTGCATCCTCCATGAAATCATAGCCGCTGGTGCCATTTACCGCCCAATCCTGCGACAGCACCTCACCGACGCCGAGGATCTTTTCGATCACGATCCAGGCGTCCTCGCCCAGCCGGGCACGCAGGGCGCGGCAATAACCAAGCGGATCGGTGAGCCCATCCACATGGTCGATCCGCACGCCGTCGATCAGACCCTCATCGTGCAGCCGGAAATACAAGGCGTGAGTCATCGCGAAGACCGCGGGGTCCTCCACCCGGACGCCGGCGAGTTCGTTGATGGCGAAGAAGCGGCGCCAGTTCAGATCGTCATTGGCGGTGCGCCACGAGGCGAGGCGGTAATGCTGGCGGTCGAGCAAGGCTGCGAGTGGTTCACGACCGGCGCTCGCCTGATCCTCATCGCGCAAGGGGAGGCGGCGTTCGCCATAGAGGCTCAGCCAGTGGCGGCCGTCGTGACGGTCCAGCGTGATGGCGCCGTCCGCCAGTGCCTCGTCCAGCGGGCCGCCGAGCACGGGCAGCAGGATGGGGCGGGACCAGTCGATATCGAAGATCGCGGCGTAAGGGCTTGATTGGCCGCGGAGAAGGACGTCGTTCCACCATGCGTTAGTGTCCCCGGCGACGCCCATATGATTGGGGACGATGTCGATGATGACGCCCATGTTCCGCGCGCGAAGCGCGGCCACGAGCCGGCGAAAGCCGGCCTCGCCGCCAAGCTCCGGATTGATGCGCGTGGGGTCGACCACGTCATAGCCGTGGGTCGATCCGGGCGCGGCGGTGGTGATCGGGGACGCGTAGATGTGGCTGATGCCGAGCCGGTCGAGATAGGGCACGATCGCCTCCGCATCGGCGAAGGTAAAGCCGCGGTGAAATTGCAGGCGATAGGTGGCGCGCGGGATCATCCAGGTCTCTTTTCGGACAGCATATGGGTGCGCCGCTGTACGTCAGGGCGGGCGAGGAGCGTGTCGGTCGCGCCGGGCATGCGGCGGCGCCAATTGGGGTGCTGGTCGATCGTGCCGGGAAGGTTGGGCTGTTCCTCGAGGCCGAGGAGATCCTCCAGCGGGAAGATGGCGAGCGGGGCGGGGGCGTCCGCTACCGCGTGCAGGATTTCATCGACCGGCGCGGCAGCGGGTAATGGCGCTAGATCAATGATCTGCACGAGAGACTTGCGTTCATTTGCGCGGTGCGACGTCGCGGCGGTATCGACCATGCCAGCGATGCGCGCGCGCCAATCGATGTCTCGCCCCACCCACCAGCCGGCGAGCGTCGGCGTATCATGGGTGCCGGTCATGGCGACCGCATCGGCATCCCAGCGCGAGGGAGGGATGAAGGCGCCTTGCTGGTCGCGCTCAAAGGGGAGGACGCGCATGCCGAGCATGCCGCGGCGGGAGAGGTCCGCACGCAGGCCGGCCGGGACGGTGCCGAGATCCTCCGCTATCACGATGGCGTTGGCCCGATATGCCTCGATCGCCACGATATTCTTGAGTGTGTCGCCGGGCATGGTGAGGTAGGCGCCGTCCGCCGCGGTGCCGCCGTCGGGAACGATCCACAGGTGGTCAAGGCCGATGGCGTGATCGATGCGCAGGCCGCCCGCATGTCGAAGAGCCGTGCGTATCGTCTTGATAAATGGGGCAAAGCCGCTGCGGCGGAGGGCATAGGGATCCAGCGCGGAAATACCCCAATTCTGGCCGTCGGGACCGAGCGGATCGGGGGGCGCGCCGATCGATACTCCGCTGAGCAGGTCGGCGCGGCGGCTCCAGCCGTGGCTGCCGGCGCGATCGGTACCGACGGCGAGGTCGGCGATGAGGCCGATCGACATGTCGCGGCGGGCACTTTGCTGCGCCTTCGCAAGACCTTGGTCGGCGAGCCATTGAAGGAAGATGAAGAAGGAAATGTCGTCCTGATGCTCGGCGGCGAAGCGGGCGACGGCGGGGGCGGCGGGATCGTGATAGGCGGTCGGCCAGTCGGGCCAGCCGATGCCGCTGAACTGAAAATGCAGGGTATCGAACAGCGCGTGGGCGGTGAGATCCGGGCCGTGTTCGGCCTCATAGGCCGCGGCGATGGCCTGGTGGCGGCTCAGATCGGCCAGATAGACGCGGCGCAGATGGGCGAGGCGATCGGTGAGAGCCCCGGGCCAGTCGATGAGGTCGCCGGAAGGTTCGTCGGGGAAGGGCATCCCGAGCGGCGACGGATCGGCCAGCATCACATTGTGGAACAGCCGCGAGGAGGGCGCGTAGGGGCTGAAGCGATTGGGATCGGCCGGAAAGAGCGCGTGGGTCGGGCTGATCGCGAGCGCCGCGGCACCGGCGTGGCCGAAGGCGGCTGCGGCGGCGGCGAGGGTGCCGTAATCGCCATAAAAGGTCGCGCGGTCGTCGCGGAGCGCGGGGATCTGTACCGACGCGCCCCAGCCACGGGCGGGAACCGGGGGGCTGCGGGGCGGGGCGACAGCGATCGTGTAACGACGATGTCCGGCGATCAGCGTGTGGTAGCCGATCGTGTCGACCGGCGCTGCGATACCATCCGGAGCGATCGTCAACGGACGCGTGGTCCCGTCCTCCAGCACCAGTTCGGCAGTACCGGCGGGCGCATCGGGCAGCGAGAGGGGCGCGCCGGCCGTTACCGATACGAAGGGGGTGTCGGAGGGCGTCAGGTCCAGACGGGCGAGAAGCGCCTCAAGCACCGCATCGTCGACGCGCTGCGCGCGGCCGCTGGCGTCGGTCCAGTTGCGTTTGAGCCCGGCGGCGGCAGCGGCTGCGTGAAGGTCGCTCATTCGACCCACGCGGCGAAGCGTTCGTCGGTGGTGAATATCGGGGGTGATCCAGCGTCCTGCGGCAAGGGCGCCGGCGCGTCGGCGAGGTCGATCGCGAGCGTCAGTTGCCTGCCGTTGCCGAGACGCCAGCGGGCGATGACGCCCGCATCCCCCAGCACCTGCGCGCCCAAGACAACCGCGCCGGGCAGATGGGGCACGATATGTTCGTGGCGCAGCGCGAGCAGGTCACGGTAGAAGGTGCGCCAGGCGAGGGCATCGCTGCCGGGTTGCGGATGGGATTGCGCGAACGTGTCCGGCGCGTTGGGATCGGGGATGCGTTCGCGCGCTTCGGGATCGGCGAAGGCGGCAAACTTGGCGAATTCGCGCCGGCGGCCTTCGCGAACCGTGTCGGCAAGTTCGTCATGGAAATCGGTGAAGAAGAGGAACGGGCTGTCGCTGCCCTCCTCCTCGCCCATGAAGAGCAAGGGGATCTGCGGAGCGAGCAGCATCAGCGCGGTGGCGGCACGCAGCTTTGACGGATCGGTGAGCCGGGTGAGCCGCTCGCCCAGCGCGCGGTTGCCGACCTGATCGTGGTTCTGGAGGAAGCTGACGAAGCGGGTCGGCGGGAGGTGCGCGCTAGGCGTGCCGCGCGGGCGGCCGTCCTGATTGGGCGAGGGTTCGCCCTGATAGATGAAGCCCTCAATAAGCGCGCGGGCGAGCCGCTGCGCCGGGCGATCGGCGAAGTCGGCATAATAGGCGCTGGTCTCGCCCGTCAGCAGGACATGCATGACATTGTGGAAATCGTCGTTCCACTGCGCGTCATAGCCGTCGGCGTGGAGCCGGGCTGCGTCATTATGTTCGTTCTCGAGCACGAGATGGACGTGGCGATCGGGCAGGGACGCGCGGATCTCGGCAGCCATGGCATCGAGGAAGGCGGGGTTGTCGATCGCGTGGACGGCATCGAAGCGGAGGCCGTCGAAGCGATAGTCGCGCAGCCACATCAGGGCATTGTCGATGAAGAAGCGCGCCACCGGAGCCTCGTCCACCGCCACTGCTCCGCCCCAGGGGGTCGCCACGTCGCGGTGGAAAAAGCGATCGGCATAGAGGCCGAGGTAGTTACCGTCGGGGCCGAAGTGGTTGTACACGACGTCGAGAAAGACGCTGAGGCCGAGTTCGTGCGCCGCGTCGATCAACGTGCGCAGCTCGGCGGGGGAGCCATATGCCTCATGCACGGCATAGGGCAGGACGCCGTCATAGCCCCAGCCGCGGTCCCCGGCGAAGGCGTTGATTGGCATGAGCTGGATCGCGGTGACGCCGAGCGCGGCGATGACGGGGAGCCGCTGGGTAACGCCGCTGAAGCCGCCGAGCGTGCCGGCGTGAAGCTCCATGATGACCATCTCGTGCCACGGCCGCCCGCGCCAATGGGGTACCCGCCAGTCATGGCTGTGATCGGGAACGATGCTCCAGCCGTGCACCCCGCCATGCTGGCGGCGCGATGCGGGATCGGGGGCGGGCGTGTCGCCGATGTGGAAGCGGTAGCGGGTGCCGGGGCCGCCGGGGTGATCGGCGACGTGCCAGCCATCGTCCTGCGGCGTCATCGGCAGATGCGTGCCATCGCAGTCGAGGACGACCTGCGGCGCACCGGGCGCCCAGAGGCGGAAGCGCGTGGCGCCGCCGGGCAGCGGCTCCGGACCCCAGGCGTTCAATCCTCCCATGCGCTGGTCCAGCTGAGGAGGACGGCGCCCTGCGGCGCTACCTCATATTCACTGCCGATGTCGATTTCGCCCTGATCGGGCCTGGCGCTGTCGATCAGAACCGTGCGCTTCGTGTCGGGCTTCGGCAGGTGGAAGACGACGGGATCGCTGCTGGCGTTGAGGAGCAGCGACACTGCCTCCACCTCGCCCGCGTCGTTCATTGCGGCGCGGCGCATCATCAGCGCGCGGCCTTCGGGGTTCTGCCAATCCTCGTCGCTGAGCCGCTCACCCCGTTCGTCCCACCATTCGACATCGTTGACGCCGTGGCCGGGCGAATCCTGTCCATAGAGGAAGGTCGGCGCGCGCAGCACGGGGTAGCGGCGGCGAAGCTCGGCCAGGCGGGCGGTGAAATCGATCTGCTGCTGGCCCTCCGGCGTGGCGGCGGCGGCCCAGTCGAGCCAGCTGATCTCATTATCCTGGCAATACGCGTTGTTGTTGCCTTGCTGCGTGCGGCCGAATTCGTCGCCGGCGACCAGCATCGGCGTGCCGAGCGAGGCGAGCAACGTGGTCAGCATCGATCGCATGACGCGGCCGCGCGCGTCGTTGATCGCGGGATCGTCCGTCGGCCCCTCCACGCCCCAGTTGCGCGAATGATTGTTGTCATGGCCGTCGCGATTGTCCTCGCCATTCGCCTCATTGTGGCGATGTTCGTACATCACCGTGTCGGCGAGGGTGAAGCCGTCATGCGCGACGAGGAAATTGACGCTGGCCCAAGGGCGGCGCGAACGGCGGTCGAAGAGATCGCCCGAGCCCGACAGGCGTGCGGCGAGATCGCCGCGGGTGCCGGGATCGCCCTTCCAATAGCTGCGCACCGTATCGCGGTACTTGTCGTTCCATTCGGCGAAGCCCGGGGGGAAGTGGCCGAGCTGATAGCCGCCGGGGCCGACATCCCAGGGCTCGGCGATCAGCTTCAGCCGGCTGAGCACCGGATCCTGCCGGACCACATCGAAGAAGGCGGCGCCGGGATCGAAGCCGGTTGCCTCGCGCCCCAGGGTGAGGCCGAGATCGAAGCGGAAGCCGTCGATGCCGAAGCTGGTCGCCCAATAGCGCAAGCTGTCCGCGACCATCTGGATCACGCGCGCCTTGCTCATGTTGAGCGTGTTGCCGGTGCCGGTGTCGTTGATCGTGTAGCGCGGGTTGTCGGCGACGAGGCGATAGTAGCTGGCGTTGTCGAGGCCGCGCCATGAGAGCGTCGGGCCCTTTTCCGAACCTTCGCAGGTGTGGTTGTACACCACGTCCATGATGACTTCGATCCCGGCCTGGTGGAGGCGGAAGACCGCGCGGCGAAGCTCGTCCTGCTGCTCGCGCGCCATATAGGCCTGTTCGGGGGCGAAGAAGCCGAGCGTGTTATAGCCCCAATAGTTGCGCAGGCCCTTTTCCTGCAGGAAGCGATCCTGGATGAAGGCCTGGATCGGGAGCAGTTCGATCGCGGTGACGCCGAGCCGCTGGAGGTGGCGGATGACGGCGGGGTGGCCGAGCGCCGCATAGGTGCCGCGATCGCGCGCGGGCACTTCCTCCATCAGCCTCGTCAGGCCCTTGACGTGCGCCTCGTAGATGACCGTTTCCGACCAGGGCGTGTTGGGGCGGCGATCGCGTGACCAGTCCCAATGATCGTCGACCACCACCGCCTTGGGCATGGCGGCGGCGCTGTCGCGCCGGTCGAAGGAGAGATCCTCTCGCCGGGAGCCGATGCGATAGCCGTGGAGCGCGTCGGTCCAGCGGATCTGGCCGTGGAGCTTTCGCGCATAGGGATCGAGCAGCAGCTTGTTGGGATTGAAGCGGTGCCCGGCCTCAGGCTCGTACCGGCCATGCGCGCGATAGCCGTAGAGGAGGCCGGGTTCGACGTCGGGCAGATAGCCGTGGAACACCTCATCGGTGCATTCAGGGAGCCAGAAGCGCTTGATCTCGCGCTTGCCGGCGGGATCGAAGATGCACAGCTCGATCGCGTCGGCATTGGCGGAAAAGACAGCGAAATTGACGCCGAGGCCATCGAAGGTGGCGCCGAGCGGGTGGGGAGAGCCGGGCTGGAGCCGGTCGATCGAAGGAAGCAATGCGCGAGCCTCGCTGCAGGACGGTGATGGACGCGGGAGTGACAGGCGAATGCGGCCGATCGTGCCGCGCCGCAGGGGCGTGGGGCACGCGCCGGTGGCCGTTGAGGGGCGGCCGGGAAGTGGGGCGGGTGCGCCGCCCGAGGCTTCAGGTCACCGCCTTGATCAGGCCTTTGCCGCGGCGTGGTTTTCGCGCCGGGGCGGGTTCGGTGGAGGCGGGACTGGTAGATGCAGGCGCCGCCACCGCGCGATCCTCGACGCCGGTATCGGCAGGTTCGCCGAAGGGGAGGTCGGCCGCAGTGCCGGGGAGCAGCGCATCCTCCTCCGATGCGGCGGGCGCATGCTCCTGCTCGGCGCGCGACCAGTGATCGTGGGCGCGCCCCTCGGGCTCACCTTCCTCCTGCCAGATCCGGTAGGCGCGCTGCCGGATCAGCTCTTCGCGGTCGTCCGCCATGATCATTCTCCCCATCTGATCGCCCTCCAACGCGCCGCGCGGGGAAACGACGCGAGGTTGGGAACAAAATCTTGGTTTGGCAGGAAAAAGCCGCCGATGCGGGGCGATCAGCGGCCGTAGGGGTTCTTGAGCGCGGGGATCCAGCCAGCGGACGGCGCGCCTGAGGGGGCGGCGCTGGGGGACGCCGCGGGGCGAGGCGCGACGGCGGCGCGGGCGCGGGCGGCATCGGGATCGATCGGCTCGGCGAACTTGATCCCGGCCTGTCCGTCACGTGCCCAGACTACGGTGGCGGCGACCGCCTGCAGCGCGCCGACGCTGACGAGGATCGTCGCGCCCGCCTGCAACCCCGTCGCCTGATCGAGCCGGACGCCGCCGGTCGACAGGTCGCGGACGCGGTGGCGGGTGGGGGCGCCGCCGCCGAACCGCTCTACCGTGGCGCCGAGGAACACGCTGTTACGCGGCGCGCGCGCGATCATTCCGCGGCCGGGCGTGGCATCGGCGGCGCGCGCGTGATCCTCGGGCGGCTGCGGATCGGTCATGCGGCGGTAATTGGGAATTTTGCCCCGGTCGCGCAAGCGGATCGTCGATGGCGCAAATCACCCCTTGTGATGTTATCACGTCGCGGTTAGGGAGCGGGCGATCCAGGGAGGGACCACGTTGAAGATCTTTGCCGTTCTGCTGGCCGGTACCGCGTTTGCCGCCACCCCCGCACTTGCCCAGTCCACTGATCAGCCGGCCGATGCGCCGGCACCGACCGCCGGCACCGCAGGCGGCAGGAATGACAGTGCGCCGACCCGGACGGGCCATGTGGAAGCCGACAATGACATTGTCGTGAGCGCGCCGTTCGTCCGGGATCTCAACCTGTTGGCGGGCAAATCTGTTGTCGCTGGTGATGAACTTGTCCGCGATCTGCGGCCGCAGATCGGCGACACGCTGACGCGCCAGCCGGGCGTCTCCGCCACCTCGTTCAGCCCCGGCGCGTCGCGCCCCGTGCTGCGCGGTTTCCAGGGCGAGCGCGTGCGGGTGCTGACCGATGGGCTGGGGTCGCTCGACGTGTCCAACACCTCGACCGATCATGGCGTGACGATCGACCCGCTGACGGCGGAGCGGATCGAGGTGCTGCGCGGCCCGGCGGTGATGCTGTTCGGCAGCCAGGCGATCGGCGGTGCGGTGAACGTGATCGATCGGCGCATCCCGCGCGGCGTGCCCGAACATGGCTATCACGTCGATGCGATCGGCACCTATGGCTCGGCGGCGAACGAGCGGAGCGGCGGCGCAGGCGTCGACGTGGCGCTGTCGTCGCAGATCGTGGCGCATGTCGATGGCAGCTATCGCAAGTCCGACGACCTTCGCATCGGCGGCTATCAATTGTCGCCGACGCTTCGCCGCGAGCAGCTGTCCATCGCCGCCGAGGAAGCGGCCGAAGGGCATATGGAGGAGGCCGCCGAGGCGCGGGCGCTGGCCAATCGGCGCGGGCGGCTGCCCAACAGCGGGACCGAGACCTATACGCTGGGCGCTGGCCTGGCGCTGATCAACGAGGGGGGGAGCCTGGGCTTCTCCGTTGGCTATTACGACAGCAAATATGGCGTGCCGGAGCGGCCCGGGGCGTCGCACCTGCACGGCGGCGGCGATCACGGCGATCATGATCACGACCACGACCACGACCACGATCATGGCGAGGAAGGGCATGATCACGGCGACGTGACGATCGCGATGAAGCAGTTCCGCGCTGACATGCGCGGCGAGGTGATCGCGGGCGGCGACTTCCTCGATCGCATCCGCGTCCGCGCCGGCTTTGCTGATTATGAGCATACCGAATTCGAGGGCGCCCAGGTTGGCACCGTGTTCAACTCGCAGGCCTTCGAGGGGCGTGTCGAGCTGGTCCAGGCGGATCGCGGCGGCTGGCGCGGTGTGACCGGATTCCAGGGATTTACGCGTGACTTCTCAGCGGTGGGCGCAGAAGCGTTCGTTCCGCCCAACGTGACCGACCAATATGGCCTCTTCACGCTGCAGGAGATCAACCGCGGTAACTGGGAAGTCGAGTTCGCCGGCCGCTACGAACATGCGGCGGTGCGATCCAGCGCAGTGCGCGTCGGCCCGGAAGAAGACGCGCCGGTCGTTGGCGTCAGCCGCAACTTCAACGCCTTCTCCGGCGCGCTTGGCCTGTCCTATGCCGTCGCGCCGGAAGTGCGCATCGGGATCAACGGATCGCGCGCCGAGCGCGCGCCGTCGGCGGAGGAATTGTTTTCCCACGGGCCGCACGTCGCGACACAGGCGTATGAAATCGGCAACCCCAATTTCAAGACCGAGAAGAGCTGGGGACTGGAGCTGTATGGGCGCGGGCGGACCGGGCCGGTCCGCTTCCAGGTCAGCGGCTACGCCACCTGGTTCGACGATTACATCTATGAAAATGCGGTCGGCGGCGCGCGCGACGGCCTGCCGATCTTCCAGTATTTCCAGGCCGGGGCGCGCTATTACGGCGTCGAAGGCGAGCTGACCGCGGACCTGATCCGGACCAACGGGTTCGAACTGGATGCCAATATCGTCGCCGATTACGTCAATGCGACGCTGACCAACGATCGTGGCCCGGTGCCGCGTATCCCGCCGCTGCGCGTGCTGGGCGGGCTGAGCGCGCGGGCGGGCGATTTCGGTGGCCGGGTCGAGGTGGAGCATGTCACGGCGCAGAACCGCGTCGCGGCATTCGAAACGCCGACCGAGGACTTCACGCTGGTCAATGCGTCCTTGTCGTTCAAGCCGTTCGGGCGCGAGAGCGAGACGACCTTCATCGTGTCGGCGAACAACATCTTCGACGTGGACGCGCGGCGCCATGCGTCGTTCACCAAGGATTATGTGCCGCTCGCCGGGCGCGACATCCGGGTCGCGGCGCGGCTGAGCTTCTGAATGCGAAAGGGGCATCCGTCGGCCTGATCGGTCGGCGGATGCCCCTTCGTTGTCGTCAAAGATCAACGATGGCGGATCAGAGGCACGCCTCGAGAAACGCCTGATCGAAGCCGAACTGCTTGGCCTTGTCGATCGTATAGGGGCGAAGGCCCATGGCGCGATATTCGCCGATGATCTTCCCGTCGGCGCTCTCGTCCAGATATTCGAACTTGAAGAGCTCCTGCGTGACGATCACGGGGCCTTCCATGCCGATCACCTCGGTGACGTTGGTGACCCGGCGCGAGCCGTCGCGCAGGCGCTTCACCTGGATGATCATGTCGACCGAATCGGCGATCTGGCGGCTGATCGCCTCCTTCGGCACCTTGATGTCCGACATCATCACCATGTTCTCCATACGCGCCAGCGCCTCTCGCGGGCTGTTGGAGTGGAGCGTGCACATCGAGCCATCGTGGCCGGTGTTCATCGCCGAGAGCATGTCGAAACACTCGGCGCCGCGAATTTCGCCGAGAATGATACGGTCCGGGCGCATACGCAGCGCGTTCTTGACGAGATCGCGGATCGAGATCTCGCCCTGACCCTCAAGATTGGCGGGGCGGGTTTCGAGCGGCAGCCAGTGCGGCTGCTGGAGGCGGAGTTCGGCCGCGTCCTCGATCGTCAGCACGCGCTCGCCGGGGTCGATCATCTTCGACAGCGCGTTGAGCATCGTCGTCTTGCCCGAGCCGGTGCCGCCCGAGATGACGATGTTGAAGCGGCAGGCGCCGGCGATCTTCAGCGCGGTTGCCATCTTTGGCGACATCGAGCCGAACCCGGCCATCATGTCGAGCGTGATCGGCTTGGCAGAGAATTTACGGATCGAGATGGCGGTGCCGCGAAGCGAGAGCGGCGGGACGATCACGTTGACGCGGGAGCCGTCCTTGAGGCGCGCGTCGGCGAGCGGCGTCGTCTGGTCGACGCGGCGACCGACCGAGTTGCAGATGCGCTGCGCGATCTGGAACAGATGTTCCTCATCGCGGAACTGGATCTGCGCGAGCTGGAGCTTGCCCTTCTTTTCGATGAACGTCTGGTCGGGGCCGTTGACCATGATGTCCGAGATTTCGGGATCGGCCAGCAGCTCCTCGAGCGGGCCGAGGCCGAGCAGCTCGTCGACCAGCACCTTTTCCAGCGCGAACTGTTCGCGCCGGTTAAGGGTGAGCTTCAGTTCGGCGAGCACCTCGCCGATGATCGGGCGGAATTCCTCCGCCAGCTCATCCTTGCCGAGCGTGGCCGCGGCCTCCGGATCGACGCGTTCGAGAAGGCGCGGGAGCACCTGTTCCTTGATCTTGTGGATCGACGCCTCGAAGCCTTCCATGCGGCTGTTGCCGGCGTCGCCCGAGGTGGCCTGACGTTCGGCGAGGCGCTGCATCGCGTCCATCTGGAGCCCCGGCATGGTGCCGACGATGTCGGGCGCCGCAAGCTCGCCGGGGAGGGGCAAGGCGTCGAGCGCGGGGAATTGGTCACCGCCATCGGGGCGGGGCGCCGGGGCGCCACCCTGCATCGGGCGCGCCACGCCAAACCCGGGGCGCGCGGCCGTACCTACGTTGTTACGACGCCCAAAAGCGCTCATGCCATCCGTCCTGCTAACACCGGAGAATTGGTAAGCGGCAAGGCTTTATATTTGCCTAATTACGGGCGTCTGGCGGGATCAGTCGCGCGATGGGGCGCGGGCGGTGGCGGTGTCTTTTTCCCGGGCAAGCAGCGCCTGTTTGCGCTCGGGGCCAAAGGCGTAGCCGCCAGTTGCACCGTCGCTGCGGGTGACTCGGTGGCAGGGGATGAGGATGGGGACGTGGTTGGCGCCGCACGCGCTTCCCGCGGCCCGTACCGCTCCGGGCCGGCCGGCGAGCGCCGCGAGATCGGCATAGCTGCGCGTCTCGCCGGGCGGGATGGTGCGCAATGCCTGCCAGATCGCCTCCTGAAAGGCGGTGCCGCGCACGTCGAGCGGCAGGTTGTGGTCACGGGCGGGGGATTCGACAAGCGCGACGACCTCTTGGGCGAGGTGGGCGAGCGTCGTGTCTCCGGGGATGATCTGCGCCTTGGGGAACAGGCGGTCGAGGTCGTCCGGCCCGGTGTCAAAGGCGAGGCGGCAGATGCCGCGGTCGGTGGCGGCGACCAGCAGTGGGCCAAGGCTGGTCGCCGCGATGGTCCAGCGGATCGTGACGCCGGCGCCGCCGCGGCTCCAGGCGCTGGGGCTCATGCCGAGCCGTGGGGCGGCGTGGTCGTAGAAGCGGCTCGGCGCGGAATAGCCGCCCTCGTAGATGGCCGTCGTGACGGAGGCGCCGGCGGCGAGTGCCTCGGCGGCGCGGCTTGCCTTCAGCCCGCGCGCATAAGCGGCGGGCGTCACGCCGGTCGCGCGCTTGAACAGGCGGTTGAAATGGTGCGGGGCGTAGCCGACGGTGGCGGCGAGTTCTTCCAGTGGCGGCGGAACCTCAGCCGTGTCGAGCAGCGTCAGTGCGCGGGCGACGGCGAGGCGATCACGGGCGATCTCGTCCGGGCGGCAGCGCATGCAGGCGCGATAGCCGGCCGCGCGCGCCTGATCGGGGGCGGGGTAGAAGGACACATTCTCGCGCCGGGGGTGCCGGGCGGGGCAGCTTGGCCGGCAATAGATGCCGGTGGTGCGCACCGCGACCACGAACCGGCCGTCGGCGCCACGATCGCGGCTGGCGAAGGCGGCCCAAGCGGCGTCGGTGTCGATGGCATCGCTCATGACCCTGATGTACGACACCGCGCGGACGCAGGCATCCCATGGCTTGCGATCAAAACAGAACAATGAACGGGAGAGGGTGAATGGACGATCTGGTCTTGCTGGACGTGGCCGATGGCGTGGCGACGGTGACGCTGAACCGGCCGGGGGCGATGAACGCGCTGTCGACCGCGCTGCGGGCGCGCCTCTACGCGGTGATGAAGCAGGTCGACGCCGACAATGACGTGCGGGCGGTGGTGCTGACGGGGGCGGGCGAGCGCGCGTTTACCGCCGGGCTGGACCTGAAGGAGCTGGGATCGCAGGCCGGCGCACTCGGCTCCGCCAATGCGCGCGGCGCGGACGAGAACCCGGTCAAGGCGATCGAACTGTGCCGCAAGCCGGTGATCGGCGCGATCAACGGGGTGGCGATCACCGGCGGGTTCGAGGTGGCGCTGGCATGCGATATCCTGATCGCGAGCGAGAATGCGCGCTTTGCCGACACCCATGCGCGGGTCGGCGTGATGCCGGGCTGGGGGTTGAGCCAGAAACTGTCGCGGCTGATCGGCATTTCGCGGGCCAAGGAATTGTCGCTGAGCGGCAATTTCATCGACGCGGCGACCGCCGAGCGCTGGGGGCTGGTCAATCGCGTGGTGCCGGCGGGTGACCTGCTGGCGACGGCGCGCAAGCTGGCGGCGGACATTGCCTCTGCCGATGCAGGCTTCATCGCGGCGTACAAGAAGCTGATCGACGATGGCTTTGCGCGGCCGTTCGGCGAGGCAATGACGCTGGAGCATGAGCGCTCGTCGGCGGCGAACCGGGCGGTGACGCCGGAAGCGGTCGAGGCACGGCGCGCGGCGGTACAGGCCTGGGGGCGGTCGCAATAGCGCTTTTCTTCCCAAATATCCCCGCTAAGTTCATGGAACGGGGATGAAAACGGGGGATGGATGACCTGGGGGAAACTGGCCGCACTGTGCGGTGCGATCTTGGCGGCGACGCCTGCCGCAGCCGAATGGCTGGAGGCGTCGTCGCGGCACTTCGTGCTGTATTCGGACACTAGCGAGAAGATGATTCGGCGCCAGTCGGAGGCGCTGGAACGGCTCGACTGGGGGCTGCGCCGGTTCGCCAAGGTGCAGGACGAGCCCGAGATTGCGTCGCGCAAGGTCACCGTCTTTCTGATCGATGATTCGCAGGTGCGATCGCTGTGCGGATGCCAGAATGTCGGAGGCTTCTACCAAACGCGGGTGAGTGGATCGATCGCGTTCAGCGGCAAGGCGTCGTCGTTCGGTGACAATGGCATCGGGCAGATGGTGCTGTTCCACGAATATGCGCACCATTTCATGTTCGCGTCCTACGACCTTGCCTTTCCCGCCTGGTACACCGAAGGCTTCGCCGAGTTCGCGTCGACGATGCGGATCAAGGACGATTCGGCGCAGATCGGCGTCCCGGCGCAGCACCGCGCCCGTGGGCTGTTCCAGGGCCAGCGCTTTCGGGTGCCGGAGATGTTCGATTCGACGCTGCGATCGCGGCTGGGCAGCGCCGAGCGGCAGGACGCGTTCTATGGGCGTGGCTGGTTGCTCACCCATTACCTGACGTTCAAGCCCGAGCGGTACCGGCAGTTCCAGCAATATCTGAGGCTGCTGAATAGCGGCACGCCAAGCGTGGCGGCGGCCGAACAGTCATTCGGCGACCTTGGCGCATTGTCGATCGAGGTGGACCGGTACCTTGCCGGCTCGCGGATGCCGGCCATGACCATGATGTACGATGGGAATGTGTTGCCGGCGGCCCGTGTGCGGCGTTTGTCAGCGGGCGAAGCGGACATGATCGACCTGCGGATGCGATCGATACGTGGCGTCACCAAGACGGAGGCGGCGAAGCTGTACGCCAGGGCGGCGCCGATCGCCGCCAAATATGCCGATGACGCGCTGGTTCAGGGATGGCTGGCCGAAATGGCCTTTGATGCCGAGCAATATGACGCGGCGGTGGCGGCGGCGGACCAGGCGATCGCGCGGGATGCCCGATCCGTCCAAGCGCATATGTATCGCGGCGCGGCACTGCTGCGCCAGTTGAAGCAAGGCAATGTCAAGGATGCCGCGCAGTGGGACCGCGCCCGCCGCAGCATCATCGCGGCCAACCGCAGCGATCCGGACGATGCCGAGCCGCTCTGGTGGTTCTGGCTGAGTTTCCAGATGCAGGCGCGCGAGCCGACGCCGTCGGCGATCAAGGGGCTGTACCGCGCGCAGGAACTGACACCGCAGGATTGGGGGGTCAGGATGGCCGCGGCAGTGGGGCGGATCGAGGCAAAGGAGTGGGCCGAGGCCAAGCGGCTCTTGCGGCCGATCGCCTATCATCCCCACGCGCCCGAGGATAATCTGGCGTTGGCCATGCTGACCGCAATCGAAGCGGGGAAGACGGGGAGCGAGATCCGGGCGGTCGGCGAGGTGAAAACGGAAGCGACGACCGAGCAGCCGTGAGCGGCGCGCCCGGCCGCCGCAGACCTTCTGCCGGGGCGGCAGGGCGCGCGGCCCCTGATTGGCGCTGATCAGCCGGCGGTTTCGCGGAACAGGGTCAGCGTCCGGTCGCGCGCGAGTTCGGCCGAGGGCTCGTGATAATCCTTGCGCCGGTCGGAGTTGAAGCCGTGCCCGGCTTCATAGACATGAACTTCGGCGAGCGGGTGCGCGCAGGCGATTGTCGCCTCGACGCCCTCCATCGGGATGCCGCGATCATAGCGGCCGAAGTGCGCGATAACGGGAACGCGTGGGGCGGCTTCCGCGGCGAAGGCGGGAATCATGCTGCCATAATAGGCCGAGGCGGCGGCCACATCGTCGAGCTTCGTCGCGGCCGCCCAGGCGACGGAGCCACCGTAGCAATAGCCGACCACGAACACCGGCCCCTGGTCCTTGAGACGGTCGATGCAGCTTTGCGTGTCCTTCAGTGACAGGTCGAACGGGTGAAGCGTGCGCGCCAGCTCCACGGCGCGTTCGAAGCCGGGGCCGGTATAGTCCGCCTCGAACCCCGGATGCTCGCGGTCGAACAGCGCGGGGGCGAGCACTTCATATCCCTCGGCGGCATAATCATCGGCCATGTCGCGGATGTGATCGGTGACGCCAAAGATTTCCTGCACCAGCACGACCCCGCCGCGCCGCTCGCCCGCGGGAGCGACGTGATAGACCGCGATGTCGGCGCCGTCGCTCATCGTCATGCGCATCATCTTGCCCGTCGGGCCATCAAGCATCGCAATCCCTCCGTTTCCGATTGTTGCATCCACGCTACCCCTTTGCTACGCGGCGGCCAACCCAAGCGTCGGCGCCGTTAGCGCGTCGTGTTTTCGCATGGGGGTTTAACCTTAGTGCGAACGGGGATTCGACTCGCGTGGATGGTTCCAGCGGTAATCTAGGTGGCAGCATCCAGGCGAGCCTGGGCGGTCGGTATGCGACTGCGCTGTTTGACCTCGCCGAACAGGCGAAGACGATCGATACGGTGGAGGCGAGCCTGGCAAAGGTTCGGGCCGCACTGGATCAGTCGGACGATTTCAACGCGTTGACGACCTCGCCGGTCGTGGCGCGCGAAGCGGCAGGAAAGGCCGTGCTGGCGACCGCCGACGAGCTCGGCGTTGATCCCGTCACGCGCAACTTCCTGGGCGTGCTGGCGCAGAATCGCCGGCTGGCGCAGCTGCCCGCGATCATTCGCGCCTTTCGCATGCTTGCCGCGCACCATCGCGGCGAAGTCACCGCTGACGTCACCAGCGCGCACCCGCTGACGGACGATCAGGTCACCGAACTGAAGCAGCAGCTGCGCCAGCGCGTCGGCCGCGAGGTGTCGGTCGACCTGTCGGTCGATCCTGCGCTGCTTGGCGGACTTGTCGTCCGCGTCGGTTCCCAGATGATCGATTCGTCGATCCGTACCCGCTTGAATGCGCTCGCCAGCGCGATGAAGGGCTAAGAACAATGGATATTCGCGCCGCAGAAATCTCCAAGGTCATCAAGGACCAGATCGCCAACTTCGGCACCGAGGCCCAGGTCAGCGAGACTGGCCAGGTGCTCAGCGTCGGTGACGGCATCGCGCGCATCTATGGCCTCGACAACGTCCAGGCGGGCGAGATGGTCGAGTTCGCCAATGGCGTGCAGGGCATGGCCCTCAACCTCGAAGCCGACAACGTCGGCGTCGTGATCTTCGGCTCGGACGCCGAGATCAAGGAAGGCGACACCGTTCGTCGTACCGGCACCATCGTGGACGTGCCGGTCGGCAAGGGCCTGCTCGGCCGCGTGGTCGATGGCCTGGGCAACCCGATCGACGGCAAGGGCCCGATCGTGGCAGCCGAGCGCCGCCGGGTCGAGGTGAAGGCGCCGGGCATCATCCCGCGCAAGTCGGTGCATGAGCCGGTGCAGACCGGCCTGAAGGCGATCGACGCACTGGTGCCGGTTGGCCGTGGCCAGCGCGAGCTGATCATCGGCGACCGTCAGACCGGCAAGTCGGCGATCGCGATCGACACGTTCATCAACCAGCGCGAAGTGAACAAGGGCGACGACGAATCGAAGAAGCTGTACTGCGTCTATGTCGCAGTGGGCCAGAAGCGTTCGACCGTCGCGCAGCTCGTCCGCACGCTGGAAGAGAATGGCGCGATGGAATATTCCATCATCATCGCCGCGACCGCTTCGGACCCGGCGCCGCTGCAGTTCCTGGCGCCGTACACCGGCACCGCGATGGGCGAGTTCTTCCGCGACAACGGCATGCACGCCGTGATCGTGTTCGACGACCTTTCCAAGCAGGCAGTCGCTTATCGTCAGATGTCGCTGCTGCTGCGCCGTCCGCCGGGCCGTGAAGCCTATCCCGGCGACGTGTTCTATCTCCACTCGCGCCTGCTGGAGCGTGCGGCGAAGATGAACGACGCCAATGGCGGTGGCTCGCTGACCGCGCTGCCGATCATCGAGACGCAGGCGGGCGACGTGTCGGCCTACATCCCGACCAACGTGATCTCGATCACCGACGGCCAGATCTTCCTTGAGACCGACCTGTTTTTCGCGGGCATCCGTCCGGCGATCAACGTGGGTCTGTCGGTGAGCCGCGTCGGCTCGGCCGCGCAGACCAAGGCGATGAAGAAGGTGTCGGGCTCGATCAAGCTGGAGCTGGCGCAGTATCGCGAGATGGCGGCGTTCGCTCAGTTCGGTTCGGACCTCGATGCCTCGACGCAGAAGCTGCTGAACCGCGGTGCGCGCCTGACCGAGCTGCTGAAGCAGCCGCAGTTCTCGCCGCTGCCGTTCGAGGAGCAGACGGTGTCGATCTTTGCCGGTACCAACGGTTACCTCGACAATGTCGCGGTGCAGGACGTGGTCCGTTACGAGGCGGCGATGCTGGCCTTCATGCGCGACCAGCATGGCGCGACGCTGGCGAAGATCCGCGACACGCGCGACCTGGGCGACGAGGCCAAGGGCCAGGTCGTCGCGGCGCTCGACGCATTCGCCAAGACGTTCGCGTAACGGATAGGGCAACACATCGCGTCACCCCGGCGTCTGGCCGGGGTCCCGCTGCTGCCACGGCAGGAAAAGGCGGGAGGCCGCGCAGGCGCGGCATGACGGGTGAGGGGACGGTGAAGAACTAGAATGGCAAGCCTCAAGGCCCTCAAGATCCGCATCGGCTCGGTGAAGTCGACGCAGAAGATCACCAAGGCGATGAAGATGGTCGCCGCCGCGAAGCTGCGCCGTGCGCAGGAAGCGGCGATCGCCGGTCGCCCCTATGCGGAGCGGCTGGAGGCGGTGATGTCCAGCCTCGCGTCCAAGGTGACGGTCAGCGAGAACAGCCCCAAGCTGCTCGCGGGCACCGGCAAGGACCAGGTGCACCTGCTCGTCGTCGCGACGTCGGAGCGCGGCCTGGCGGGCGCGTTCAACACGAACATCGTTCGTGCCGCGCGCAAGAAGGCCGAGGAGCTCGAAAGCCAGGGCAAGACGGTCCGCTTCTATCTCGCGGGCAAGAAGGGGCGCGTTCTGCGCCGTTTCTACCCGGACGCGATCCTGGCCGATCATGAGCTCGGGCAGCACAAGGTGCTCGGTTTCGACCAGGCACGCGAAGTTGCCGATGACCTGATCGCACGCTTCGAGGCGGGCGAGTTCGACGTCGCGCATCTGTTCTACGCCAAGTTCCAGTCGGCGTTGGTGCAGATCCCGACCGGGCAGCAGATCATTCCGGTGTCGGTGCCGACGGTTGCCGTCGATACCGCCAACGATGGCGATGCGGCGGTGGAGTACGAGCCCGACGAGGAAGCGATCCTCGCCGAGTTGCTGCCGCGCAACGTCGCGATTCAGGTGTTCCGCGCCATGCAGGAAAATGCCGCGTCCGAGCAGGGCAGCCGCATGACCGCCATGGACAATGCGACGCGCAACGCCGGCGACATGATCAAGCGGCTGTCGATCCAGTACAACCGCGCGCGTCAGGCAGCGATCACGACCGAGCTGGTCGAGATCATCTCGGGCGCCGAGGCGCTGTGATGAAGTCGGGCATCCTGCTGGCGGCGGCGACGCTCGCCCTGGCGGGTTGCTCCGGCGCGCCTGCCGGGAATGATACGGCAGAGGCGGCTTACAACAACAGCTTCGTCTCGCCCAATCTTGCCGGGGGAACCTGGCAAGGGGTGTTCGACGATCCGGCAAGCTCGATCGACCATTTCGCACGCATCGGGCTTCGCCCCGGCGCATATGAGAAGGTCGGTGGCGAATGGCGATCAGAGGCCGTGCCAACGGCGATGACCGATCCGTCGGCGCCCAGCCCGGTGATGGCGATGTTCGTCGCCGCCGGAGACGAGAAGAAGCTGTCGCGAGTCACCTTCACGCTGGTCGAGCCGCTTGCGTCGAACGACCAGCAGGCGCGCGACCAGTTCGACAAGTGGATGAGCCAGGCGCTTACCCAGCTTGGCGTGGCCGGTGGCGACCAGGCGGTGAAGGCGATCCATGGCGAAGCGAGCGCGACCGGTAAGGTGCCGGGCGGTGCGCGCTACGCCGTTGATCGCGAGACGACCGACAAGGATCGGTTGCTGGCCGTGACCTTCACGCCCGGCGACCCTATATTGAACGGGACCGACCCGACGGCTAGCTGAGCCGCCGCAACGCCCCGCACGACGACCAACGACACAATCCTGCACCCGCAGGCACGACGAAGAAGGTAGAAGCAAGATGGCCACCGTCCTCGAGGATCGCCCGACCACTTCGGGCAGCAACAATGTGGGCCGCATCAGCCAGGTGATCGGCGCGGTGGTCGACGTGACGTTCGACACCCACCTGCCGGCGATCCTGTCGGCGCTGGAGACGAGCAACAACGGCCAGCGCCTGGTGCTCGAAGTCGCCCAGCACCTGGGTGAGAACACCGTTCGCACGATCGCGATGGATTCGACCGAGGGCCTGACCCGCGGCCAGAGCGTGACCGACACCGGCGCGCAGATCACCGTGCCGGTCGGCCCGGCAACGCTCGGCCGCATCCTGAACGTCGTCGGTGAGCCGATCGACGAGCGCGGCCCGGTCAACTCGGAGCATCACGCGCCGATCCACGCCAAGGCACCGGAGTTCATCGACCAGTCGACCGAAAGCTCGATCCTGGTCACCGGCATCAAGGTGATCGACCTGCTCGCGCCTTATGCAAAGGGCGGCAAGATCGGCCTGTTCGGCGGCGCCGGCGTCGGCAAGACCGTGCTGATCCAGGAGCTGATCAACAACATCGCGAAGGGCCATGGCGGCACGTCGGTGTTCGCGGGCGTCGGTGAGCGTACCCGCGAGGGCAACGATCTGTACCACGAGTTCCTCGACGCGAGCGTTATCGCCAAGGATGCCGACGGCAACCCGACGACCGAAGGGTCGAAGGTGGCGCTGGTGTTCGGCCAGATGAACGAGCCGCCGGGCGCGCGTGCCCGCGTCGCTCTGTCGGGCCTGACCATCGCGGAATACTTCCGTGACGTTGAGGGCCAGGACGTGCTGTTCTTCGTCGACAACATCTTCCGCTTCACCCAGGCGGGCGCGGAAGTGTCGGCACTGCTCGGCCGTATTCCGTCGGCCGTGGGCTATCAGCCGACTCTGTCGACCGACATGGGCGCGCTGCAGGAGCGCATCACGTCGACCAACAAGGGTTCGATCACCTCGGTGCAGGCCGTGTACGTCCCCGCGGACGACCTTACCGACCCGGCGCCGGCGACCTCGTTCGCCCACTTGGACGCGACGACCGTGCTTAACCGCGCGATCTCTGAACTCGGCATCTATCCGGCGGTGGACCCGCTCGATTCGACCAGCCGCGTTCTCGAGCCGCGCGTTGTCGGCCAGGAGCATTACGAGACGGCGCGCGCCGTGCAGACGATCCTGCAGAAGTACAAGTCGCTGCAGGACATCATCGCCATCCTTGGCATGGACGAACTGTCCGAAGAGGATAAGCTGACCGTCAGCCGCGCCCGCAAGATCCAGCGTTTCCTCAGCCAGCCGTTCCACGTCGCCGAGGTGTTCACCAACATCCCGGGCAAGTTCGTGCAGATCGAGGACACGGTGCGCAGCTTCAAGGCGGTGGTGAACGGGGAGTACGATCACCTGCCGGAAGCAGCCTTCTACATGGTCGGCGGCATCGACGAAGTCGTCGCCAAGGCCGAGAAGCTGGCGCAGGAAGCGTAAGCACGTTTCCCTCCTGCCTAACAGGAGGGCCGCAGGGCGGGGATTGATCTGAGGATCGACCCCGACCGCCCGGTCCTCCCAGCCCCTTCCCGGGTGGAAGGGAGTGAGAAGAAGAAATGCTGCACTTCGAACTCGTCACGCCTGAACGCCTCGTCCGCAGCGAGAGCGTGTACATGGTCACCGTTCCCGGCACCGAAGGCGACTTCGGCGTGCTGGAAGGCCATGCACCGCTGATGTCGACGATCCGCGACGGCAATCTGCTGGTCCAGAAGACCGCGGGCGCCGCGCCGGAAACGATCGCCATTCGCGGCGGCTTTGCTGAAGTGAACGCCAACGGCCTGACCGTTCTGGCGGAGCATGCTGCCTAAGGGCGGTTCGCTCACGCGTCCTTAGCGGACATTGTCAAAGGCTTCCCCGGATCGGATCCGGGGAGGCCTTTGTCGTTTTGGGCGTCGGCGCTAGCGGGCGAAGCTCCGTTGGAGGAAGTCGGCGTAGATGCTGGTCAGCGTGTGGAGGTCGGCCACCGATACCGCCTCATCAAGCTTGTGCATGGTCGCGTTGAGCAGGCCGAATTCCACCACCGGGCAGACCGCAGCGAGGAAGCGCGCGTCCGACGTGCCGCCCGAGGTGGAAAGTTCGGGCACCAGCCCGGTACAGGCCTCGATCGAGGTGGCGAGGGTGGCCGAAAGAGCGCCGGGCTCGGTCAGGAACGCCTCTCCGGACACTTTGGGTGTGACGATCGCGTCGGGTGCGTGGCGCTGGACGATGGCGGTGATCCGTCGCCCCAGCTCCTCGCCCCGGTGCAGGTCGTTGAAGCGGATCGAGAGGCGGGCAGTAGCGCGCGCCGGGATCACGTTGGTCGAGGGGTTGCCAACGGTGATATCGGTCACCTCGATATTGGACGGCTGGAACCAGTCGGTGCCCGCGTCCAGCACGATTCCCTCGATCTCGGCCAAGGCCGCGATGAGCCGCGGGATTGGATTGTCGGCGAGGTGCGGGTAGGCGACATGGCCCTGGCGGCCCGGGATATCGATCCAGATGTTGACCGATCCTCGCCGGCCGATCTTCATCATGTCGCCGAGCCGGGTCGTCGAGGTCGGCTCTCCCACGAGGCAGGCGTCCGGGCGGATGCCGCGTGTCGCCATGCGATCGATCAACGCGCGGGTGCCGTAGATCGCCGGGCCTTCCTCATCGCCGGTGATCAGCAGGCTGGTGGTGCCAAGGCCATCGACCTGCGATGCGGCCGCGACGAAGGCGGCGATCGCGCCCTTCATGTCAACGGCGCCGCGGCCATAGAGCAGATCGCCGCGGACCTCCGGCTCGAAGGCGCCGCTGGTCCAGCCGTCACCCGGCGGGACCACGTCGAGGTGGCCTGCAAAGGCGATGTGCGGCCCGCCGCTGCCGCGGACGGCGAGGAGGTTTTCGACCGGGCCGTCGGGCGCCTCGCCGACGACGAAGCGATCGACGTCGAAGCCGAGCGGGCGCAAGGCCGCCTCAAGCACGTCGAACACCGGGCCGCGGGCAGGGGTAACGCTTTCGCAGGCGAGCAAGGCCTGCGCCAGCGCGAGAACATCGGTCATTGCCGGGCCGGCTGTTCGAACTGTTCGATCACCCAATCCTCTTCCTGCGCACCGGCGATCCAGTCCTGCATGAACGGATGGGCGAGGACGGCCGCGATATAGGATTGCGCGAACCGCGCGACCGGCAGCGAATAGGTAACGATGCGGGTGCAGACAGGCGCGAACATGATGTCGACGGCGTTGAACTCCCCGAACAGGAACTCGCCATCGCCACCCCAGCGGGCGCGGGCCTGCGCCCACAATTCCATCATTCGGGTGAGATCGGCCACCACGCCAGCAGATGGCGGTGCGGGCGGATAGATCTGGCGGATGTTCATGCTGTGCTCGCGGCGCAGCGAGACGAAGCTGGAATGCATTTCCGCCGCCATTGAGCGGGCCATGGCGCGGGCGGCATCGTCCTTGGGCCAGAACACGTCGCGGCCGACCTTGTCGGCGAGATATTCGATGATGGCGAGGCTGTCCCACACCACCGCGTCACCATCCCACAGGATCGGCACCTTGCCAGATGACGGGGCGAACTCTGCGCCCCCACGGCGCTTGTCCCAATCCTGATCATAGAGCGGCACCACGACTTCCTCGAACGGGACGCCCGACTGCTTGCAGGCGAGCCAGCCTCGCAGCGACCAGGAGGAATAGGCCTTGTTGCCGATGATCAATTTCATAGCTGCAAGGGGTAGAGCCGCGCGCGACCCCATGCAACATTCGCCGGGCGAAACAGAACGAGGGGGGATTATGGAGACGGATCGGCGCGGGCTGCTGGGCGGCGCAGTGGCGGGGGCGGCGTTGCTGGCGCCGGGAGCGGCAACGGCACAGCGCGGGGACATGGACAAGATCCGCCGCGCGGTGACCGCCGGCCATGACGAAGCGATCGCGCGGCTGCGCCAGTGGATCGCGCTGCCCTCGATCGCGGCGGAGAACCGCGACATGGACAAGGGCGCGGCGATGATGGCGCAAATGGCGCGCGATGCCGGGTTCCAGCAGGCGACGATCGTTCCCACCGATGGCGCGCCGGGCGTGTTCGCCACGATGGACAATGGCGCGGCCAAGACGCTGGGCCTGTATTTTATGTATGACGTCAAGCAGTTCGACCCGGCGGAATGGACCTCGCCGCCGCTGGAGGGGCGGATCGTCGACAAGCCGGGGCTGGGCAAGGTGCTGGTCGGGCGCGGCGCGGTGAACCAGAAGGGGCCGGAAAGCGCGATGCTCGCCGCGCTTCATGCGTTCAAGCGCGCCGGCGTGAAGCCGCCGGTTAATCTGGTGCTGGTGGCGGAGGGGGAGGAGGAGATCGGCTCGCCTCATTTCAAGCAGATCGTCGAGCGGCCCGAGGTGCTGGCGGCGCTGAAGAAATGCAGCGGCGTGATCATCCCGGCGATGTGGCAAGACCCGACGACGGGTGACTTCACGATCAACCTGGGCGCCAAGGGTATTGTTGAACTGGAGCTGATCGCCTCGGCCGACAATTGGGACCGCGGGCCTACTCGCGACATCCATTCCAGCCAGAAGGCGATCATCGACGCGCCGGCGTGGCGGCTGGTCAAGGCGCTCGACACCTTGGTGTCCGAGGACGGGAATACGCCGACGATCGACGGCTGGTTCGACAAGGTTCGCCCGCTGACCGCGCGCGAGAAGGCGCTGATCGCGGAGAACGCGCGGGTGAGCGACTCGGCTGATGCGTTGCGGCAGGCCGGGGTGAAGAAGTGGATCGGCGAGGAGAGCTGGCAGGCGACGCTGGAGCGGCTGGCGGCGATGCCGACGGTCAATATCGAGGGGCTGGTCGCGGGCTATACCGGCCCAGGCGGCAAGACGATCCTGCCGGCCAGGGCGACGGCGAAGCTCGATTTCCGGTTGGTGCCCAACCAGACCTATGCCGATTGCGTCGCCAAGGTGCGCGCGCATCTGGACAAGCGCGGGTTCAAGGACATCGCCGTCAAGGTGGGTGGTGGCTACGACCCGACCGAGACGGCGGAGGACTCGGCGCTGATCAAGGCCGAACGCGCGACGTGCGAGCGGGCAGGGGTGAAGACGACGGTCTATCCGCGGCTCGCAGGAAGCTGGCCCGGCTACATCTTCACCGGCGCACCCGTGTCGCTACCCGCGGGACAGTTCGGGCTGGGGCATGGCAATGGCGCCCATGCTCCTGACGAATATCTGCTGATCGAAAGCACCAATCCGAAGGTGATGGGCTATGATGCGGCGACCGCCGTGTTCGCCGATTTCCTGTATCAGGTCGCAGCGATCGCCTGAGGGTGCAGGTGGGGGCGATCGGTCAGCCGATCGCCTCGATCACCGCGGCGCGCAGTTCGGGGATGCCCATGCCCTTCTCGGCGGAGGTGGCGATGATCTCCGGATGCGCGGCGGGGCGCTTGCGTGCCTCAGCGACGGTGCGTTCCGTGACCTCGGCAAGCTCGCTCGCCTTGATCTTGTCCGCCTTGGTCAGCACCATGCGGTAGCTGACGGCCGCCTTGTCGAGCATCTCCAGGATCTCGCGATCGACGTCCTTCACGCCGTGGCGCGCGTCGATCAGCACCAGCGCGCGCTTCAGCACCTGACGCCCGCGCAGGAAGTCGTTCACCAGGAAGCGCCATTTCTTGACGATGTCCTTGGGCGCCTTGGCAAAGCCGTAGCCGGGCATGTCGACGAGGCGGAACAGCAGCGGATCGCCGATATCGAAGAAGTTCAGCTCCTGCGTTCGCCCCGGCGTGACCGAGGTGCGCGCCAGCGTCTTGCGCCCGGTCAGCGCATTGATGAGCGACGATTTGCCCACGTTGGAGCGACCGGCAAAAGCGACTTCGGGCACCAGCGGATCGGGCAGGAACTGAAGCGCGGGGGCTGACTTCAGAAACTCGATCCGGCCGGCGAAGATCTTTCGCGCGGTCTCGATCTCCTCGGCGGAGCGGCTTGCCGCTTCGCTGACGTCGGGCGCGAGATGGCCTGCCACCTCCGGCACCGGCATATCGCCGGGCGTATTGCCGGTGTCGGAGGGGGACTGGCTCATTTCGACGGTGCTTCCTTCAGGCCCGGATGGCGGGCGTAGAGCAGCTTCTGCTGCAGGATGGTGAGGACGTTGGAGGTGATCCAGTAGACCTGGAGGCCGACCGCGAACGGCGCCATCACGAACATCAGTACCCACGGCATCAGCGCGAAGATCTGCTTCTGTGCGTCATCCATCGGCGCCGGGTTCAGCTTGAACTGGAAGTACATGCTGATGCCGAGCAGGATCGGGATCACGCCGATCGCCAGGAATGACGGCGGGGTGAAGGCGAGCAGGCCAAATAGGTTGACGGGGGTCAGCGGATCGGGCGCGGACAGATCCTTGATCCAGCCGACGAACGGCTGATGCCGCATTTCGATCGTCAGCATCAGCATCTTGTACAGCGCGTAGAAGATCGGGATCTGCAACAGGGTGGGAAGGCAACCGGCGAGCGGATTGACCTTCTCCGTCTTGTACAGCGCCATGATCTCCTGCTGCATCCGCGGCTTGTCGTCTTTGAAGCGCTCCTGGATGGCCTTCATCTTCGGCTGGACGGCGCGCATGTTGGCCATCGACGCGAACTGGCGCTGCGCGATCGGGAACATGAGCAGGCGGATCGTCAGCGTCAGCAGGATGATCGCGACGCCGAAGTTGCCGACATGGCGGAACAGCCAGTCGAGATAGTAGAAGATCGGCTTCTCAACGACGCGGAACCAGCCCCAGTCGAGTGCATAGTCGAACCGGGTGACGCCTTCCTTGTCGGTGTAATGATCGAGCAGGCGAACTTCCTTCGCGCCGGCGAAGAAGCGGCTCGTCTGGGTGATCTGGCGGCCCGGGGGCAGCAGCTGGGCGTTGGTGGTGTAATCGCCCTGATAGGCCTTGTTGGCACCGGCGCGGAACTGGCCGTCGAAGGGACGCACCTGATCCGGGATCAGCGCGGTCAGCCAGTATTTGTCGGCAAAGCCGAGCCAGCCGCCGGTGGTGGAGAAGCGCTGCGGCGCTTCGTCCAGATCCTTGAAATCGACGTCATAGTCGGCCTTGTCGTTGTGGACCGACATAGGGCCGACGTGGATCGTCCAGCTGTCCGGATCCTTCGACACGCCGGCGCGGTTGACCAGGCCGTAGGCGGCGACCGGAACGGCGCCGGTGCCTGCATTGGCGACCGTCTGCTTGATCCCGAACATATAGCCGTCGTCGACGGTCAGCTCGATCGTGAAGCGCTGGCCCTTGTCGTTGGTGGCGGTCAGCGTGACCGGCTTTCCGGGGGCAAGGAGGTTGGACGAGGCGGTCCAGACCGTGTCGGCGGACGGCGGCGAGAGGCCGTCGTCACGCCAGCCAAACGCAGCGAAATATGCCTCGGGCGCGCCCGCTGGCGACAGCAGGCGCACCGGCGGCGAATCCTTCGCCACCGTAACCTTGTAATTCTTCAGCACGAGATCGTCGATCCGCGCGCCCTTCAGGTTGATCGAGCCGTGCATGGTCGGCGTGTCGATCTGCACCCGCGGCGTTTCGCGCAGCACGACGGCGCGGTCGCGATTGGCGGCCGGCGTATCGGCCGTCGGATCGGCGTTCTTGTTCGGCAGAACCTCGGTCTTGCCGTCCTCGATCTTCGTCACCGGCGGATTGGCGGTCGGGAAGAAGCGGTTCTGCACCACCGGCCAGCCGAACAGGATCAGCGCCGCGATGACCGCGAACAGCACGAAGTTCTTGTTCTCTTTGTTCACGAGCGCCTTATTCCCTTAGGGCCCAATCCATCATGGGACTGGATCATAGCCGTGCCCGCCCCACGGATGACATCGCGCGATGCGCTTTGCCGCGAGCCAGCTGCCTCGTGCTGCGCCATAGCGGCGCAAGGCCTCGATTGCATAGGCCGAACAGCTTGGCTGGTAACGACAGGTTGGTGGCAGGATGAGCGACGGGCCGAGTTGCCATAGCCGAGCCACCAGGATCAGCAGGCGGGCGATCATCCCGGCACCTTGCCGCGGACACGCGTAGCCGTCTTTCGCAGCGCCTTGCCGAATTCGGCACGCAGGCTGGCATAATCACGCTCGATTCCGCCCATACGGCCGATCAGGACATGATCTGCACCCGGCACGCCATCTGACGGCAGCAGCTCACGCGCGAGCGCCCGCAGCCGGCGTTTCATCCGGTTGCGCACCACCGCGTTGCCGATTTTCTTGGTGACGGTATAGCCAACGCGGATCGTCGCGTCGCCATCATTGCGGGGGCGCACCAGCAGCACGAAGCCGGGCATGGGTGCGCGCTCGCCCGCGTTCGCCGCCAGGAAATCCCGGCGGCGGGTAAGCGTCTGAATGATCGAGTCGCCTGCGCGAGGCTGACCGGCCGTTAGGCCGACAGCTTCTTGCGACCGCGCGCGCGACGCGCCCGAATCACGGCGCGGCCGCCGACCGTCGCCATCCGCGCACGGAAGCCGTGACGGCGTGCCCGCACCAGGTTGCTCGGCTGAAAGGTCCGCTTCATTGCTCATTCCCGAATCTGAAAAAGAAGGGCCGCCACGAGGGGCAGCCCGAACATGGCGCCGCATAGGTGAAGGTGACGGGTAAGTCAACGCGAGCCGATCACGCGATCCCGCGCGCGGCGGCGCAGCGCACTGCGGCGGCGCATTGCCCGGTCCGCGATGTTGCCGACGCGTGGCCAGCGACGTTTGGCACGGGCCCAGCGCACCTGCGCGCGGCGCGAGTTGCGGAGGATCAGGATCATGCCGCCGGCGAACAGGAAGATGCCGCCCGGCCCCGGCAACGGCCCCATCGCCGCCGCGCCCACGAGCAGCACGCCGCCGAGCGAGAGCTGCAGGATCCTCATGGCAGGGTGGCGATCACGCATGCGGCGCATGTGGCTCCGGTGTGTTGCGAAGACAAGACGGTGATGAATGGTTTGCAGCGCTGACAAAGCGGCTATGAACAATGTCATAACGGGGGCGGGGGATGCATGGCGGCGATCGTCGCGACGGTGGCGTATCTGGGGCTGGAGGCGCGCGCGGTCGAGGTTCAGGTGCAACTGATAGCTGGCCTGCCGGCGTTCAATCTGGTCGGGCTGGGCGACAAGGCAGTCGGCGAAAGTCGCGAGCGCGTGCGCGGCGCGATTGCCGCCATGGGGCTTGCCATGCCGCCCAAGCGGATCGCGGTGAACCTGTCGCCGGCCGACCTACCGAAAGAAGGATCGCATTTCGACCTTCCCATCGCGCTGGGGCTGTTGGCTGCGATGGGCGTGGTCGATGCCGAGGCGCTGGCGGATTATGTCATCGTCGGTGAGTTGACGCTGGACGGACGGATCGCCGCGTCACCTGGGGTGCTGCTGGCCGCGTTGCATGCCGCGGAACTGGGGCGTGGATTGATCTGCCCGGCCGCGCAGGGCGCCGAAGCCGCCTGGGCGAGTTCGATCGAGGTGCTGGCCGCGCCCGACCTGCTATCGCTGATCAATCACCTGAAGGGCCACGGGTTGCTCTCGGCCCCGGCGCCGGGTGAGGTCGTCGCTGGTGGTGAGGGGCCGGACCTGCGGCAGGTGCGGGGGCAGGAGACGGCCAAGCGCGCGCTGGAGATCGCAGCGGCGGGCGGACACAACCTGCTGATGGTCGGACCGCCGGGTGCCGGCAAGTCGCTGATGGCGTCCTGTCTGCCGGGCATCCTGCCTTCGCTCGATCCAGCCGAGGCGCTGGAAGTGTCGATGGTGCAATCGGTGGCGGGGGTGTTGGAGAACGGGCGGCTAACCCGCACCCGACCCTTCCGCGCACCGCATCATTCAGCCTCGATGGCGGCGCTTACCGGCGGCGGGCTGAAGGTGCGGCCGGGCGAGGTGAGCATGGCGCACCTGGGGGTCTTGTTCCTCGACGAGCTGCCCGAGTTCCAGCGCGCGGTGCTCGACTCGCTGCGCCAGCCGCTCGAGTCCGGCACGGTCAGCGTGGCGCGCGCCAACGCGCATGTGACCTTTCCGGCGCGTGTGCAGTTGGTGGCGGCGATGAATCCCTGCCGCTGCGGCTATCTGGGTGACGCCGGGCTGGCCTGCGCCGGGGCGCCGAAATGCGCCGCCGATTACCAGGCAAAGGTATCGGGCCCCTTGCTGGACCGGATCGACCTGCATGTCGAAGTGCAGGCGGTGAGCGCCGCCGACCTGATGCTGCCGCCGCCAGTGGAGGGGTCGGCGCAGGTCGCCGCCCGCGTGGCGCAGGTGCGGGCGATCCAGCAGGAGCGATATCGCGACCGCGGCATACGGACGAATGCGGAAGCCGATGGCGATGTGCTGGAGGCGTTCTGCGCGCCGGATGCGGCGGGACGTGCACTGCTGGCGCAGGCGGCGGAGACGATGCGGCTGTCAGCGCGCGGCTATACCCGCATCCTGCGCGTCGCCCGGACGATTGCCGACATGACGGGTTCCGACACCGTGGGACGCATCCATGTGGCGGAGGCGCTGAGCTATCGCCGGCGAGCGCCGACGAATTGAGGGGTCAGCCGGCGAGGCGGTGATCGGGATCGAGCAGCGGCGCGCCGGGGGCAAGGAGGCGCCGCTCCGCCAGGAGCCTGCGCGTGTTGGCCGAGTTCATCGGCCGCCCGTAGAGATAGCCCTGGCCGCGTGCGCAGCCGAGGTTGCGCAGCCAGCCCTCCGTCTCGATGTCCTCGACGCCTTCTGCGGTTACCGGCAGGTTCAGGCTGGAGCCAAGGCCGGCGATGGCGCTGACCACAGCGGCGCTGTCGCTGTCGCTGGCGACCGCCTTCACCACGCTCCGGTCGATCTTGATCCGGTCGAACGGCAGCGCGCGCAGGTGGCCGAGGCTGGAATGGCCAGTGCCGAAATCATCCAGCGCGACGCGGATGCCCTGGTTCTTGAGGCTGCCGACGATCGACTGAGCGAGCGGCAGGTTTTCGAACAGCGCGCCTTCGGTGATCTCGATCTCCAGCCGATGCGCGGGGAAGCCGGTTTCGAGCAGGAGCTTGATGATCTTCTGCGGCAGCCAGGCGTCGCGCAACTGCGCGGGCGAGATGTTGATCGACAGGCTGAGCGAGGGATCCCAGTCGCGCGCGGCATGGAACGCCTGACGCATCACGGCCAGCGACAGGTCGGCGATCATGCCGGTCTGTTCGGCGATGGTGATGAACCGGTCTGGCGGGATGATGCCGTGGACCGGGTGGTCCCAGCGGGCGAGCACTTCGAACCCGAACAACTGGCCGGTGGCGAGGTCGATCTGCTGTTCGAGATAGGGGATGATCTGGCCCGCCGGAATGGCGTCGCGCAGCGCCTGTTCCAGTTCGTTGCGCGCCTGCAGCGCACGCGCCATCGCCGGATCGAACCAGCCGACGCGGTTTCGCCCGGCTTCCTTGGCGGCGCACATCGCGATTTCGGCCGCGCGCGTCAGCGCGTCGATCGAGCCACGCTCCACGTCCGACCGTGCAAGGCCGATGGTAGCCGTGATCTGAATGCCCGCGCCGTCGATCTCGATCGGCTGCGCGAGGTGGCTGACGAGGCGCTCGGCTATACGCTGTACGGTATTGGGATCGCGCGGATCGAAGACGAAGGCGCAGACGAATTCGTCCCCGCCGAGCCGTCCGGCCAGTGCGAAAGGTGGCAGCTCGGCCTGGATCTGGCTGGCAACGCGGGCGAGCAGCTTGTCACCCGTGGCGTGGCCATGGAGTTCGTTCACCGCGCGAAAGCGATCGAGATCGACCAGCAGGAGCGCGGTGGCGCGGTGCCTGCGCGACGCATCGAGCAGCATGGCGCTGCCCTGCTCCGTCAATGCGCGACGATTGAGCAGGCCGGTCAGCGGATCGCTGGTCGGCGTCAGACGGGTACGAGCGCTGTTCGCCAGCCGCTGCCCGACCAGCTGAGTGATCTGGCGATGGCGGTGCCACCCGAGAAGAATGAGCGCGACGTTCAGGAGAAGCGCGAGGACCATCAATTCGTCGACCGCGCCGCCGAACCTGCGCTGCAGAAGGGTGGCGGCCGTCGCACCGAGCAGCGCCACGAACAGCCCGATCGCGGCGATCGTGATACGGCCTGCAGGGGTAGCGCGCGGTTCAGCAGAACCATGCGAGACCTGGGCGGGGGGCGCCGAGTCTTCCATCTCGCCCCATGATGCGGCGGGGCCATGTATAATTTGTTAACTGCCCGATGCTTGCCCTGAGGCGCCGTTTGCCGTACAGGCCGTGCAACGTTCCGAGTTGAACGCTGAAGACAAGCGCCCATTGTGGTGCACGCTGGCCGGCGAGGTTTCGCCCGCCGGCGCTTTTGCGTTTGGGCGGAAGAAAGGAGTTTTGACGCGATGTTCGACAGCCTGAGCGACCGTCTTGGCGGTGTATTCGACCGTCTTCGCGGCCGCGGCGCGCTGACCGAGGCCGATGTCCGGCAGGCCATGCGCGAAGTGCGCATCGCGTTGCTGGAGGCTGACGTCGCGCTGCCGGTCGCGCGGCAGTTCGTCGAAGAGGCCACCGAAAAGGCGATCGGCCAGAACGTGCTGCGCTCGGTGACTCCGGGGCAGCAGGTCGTCAAGATCGTCAATGACGCGCTGGTCGCGATGCTCGGCGGCGACGATCCCGAAGCGGCCGAGCTGAAGATCGACGTCACGCCGCCGGCGGTGGTGATGATGGTCGGCCTGCAGGGGTCGGGCAAGACGACCACGACCGCGAAGATCGCCAAGCGCCTGTCGGGCGGCAAGGCGGGCCGCGATCGCAAGAAGGTGCTGATGGCGTCGCTCGACGTCAATCGCCCGGCGGCGCAGGAACAGCTGGCGACGCTGGGCAAGCAGATCGAGGTGCAGACGCTGCCGATCGTGGCCGGGCAGCAGCCGGTCGATATCGCCCGCCGCGCGCTTCAGGCGGCGAAGCTGCAGGGCTTCGACGTGCTGATGCTCGACACCGCCGGTCGTCTCCACGTCGACCAGGCGTTGATGGACGAGATGAAGGCAGTGGCGGAAATCGCCACGCCGCAGGAAATCCTGCTCGTCGTCGATTCGCTGACCGGCCAGGACGCCGTCAATGTCGCGCAGAGCTTCTCGGCGCAGGTGCCGCTGACCGGCGTCGTGCTTACCCGGATGGACGGTGATGCGCGCGGCGGTGCGGCGCTTTCGATGCGCGCCGTCACCGGCAAGCCAATCAAGTTTGCCGGCGTCGGCGAAAAGATGGACGCGCTCGAGGCGTTCCATGCCGAGCGTGTCGCTGGCCGAATCCTGGGCATGGGCGATGTCGTCAGCCTCGTTGAGAAGGCGGCGGAGTCGATCCAGCAGGAAGACGCCGAGCGCATGGCGGCGAAGCTGGCCAAGGGCCAGTTCGACATGGACGACCTGCGCGGCCAGCTGGCGCAGATGCGCCGCATGGGCGGGCTTGGCGCGCTCGCCGGCATGATGCCCGGCATGAAGAAGGCGCAGCAGGCGATGGCCAACGGCGCGGTCGACGAACGCATTCTGCTGCGCATGGACGCGATGATCACGTCGATGACGCCGAAGGAGCGATCGAAGCCCGAACTGATCAACGCCAAGCGTAAGATTCGTATCGCCAAGGGCAGCGGCACGACCGTTCAGGACGTGAACAAGCTGCTGAAGATGCACCAGGAAATGTCCACCGCGATGAAGAAGATCCGCAAGATGGGCGGTATCAAGGGCATGCTGGCGATGCTGGGCAAGGGTGGCCCTGGCGGCGGCATGGCCGGTATCGGCAACGCGCTGGGCGGGCCGGAGCTTGGCGACATGCTGGGCAAGGCCGGCGGCGGGCTCCCTGGTCTGCCGGGTGGTGCGGGCGGCCTGCCGCCCGGATTTCCGAAGTTCAAGAAGTAAGCAACCGCCCCGCTGGGGCACGATGATCAACAAAGGTCCCCGCCGGCGCGGGGGCGTGAAATCAGAAGGCAAGGAAGACTACAATGGCACTCAGCATTCGCCTGTCGCGTGGCGGCTCCAAGAAGCGTCCGTACTATCGCATCGTCGTGGCCGATGCGCGCAGCCCGCGTGACGGCCGCTTCATCGAGAAGATCGGCAACTACAACCCGCTGCTCGCCAAGGACGACGAGAAGCGCGTCGTGCTGAACGCGGAGCGTGCGAAGCACTGGCTGAGCAATGGCGCGCAGCCGACTGATCGTGTCGCCCGCTTCCTCGACCTCGCCGGCGTTCGCGAGCGTGCAGCCCGCAACAACCCGAAGAAGGCCGAGCCGGGCGAGAAGGCCAAGGAGCGCGCCGAGGAGCGTGCCGAGAAGCTGAAGGCCGCTGAGGAAGCGTCGCAGGCAGAGACCGAGGCCGTGATGGCCGCGGAAGTCGACGCAGCGACGGAGACGCCGACCGCAGAGGCCGAGAAGGTCGCCGACGCGACGGCCGAGCAGTAAGCATCAAATCGGGTCATGGCGCGTTTTCCTTCGGCAGCGAAAGGAACGTGCCATGACTGTAGACCCCAAGCCTCACGCGCCAGACCCCAGGACCGCAAGCGATGACGACGAACAGGTCGCCAGCAACGAAGGAGTCTCTGCGAGTGAGCCCGCCGAAGGCGCAGACGACGCCCCAACAGGCGGCGAAGGCTCCCCCAACGGGTGAACCGCAGGTCGTCCTGGCGGTCATCACGGGGGCGCACGGCATCGGCGGCGAAGTGAAGCTCAAGCTCTTCGCCGATGATCTTGCCAGCTATACCTCCTTCAACAATGGCGCGCTGACGCTGAAAAGCGTGCGCGGAACGATCGCTCGGTTTGCGGAAGTGAAAGACCGCACGGCCGCGGAAGGATTGCGCGGGCTGGAACTGTCGGTTCCGCGCGCCGCCTTGCCGCCGTTGGAAGAGGGTGAATATTATCATGCCGACCTGATCGGCCTGCCAGCGGTATCCGACGCTGGCGAGACGCTGGGCCTCGTCGTTTCGGTCGAGAATTTCGGCGCCGGCGATGTGATCGAGGTCGAACGCCCGACCGGCAAGCGTTTCATGGTGCCGATGACGCCGCAGGCGGTTCCGGAATGGGATGACAAGCGGCTGGTGATCGCAGCGGCGTTCGCCGACGCCTGATACGGGCGGGTTAGCCGGCGGCGATCAGACGTCCATCTGCTTCACCGCCGCATTCCACATTGAGATGTTGTTGCGGGCCTCCTGCACAAAGGCGGAGCGGCGCACGAAGCCGAGGAAGAAATCCGCCAGCCACTTGCCGGGATTGCGCAGCGGCCGTTCGAACTGAACGAGAAGCACCACGCGGGTGCCGCTGGTCTCGTTCCACACTTCGTGATCATAGGTGTCGTCGAACACTAGGGTTTCGCCCTCGCGCCAACGCACGATGCGGTTGTCGACGCGCATGCGCACGTCGCCGTCATCGGGCACGATCAGGCCGAGGTGGCAGGTGATCAGCCCCTTCGAAACGCCGCGGTGCGCGGGAATGTGTGTGCCGGGCGCCAGGATCGAGAAGAAGGCGCTGTTCAGGCCGGGGATCTGCTCGACGAGGCGGGCAGTGGTGGGGCAGCGGTCGGCGTTCTCGTCGATGCGATAGCCGTAGCCCCAGATGAAGAACGACCGCCACATGTTCACCCGTGCGATCGACCGGTGGTCGGGCGAGATGGTGGCGAGGCTGGGCGCGGCCTGACCGCGCAGCGCGACCTCGATCGCCTCTGCGCGGATCGCGTCCCAATTGTCACGCAGCAGCTGCGTCCAGGGGAAGGTGCGCACGTCGAGCACGGGATCGTTCGAGACCAAAGATGACGAGGCGATCAGCCGGTCGAAGACGCCGCGAAGATGCTTGCCCACCCGGATGATCAAGGGACGGTTCGGATCAGCCTTCATCTCCGCCGAGGGGGCGGGCGCGCCCGAGATCGCGCAGACATCCGGGACCAGCACCGGCGCAATTGCTCGTTTGTCAGGTGCCAGGGAGTTGCGGGCGGGAGAGATGGTGTTCACGATGCCTATCCGTCTTCTGATATTGGCGTGCGCGCAGCAGGCCAGGACGTTCATGGTGACCGACTAGGGGCGGATCAGGTCCAAAACATGGCGAGGAAAGGGTGATCGAAAGATCGCCGGGGGGTGTGGCGGCAGCGTGTCGGGCAAGCTAGAAGCAGCCGCATGACCGCATTTTCGCGCGCGCTTGCTGCGCCGTTCGCCGTTGGTTCCCTTGTCGCGTTGGCGGCCGTTCCGGCCATCGGACAGCAGGCAGCGCAGAAGGCAGCTGCCAGCGCTAGCCGGGCAGTGGCGGCCACTGCCGCGCCTGTGCAGGGGACGATCATCGATCCTGCAACGGTAAGGGTCGATACCTCGCCCTGGCTGTTCAAAGGATCGGACATTCCGCCCGACCCGGCGTGGAACTTTGGCGCGCTGCCCAACGGCCTGCGTTATGCCGTCCGCAAGAATGGCGTGCCCCCGGGACAGGTTGCAGTGCGGGTGCGCATTGATGCCGGATCACTGAACGAGACCGATGAGGAACGCGGCTACGCGCATCTAATTGAGCATCTCTCGTTCCGCGGATCCAAATACGTGCCCGACGGCGAGGCGAAGCGGGTGTGGCAGCGGTTCGGCGCGACCTTCGGGTCGGATTCGAACGCGCAGACCACGCCGACCCAGACGGTCTACAAGCTCGACCTACCGGCCGCGACCGAGGCGAACCTCGACGAGAGTCTCAAGATCTTTGCCGGGATGATGTCCGAACCGGGCATCAATGCGCAGGGGCTGGCCGCCGAGCGGCCGGCGGTGCTGGCCGAGCAGCGCGAGGCGCCGGGACCGCAGGTGCGCCTGTCGGACGCGCGCAATGCCTTGTTCTTTGCCGGGCAGCCGCTGGCCGACCGCTCACCAATCGGCAATGTGAAGACGTTGGAAGCGGCGACGCCGGCCAGCGTGCAAGCATTCCACCAGCGCTGGTATCGCCCTGCGCGGACGGTGGTGATCATTTCTGGTGACATCGACCCGGCAGTCGCCGCCCGTCTGGTGGTGAAGAACTTCGGCGGCTGGAAGGGTGTTGGCCCTGATCCGGCGGACCCCGACTTCGGCAAGCCTGATCCGAAGGCGACGCCGACCGCGGCGATCAACGAGCCGTCGCTGCCGCCGCTGGTGATCAGCGCCACGCTGCGTCCGTGGACCTATCAGGACGATACGATCATCTTCAACCAGAAGCGGCTGGTGGACCTGGTGGCGATGCGGGTCATCAACCGGCGGCTGGAGGATCGCGCACGCGCCGGTGGCAGCTTCCTGCAGGCGAGCGTGAACCTGGAGGATGTGGCGCGATCCACCAACGGCACCTTCGTCAGCATCGTGCCGATCGGCGACGATTGGGAAGCGGCGCTGAAGGACGTGCGGGCGGTGATTGCCGACGCGATGGCCAATGCGCCGAGCCAGGCCGACGTCGACCGCGAGACCGCAGAGTTCGAAGGCGCGATGCGCAATGAGGTGGAGACCGCACGGGTCGAAGCCGGCGCCAAGCAGGCCGACGACATGGTCCAGGCGCTCGACATCCGCGAGACGGTGGCCGGGCCGCAGGAATCGTACAACATCTTCCTCGACGCCAAGAAGAAGGGGATGTTCTCCGCGGCTGGCGTGCTTGAGTCCACCCAGCGTGTGTTCAAGGGCGACGCGCAGCGCGCCATCGTCAACACGCGCATGGCGGACCCCGGTGCGGCCGCGAAGCTGGCGTCGGCGCTGACGGCGGACGTGTCGAAGCTGGCCGGACGGCGGGATCGTCAGTCGAAGGTCGATTTCAAGGACCTGCCGAAGCTGGGCAAGCCGGGCAACGTGACGGCGCGCGAGACGATTGCGGACCCCGGGATCGAGAAGGTGACCTTCTCCAACGGTGTGCGGATGCTGATGTACCCGAATGCATCCGAGACGGGTCGCGTATACCTGCGGGTCCGCTTTGGCCGCGGATATAGTGCGCTCCCAGCTGACAAGCCGACGGCGGCCTGGGCGGCGGATAGCGCGCTCATTCCTGGCGGGATCGGCAAGTGGAACCAGAGCGACCTCGACGCCCTGACCACGGGCCGCCGCATGGGGCTGGATTTCGATATCACTGACGATGCATTCGTCATGAGCGCCATGACGACCCCGGGCGACTATGCCGACAATCTGGCGTTGATGGCGGCCAAGCTGGCGGCGCCGCGCTGGGATGCAGCGCCGGTTCTGCGCGCCAAGGCCGCTGCGGTGGCGGGCTATGCCGGGTTCAATTCGTCGCCGGACGGCGTGCTGTCCCGCGATCTGGAGCGGCTGTTGCGCAATGGCGATCCGCGCTGGGGCCCGCCGACGCGCGAGGAGATCGATGCTCTGACGCCGGAGGGGTTCCGCAAGCTGTGGGAGCCGCTTCTGGCCACCGGCCCGATCGAGGTCGATGTGTTCGGCGACGTGACAGGTGACGAGGCCATTGCCGCCGTCGCCAAAACGTTCGGCGCGCTGAAGGCCCGCACGGAAGCGCCGGCGTTGTCGCCCGGCGCGGCTTTCCCGGCGCACAATGACGTGCCCGTGACGCTTACCCATGAGGGCGCGGACACGCAGGCGGCGGCGGTGATCGCCTGGCCGACCGGTGGCGGCAGCGCGGGTATCGCGGAGAGCCGACGCCTCGACATCCTGTCTGCAATCTTCGGTGATCGCCTGTTCGATCGTCTGCGGTCGGTGGCCGGCGCGAGCTACAGCCCCAGTGCGGTCAGCCAGTGGCCGATGGGGCTTACGTCGGGCGGGCGTATGATCGCAGTCGGCCAGGTAGCGCCGGAGAATGTCGACCTGTTCTACAAGCTGAGCCGCGAGATTGCGGCGGAGCTGGTGTCAACGCCGGTCAGCGAGGACGAGCTGCGCCGCGCGGTCGGGCCGATGATGCAGTATCTGGCGCGCGCATCGTCGGGGAACCAGTTTTGGCTGCTGCTGGTGAACGGCGGCGCCTATGACCCCAATCGGCTGAACGGCGCGCGCACGCTGGTGAGCGATTACATGGGCATCACCCCCCAGACGTTGCAGGCAACCGCCGCCAAATATCTGCGGCCGGAGAAGGACTGGACGCTGAAGGTGCTGCCGAAAACGCCAGCGAAGTGATGCGACAGGCGCCGTCTCATTCCCGGGAATGAGGCGGCGTTTCCTTATCTGCGGAGAGGGCGGCGCTCGCTGAGTTCGTTGCGGATCGTGGTTGCTGCCACGCCGGCCTGACCCATGGCGTGGCTGATCTGATCCAGCCCCTTCACCACGTCCCCGGCCGCATAGAGGCCGGGAATGGTGGTGCGCTGATGTTCGTCGGTGACGATACAGCCATCGTCGGTGCCGCGTGCGCCGGCACCCAGCGCAAGTTCCGAGCGGATCTGTGAGCCAAGCGCCGGATAGACGCTGTCGAAGCGGAGGCGACCGTGGGCGGTGTCGAAGGCGAGCTGGTCGCCCTCGATCGCGTAATGGCCGCACGGACCATCCACCCGCGTCACCCCGGCGGCGTCCAGCGCATCGGCACAAGCGTCGTCGAGCATGTGTTCGGCATCGGGAGCGATCAGCGTGACATCGCGCGTATAGCCGCGGAGGAACAGCGCCTCGCGCATCCCATGCGTGCCGGTACCGATGACCCCGACGCGCTTGTCGGTCACTTCATAGCCGTCGCAGATCGGGCAGTAGCGGAGGAGGCCTCGCTGCAGCGCCTCGTCGTGCAACGCCGCCTCTATCCTTGGCCGGTTGTTCACCACGCCGGTGGCGAGAAGGACGGTGCATGCCTCCACGGTCGTTTCCCCTGTACGCACGACGAAATGGTCGTCCACCGGCTCAACCGCGGTGACCTTTGAGTCGTGCGAGCGAACGCCGAACGAGGCGGCTTGCTGCCGCATGCGGGCGAGCAGATCCTTGCCGCTGATCCCGCCGGGAAAGCCGGCGTGATTGTGCGTGCAGGGGATCAGCGCGGCCCGGCTCTCGCCGCTGTCGTACAGGGCGATGTCGAGGTGGAAGCGGGAGAGGTAGATGGCGGCGGTCAGACCTGCCGGGCCGCCGCCGATGATGACGCAGTCGTGCATGGCCTGCCGAGCGCATTGGTCGCTTTCTGGTTCCCTGGCTCGGCGATTGACGCGGCGCGGGGGTGCGGTATCGCTTCGGCAACTAACCGGGGGGATGACGATGAAGATCCGCGCGCTTTCTGCGGCCTTGTTCCTGACGCTGCCAGTGGCCGCAGCAGCGCAGAACAACGCCGTATCCGCGACGACGACGCCTGAGGCGAAGCCTGCGGCGGCCACGTCGATCGAGGCGATTGAGCCGCAGATCACGGGCTTCTTCGACAGCTGGATGAAGAACGCGCATGTGCCGGGTCTAGTCTATGGCGTTGTGAAGGACGGCAAGCTGGTGCTGGTCCGGGGCCTGGGCGTTCAGGATATCGCCAGCAAGAAGCCGGTGACCGCCGACAGCAGGTTCCGCATTGCGTCCATGTCCAAGGCGTTCACCGCCATGGCGATCCTGAAGCTGCGCGACGAGGAGCGCGTGTCGCTCGACGCGCCGGCGGAGCGATACGTGCCCGAACTGCGCAACTGGCGCTATCCAACCGCTGACAGCCGGCGGACGCGGGTGGCGGACCTGCTGCATCACACGGCGGGGTTGGTGGAGGATAATCCCTGGGGCGACCGGCAGCAGCCATTGTCGGAGCCCGCCTTCACCGCGATGCTGAAGGCCGGCGTGCCGCTGGCGCAGGCGCCGGGTCTGCGCATGGAATATTCCAACCTTGGCTATGCGACGCTGGGGCGGATCGTCAGCAACGTCTCCGGGCAGCGGTATCAGGATTATATCCGTAGCAGCATCATGACCCCGCTGGGCATGACATCGACCGGCTATGACGTGCTGAACGGGCCGCAGGACCTGCGTGCCCTGGGCTATCGCTGGCAGGACAATGCCTGGGTGCGTGAGCCGGACATGGCCGATGGCGCTTTCGGTGCGATGGGCGGCGTACATACGACCGCCAACGATTACTGGCGCTGGGTGGCGTTCCTGCTGTCGGCGTGGCCGGCACGCGACGATCCCGACAAGGGGCCGATCAAGCGTGCGACGGTGCGCGAGATCGTCGAGGGGTCGAACTTCGTCAACACGGTGGAGCGGCCCGGCGCGTCAGGCCGCCCATGCCGGGTTGCGAGCGCCTATGGCATGGGCTGGCAGGTGATGAACGACTGCGACGTGGGGCGCATCGTGACCCATTCGGGCGGCTACCCCGGCTATGGTTCGATCGTGATGCTGCTGCCGGATGCTGGCGTTGGTGTGTTCGCCTTCGCCAATCGCACGTATGCCGGGCCTGGCCTGCCCGTATCGCAGACGCTCTATGCGCTGCGGCAGGCGGGGCTGGCCGAGGAGCGTACGGTGCCGGTATCGCCCGATCTGGCGCGGGCCTATGACATCATGCGTGACGTGTGGCGCAGCGGGGATCCGGCGCGGGCGCCGCTGGCCAACAATGTCGTGCCCGATCGTGATCTCAACCGCCGGCGCAAGGATATTGCCGAGCTGAAGAAGCAGGTTGGCGCATGTCGTACCGATGCCGCGATCGAGCCGATCTCGGCAATGGAGGGAACCTTCACCTGGGCGTGCGCCAACGGCAATGTCGCGGGACGGGTACAGCGCGCGCCGACACCGGCGTTGAGTCTTCAGGTGTTGAGCTTTACCGCCGCCAAGTGACCTTTCATGCGACCGTCCTGACGCTGTATCCCGAGATGTTTCCCGGGCCGCTTGGCTTTGCCATTGCCGGCCGGGCGCTGGCGGAGGGGCGATGGTCGCTCGACGCCGTCAACATCCGGGATTTCACCACCGATCGCCATCGCACCGTCGACGATACGCCGGCGGGGGGTGGCGCTGGCATGGTGCTGCGGGTCGACATCCTGGCCGCGGCCGTGGACGCGCAGGGGCAGGGGCGGCCGGTGCTGGCGATGACGCCGCGCGGCAAGCCACTGACCCAGGCGCGGGTGCGCAAACTGGCGGCGGGGCCAGGCGCCGTGGTGCTGTGCGGGCGGTTCGAGGGGTTTGACGAACGCCTGTTTGAAGGCCGCGAGATAGAGGAAGTGTCGATCGGCGACTATGTCCTCTCCGGCGGTGAGACGGCGGCGCTGGTGCTGCTGGATGCTTGCGTTCGGCTGCTTCCCGGCGTAATGGGCGCCGCTTCAAGCGAGGTCGAGGAAAGCCACGAAAGTGGCCTGCTCGAATATCCGCATTATACCCGACCTGTTGAATGGGAAGGGCGCACGATCCCTGAAGTGCTGCGATCGGGGGATCATGCGAAAATTGCCGCTTGGCGCCAGCGCCGGGCGGAGGAAGATACACGGCTACGGCGGCCGGACCTGTGGGAGCGCCACGTCGGTGCTCGGGTCAACCGCCCTCTGGCGCGCGGCGACGATGTGGGAAAAAGTTGAGATGAACCTGATCCAGCAGCTCGAGGCCGAGCAGATCGCGAAGCTGACCGCGAACAAGAAGATCCCGGAATTCCGCCCTGGCGATACGCTGAAGGTCGGCGTGAAGGTGGTCGAGGGTGAGCGTACCCGCGTCCAGAACTACGAAGGCGTGTGCATCGCGCGGTCGAACAAGGGCATGGGTTCCTCGTTCACCGTTCGCAAGATCTCCTTCGGTGAGGGCGTCGAGCGCGTCTTCCCGCTCTACTCGCCGAACATCGATTCGATCGAGGTCGTCCGCAAGGGCGCCGTGCGTCGTGCGAAGCTGTACTACTTGCGTGGTCGTACGGGTAAGTCGGCGCGTATCGCCGAGCGTCGCGACAATCGTCCGGCGAAGGCCGAGGCCGCCGAATAAGCGGTTCGGAACACGTTCAAGGAAGGCGTCGGCAGCAATCTGCCGGCGCCTTTTTTGTTGGAGCGGCCGCCGGAGGGCAGGGCCGTGCGCTCTAACTCAGCTCTGCCCTGTTCCGCGAACGATCTCCACGATCCGGTCGCCAAGCTGTATGTTCTCCGCCTCGCGCTGGTCGAAACCGATGCATTCGCCCTTGCGGAACATGCGAACGCCAAGGCCGGTCGTGAGCGCGCTGAGCGGTCGTCCGACGTCCTCGGGCGTCGCATCCCGTTCGCGCAGCGCAACCCGGCCGTGCGCGGCGGCGAGATCGGTCAGATATTCCGCCACATGCGGCCCGTTGGTGGAGCCCGCGAGGAGCAGCCCGGCGAAGCTCGCCGGATTGATCACGACATCCGCGCCCGCCTGCCGCGCGAGCGGCTCATTGTCGTCGGACCGGACCACCGCGCTGATGCGCACATTTTCCGACAAACGGCGCGCGGTCAGCACGATCAGGATCGTGGTGTCGTCCCGCCCGGCTGAGACCATGAGGGTGGACGCCTGCGCCACGTGGGCGATTTCCAGCGTCTTGTCGCGGGTGGCATCACCATCAAGGACGACAGCGCCGCATTGTTCGGCATCGGCCAGCGCGCGCTCGTCACGGTCGATGACGACGATGTTCGCCGGATCGCATCCGCGCCGCTGCAGTTCGCGCAGCGCCTCCGTTCCGCTCGTGCCGTAGCCGGCGATGACGACATGGCCGGTGAGCCGGCGCTGGATGACCTTCATGCGCCACCGATACCATGTGCGCCGAAGAAGGAAGTCATAGGCCGTCCCCAGGAAGATCAACCAGACGAACAGGCGGATTGGCGTGACGACGAAGGTGTCGAACAGCCGAGCGCTGTTGGTCACCGGAACGATATCGCCATAGCCGACCGTCGTCACCGTGATCATGGTGAAATACAGAAGGTCGATGAAGCTGATGTGGCCGTCGATATTGTCGCGCAGCCCCTCGCGATCGAGCCAGTGGCCGACGAGTGCGATGCCGACGAGCAGAAACGCGAGCAGGATACGCAGGCCCAGGCTCGCCCAATCGGGCAGGCCGCTGCGTCGACGCAGGTGAAGCTCCTCGTCGCGATTCTTCAGACGCATGACATGGCTGTAGAGCAAGCGGCGGTGGCTTAGCCAGTGAGGGCGCTACGGACTTTGCGCTGCGCGGCGCGGGCGGCTAACCCGCTGGGAACAATCGAGCGGGAAGAATGAATGCGGATATGGATGGCGGCGGCCGGCGTGGGACTGGCGTTATATGCGGCGACCGCTGTGGGTGAGCCGGTGAAGAAGGGCATGCCGCTGACGTTGGAGCGAGTGTTTGCGAGCCCCGACCTGGGTGGCGGGCAACCGCAGGCGCTGCGCCTGTCGCCCGACGGTACGCTGCTGACGTCGGTGCGGCCCCGCGAGGATGAGCGAAACCGCTTCGACCTGTGGGCGATGGATACGCGCACGGGCCAGTGGCGGATGCTGGTCGATTCGAAGCGGATCGGCAGCGGCGCGGAATTGTCCGAGGCCGAGAAGATGCAGCGCGAGCGGGATCGCTCCAAGACGGGCAAGACCGGCATCCTCGATTACGGCTGGGCGCCCGACGGGAAGTCGATCCTGGTGCCGGTGGATGGCGAGCTGTTCGTCGCGACGCTGGACGGCAACGTGCGCAAGCTGGACGGATCCAAGGGGGCGCTGAACCCGGTCGTGTCGCCGCGGGGCGGTTTCGTCAGCTTCGTGCGTGACCAGAACCTGTGGGTCGGGGACGCGAATGGTGTTGCGCGCGCCATCACCACCGAGGGCGGCGGCACGGTTCACTTCGGTGAGGCGGAGTTCGTCGCGCAGGAGGAGATGCATCGTCGGACCGGCTATTGGTGGTCGCCCGATGATCGACTGATCGCGGTCGAGCGGTTCGACGAGGCACCGGTGCGCGTCTTCACCCGCGCCTCGATCGGCGCGACGGGGACCAGCATCTACGAACAGCGTTATCCCGCGGCCGGCACGCCAAACGTGCTGGTGGATCTGTTCATCATGAAGCCTGATGGTTCGGGGCAGGTGAAGGTGGATCTGGGGCCGGACCGCGACATCTACCTGGCGCGGGTCGACTGGACGCCGGACGGGTCGGCGCTGCTGGTCCAGCGCCAGTCGCGTGACCAAAGGACGCTGGACATGCTGGTGGTCGATCCCGCGACCGGCCAGTCGCGCTTGATGTTCACCGAGCGGTCGGGCGAGAAGAGTTGGGTCAATCTGTCCGATGCCTACCGCCCGCTGAAGGACGGCAGCCTCATCTGGCGCTCGGAACGGGACGGCTTCGGCCATCTGTACCGCTGGAAGGATGGCAAGTGGACCCAGCTGACCTCCGGCGACTGGGTGGTCGATGCGCTGGTGGCTATGGACGAGGCATCCGGTCGCCTTGTGTTCACCGGCAATCGCGACGGCGTGCTGGAACGGCATTTGTATTCGGTGAACATGACTGCGCCGGGTGCGATCATCCGGCTGACCGAGCCGGGCTGGACCCTGAGCGGCGCCACGGCCGACAGCACCGGCACGCGCTTCATCATCAGCCGCTCCAATCCCACGCAGCCGCGCCAGACGTATCTGGCGGACGCAAACGGCAAGCGGATCGCCTGGGTCAACGAGAATGCGGTGACGGGGGACCATCCCTATGCGCCGTATCTGCCGCTGCATCGTCCGACGCAGTTCGGCACGATCAAGGCCGATGACGGCACGACGCTGCACTGGCAGATGATCACCCCGGCGCTGCAAAAGGGGAAGCGCTATCCGGTCTTCTTCATGCATTATGGCGGACCGGGCAGCCAGGATGTCTCACGCGACTGGCCGGGCAACATGCCGCTGCGCCAGTTCCTGGTGCAGCAGGGCTGGATCGTGTTCCAGATCGACAATCGCGGCTCCGACAACCGCGGCAAGAAGTTCGAGGATGCGATCTGGCATGCGATGGGCAGCGTGGAGGTGGACGATCAGCTCGCCGGCGCGGCCTATCTGAAGACGCTGCCGTTTGTCGATCCGGCGAAGATCGCCATCTATGGCTGGTCCTACGGCGGCTATCTGACGCTGAAGATGATGCAGCAGCACCCTGGCGTGTTCGCGGCGGGCATTTCCGGTGCGCCGGTCACCGATTGGGCGTTGTATGACACGCATTATACCGAGCGCTATATGGGTGATCCGACGCGCGATGCGGCAGCCTATACCGCGGCGAGCGCCTTGCCTGACGCGACGCAGATCAGCGATCCGTTGCTGCTGATGCATGGTATGGCGGATGACAACGTCTTCCTCGACAACGCCACGGCGTTTGCGGCGAAGATGCAGGCGGCGAACCGCCCGTTCGAGATGATGCTGTATCCCGGCAAGGCGCATGGCGCGGCGCGGGAGATCCATCCCTGGACGATGATGCTCGACTTCCTTGATCGCCACGTGAAGAAAAGTGGCGTGAAGTAAAGCTTCGTTGGCACAATGTGTCGCGCGGGCGTAAGGCGCCCGCCGACGTGAATGAAGGACGGTTGTAATGGGTTACCGGGTGGTTGTTGCTGGGGCGACTGGCAATGTGGGACGAGAGATGGTCAACATCCTCGCCGACCGCGAGTTTCCGGCGGATGAGGTGGCGCTGCTGGCGTCATCGCGCTCCGTCGGCGAGCAGATCGAATTTGGCGACACCGGCAAGATGCTCAAGGTGCAGAACATCGAGCATTTCGATCCGACCGGCTGGGACATGGCGCTGTTCGCGATCGGCAGCGAGGCGACCGAGGTTTATGCCCCCAAATTCGCTGCGGCGGGCTGCACGGTGATCGACAATTCGTCGCTGTATCGGATGGACCCCGACGTGCCGTTAATCGTGCCGGAGGTGAACCCGGAGGCAATCGACGGCTATCGCGCGAAGAACATCATCGCCAACCCGAATTGCTCGACCGCGCAGATGGTCGTCGCGCTGAAGCCGCTGCACGATGCCGCGACGATCAAGCGCGTGGTGGTCGCGACCTACCAGTCGGTGTCGGGTGCGGGCAAGCAGGGCATGGACGAGCTGTTCGAGCAGAGCCGCAACATCTTCGTCGGGGACCAGGCGGAGCCCAAGAAGTTTACCAAGCAGATCGCCTTCAACGTCATTCCGCACATCGACAGCTTCCTTGAGGATGGCTCCACCAAGGAAGAGTGGAAGATGGTGGTCGAGACCAAGAAGATCATGGATCCGAAGATCAAGGTGACCGCCACCTGTGTGCGCGTGCCGGTGTTCGTCGGCCATTCGGAAGCGATCAACATCGAGTTCGAGAAGGAGCTGTCGGCCGAGGACGCGCAGCGCATCCTGCGCGAGGCGCCGGGCGTCATGCTCGTCGACAAGCGTGAGGACGGTGGATACGTCACCCCGATCGAATGCGTGGGTGAATATGCTACCTATATCAGTCGCGTGCGCGACGATTCCACGGTGGAAAATGGCCTGGCGCTGTGGTGCGTCAGCGACAACCTGCGCAAGGGCGCGGCGCTGAACGCGGTGCAGATCGCCGAGCTGCTCGGCCGGCGGCATTTGAAGAAGGCTGCCTGATCCGATTGGTTGCCCCGTTCCACGGGGCGGGGCGACCAATCAGCGCCCTGCTGCTCCGGCAGCCGGACAGCGGAGCGGCTCTTGCTTGATCAGCCCTTGTAAAGGGCGTCCAGCCGCTCGCCATAGACCTGACGCAGGATGTGGCGGCGGATCTTCAGGCTGGGCGTCAGCTGTTCGTTCTCGATGCTGAACGGCTCATCCGCGATGATGAAGCGCCGCACGCGTTCGATGACCGAAAGCTCCTTGTTGGTCCGCTCCACCGCTGCGCCGACGAGCGCGCGGAAGTCCGGATCCTTGGAGAGTGAGGGCAGGTTGCAACGCGTGTTGGTCGTCGCGCAGAATTCCTGCATCCATTCAGGATCTGGCACGATCACCGCCACCATGTGCGGCTTGCGATCGCCGGCGATCATCGCCTGCATGATCTCCGGCTGAAGGGTCAGCATCCCTTCGACCTTTTGCGGGGCGATATTGTCGCCCTTGTCGTTGATGATCAGGTCCTTCTTGCGGTCCGTGATCTTGATGCGCCCCGCTTCGTCGATGACGCCGATGTCACCGGTGTGCAGCCAGCCGTCCCGGAGCACCCGCTCGGTCTCGGTCGGGTTGCGCCAATAGCCGTGCATCACCAGTTCGCCGCGGACCAGGATCTCGCCGTCTTCGGCGATGCGCACTTCGGTATGGGGGAGGGGCGGGCCGACACTGTCGACCGTGACGCCCACCTTGGGCCGGTTGCAGGAGACGACCGGTCCTGCCTCCGTCTGGCCATAGCCTTGCAGGAAGGTGACGCCGAGCGACTGGAAGAAGATGCCGACCTCCGGCGTCAGGGGCGCGCCGCCCGAGACCATCGCCTTCATACGGCCGCCGAACTTGGCCGCAATGCGCGGCTTGAAGATGCGATCGACGATCAGCGCCGTCGGGCGATCGCGCAGCCGCAGGGTGCCCGCGGCGCGCCGCGCGCCGACCTTCAACGCAGCGTTCAGCAACCGCTGCGACATGCCGCCCTGCTTTTCGATGGCGCGGGTGATCCGGGCGCGCAGCACCTCGAACAATCGTGGCACGACGAACATGATCGTCGGGCTCACCTCCTCCATGTTGGCGGCAAGCTTCTCCAGGCTTTCGGCGTAATAGATCTGGCCGCCCATCGCGATCGGCAGCATCTGCCCGCCGGTATGCTCATAGGCGTGGCTGAGCGGCAGGAACGACAGGAACACCTCGTCGCCCCAGCCGAGATCCTCCGAGATGACATCAGCGCAACCGGCGATGTTGTGCAGGATCGCGCCGTGATGCTGCATCACGCCGCGCGGGGCGCCGCCGGTGCCCGAGGTGTAGATGATGCAGGCGGTGTCGGCGCGGGTGAAGTTCGCCTGCGCTGCGACGATGTCGGGATCCGCGCGATGCTCCTCGATCAGGTCCGCCCAGTGGCAACTGCGGACGCCCAGCGGGCGCGGGCGCAGATGGTCCAGCGCGATGACGGTTTCGACATGGGTGGTGCGCAGCACCGCCTTTAACAGGGTGTCGGCGAGCTTCTGGTTCGACACGATCACGGCGCGTGCGCCGGAATTCTCGATCACATGGGCATGATCGCGTTCGGTGTTGGTCGTGTAGGTGGGCACGGTGATGCAGCCGGCGGCCATGATGCCGAGATCGCTGATGCACCATTCCGGCCGGTTCTCGCTGACCAGCATCACGCGCTCACCCGGCTTCAAGCCTAGCGACCTGAGTGCGGTCGCAAGGCTGGCGACCTGTTCGGCCGCCTGCCTCCACGAGATCGCCTGCCAGCTGCCGCTGTGCTTTGCCCAGAGAAAGGGGGCGTCGCCTAGCTCGGCGGCGCGCGTGAAGAACATCGTGACGAGATTGGGGAAATGCTCAAGCTGGCGCATTGGGATCCTCTTCCTCGCCGTTCCTTACGCCCCCGCTAGCTATTCGCTAAGCGCATTGCCAACCCCGCGCGGATCGGCCGCGCCGACCCAGCCGGACGCCGTCCTTTCCGCGGCATTGGCTTTCAGCCCCAGGCGGGCGACCGACACCTTGTGGCCCTTAGCCTCCAGCGCCGGCTTCATCGGCGCGAGAATTGTGCCCTGTTCGAGCACGATGCCGTCATTGTTGAAGAAAACGAGGCCCAGGCCCAGCGCATCGCGCACCGGCAGTTTCCAGTCGAAATGCGCGATGATCGCCTTGGCGACCTGCATGATGATCGTCTTGCCGCCGGCGGCGCCGACGGTGAACACGGGCGCGCCGCTCTGGTCATAGACGATCGTCGGCGACATGGACGACAGCGGCCGCTTGCCGGGTTCCACGCGGTTGGCGACGGGTGCGCCGTCCTTTTCGGGCGCGAGACTGAAGTCGGTAAGCTCGTTGTTCAGAACGAAGCCGTTCGCCATCAGCTGACTGCCAAAAGGCATTTCGATCGTCGAGGTCATCGTCGCGACATCGCCCTTGCCGTCGACGGCGATGAAATGGGTCGTGCCATGTTCGTTGGGCTGGCTGCCCAGGGTCCGCGGCTGGGCACCCGGCGGCGTGCCCGGCTCGTAGCGGCCGAGCGCGCGCGCCGGCGAGATCAACCCGGAACGCTGTGCGATATAGCCTTTGTCGATCAGGCCAGCGACCGGCACGTCGACGAAGTCGGCGTCGCCGAGGTATTTCTCACGATCCGCATAGGCGAGCTGCATCGCCTCAGCGATCAGGTGCCAGGATTCGGGCGAATCCTTGCCCAGCTTCGCCAGATCGAAGCGTTCCAGCATGCCCAGGATCTGAAGCACCGTGGTGGCGCCCGACGAGGGTGGGCCCATGCCGCACACCTTGTAGCTGCGATAGGTGCCGCACACCGGGGCGCGTTCCTTTGCCTCATAGGCGGTAAGATCGGCGGCAGTCATGTCGCCGGGCGCGACCTTCGAGGTGGTCACCGCGGTCAGCAGCGCCTTGGCATTCTCGCCAGTGTAGAAGGCGTCGGGGCCTTCCGCCGCGATTTTTCGCAGCAGCTTGGCGAGCGTCGGATTCTTGATCGTCTCGCCCTCCGCTAGCGGCTTGCCGTTGCGCGAATACATGGCGGCGATCTGCGGGAAGCGGCCGGTTGAATCAGCGACGCCGGTGGAGGTGCCACCCTCCGGCCCGGCAACAGCGGTGCTGCCACCACTCCACATCGGCGTGAGATTGGTGCTGGCGGCAGCCATCGGGCGGGTCACGGTATAGCCGTTCTCGGCGAGCCGGATCGCCGGTGCGAACAGCGCCTTCCACGGCAGCTTGCCCCATTTCTTGCTGGCGAGCGCCGCCAGGCGAATGTTGCCGGGCACGCCCACGGACTTACCGCCCGGGAATGCCTGAACGAAGGGGATCGGCTTGCCGTCGGAACCGAGGAACCGATCGGGCGTGGCGGCCATCGGCGCCTTTTCGCGTCCGTCGATCGTCTCCAGTGGGCCCTTGGCCGATTGGTGCAGCAGGAAGCCACCGCCGCCGATACCGCTCGACTGCGGCTCAACGACGGTCAGCGCGAGCATCATGGCGAGGGCAGCATCAGAGGCCGAGCCACCGGCCCGCAGGATCTCCCTTCCGGCTTCGGTCGCACGGGGATCGGCGGAGGTCACCATTCCTTGGGCAAGCGCGGGAACGGGAGCGATCAGCGCAGCAAGCGCCAGCATTTTCTTCATGGCGCGCGACCCTATCGGCGGCGGCGGCGGCGTCAACCGGCGCCGACAGCCTCGGTTATCGAGCCATAGCCATCGCGCCCGAGCAGCGCGGCGAGGTCTTTGAGGATGCGCACCAGCAGGCCGGGACCGGCATAGACCATCGCGCTGTAGAGCTGCACCAGGCTGGCGCCGGCGCGGATCCGGGCATAGGCCTCGGCCCCGCTGCCGATGCCACCGACGGCGATGAGCGGGATGGCGCCGCCGGTGGCGGTGCGGAACTCGGCGAGCTTCTGACGGGCGAGCGCGGCCAGTGGAGCGCCCGACAGGCCGCCCGCTTCCCCGGCGTTCGGCGAGACCAGCGCGGGGCGAGAGATAGTGGTGTTGCCGATGATGAGCGCATCGAGCCGGTGGTCGATGACCGCGGCGGCAATATCGTCGATCGCGGCATGGTCGAGATCAGGCGCGACCTTGAGGAAGAGGGGGAGAGTGCCGGCGGCGGCGCGGGTCGCGGCGAGGAGGTCGCGCAGCGCGCTGCCATGCTGGAGATCGCGCAGCCCGGGGGTGTTGGGCGAACTGACGTTGATCGTGACATAATCGGCAACGCGCGCCGCGGCCGAGACGCCGGCCACATAATCGGCGACGCGATCCGCAGCGTCCTTGTTGGCGCCGACATTGAGGCCGAGCACGCCAGCACGCTGCGCCGGCAAGCGCTTCAGCGCGGCATCGAGCCCGCCGTTGTTGAAACCCATTCGGTTGATCACGGCCTCATCCTCCACCAGGCGGAAGAGGCGGGGCTTTGGGTTGCCGGGCTGGGGCAGAGGGGTGAGCGTGCCGACCTCGACCGCGCCGAAGCCGAGCGCGTGGAGCCCCGTCACCGCCTCGCCATCCTTGTCCACGCCGGCCGCGAGGCCGAGCGGGTTGGCGAAATCCAGCCCCGCCACGCGGGTCGCCAGCCTATTATCGGATACGGATCGGCCGCCGGGCGCGCCCAGCCGGCCCCACAGCGCGAGAGACCGTATGGTCAGGCGATGGGCGCGTTCGGCGTCGAGGGCGAACAGGGCGGGGCGCATCGGAAAGCTCATGGCCGGGCGGTGCCCCCGAACCACCCGCGAGATCAAGGGCGTGAATGCTCTTCGCGGGTGCAAAATCGCCGGTTGATTTCCGCGTCACGGAAGCCCATCTGGCAATCAGAACGATTTAGTCTGATTTGAGAACCGCTCGCAATATGCGTCTGTCCAGCCTTGCCGATTATGCTGTCGTCATGATGACGGCTGCGGCGCGCCATTGCGGCGGGCTGGCGCGCGTCAATGCGACCAGCCTGGCGCAGGAGACGGGCGTGCCGCTGCCGACCGCGCAGAAGCTGGTGAGCCGGCTCTCGTCCGCCGGACTGATTGAAAGCACGCGCGGCACGGGTGGCGGCTTCCGCCTGTCGCGGCCCCCGGCGGCGATCACGCTGGCCGATATCATCGAGGCGGTGGAGGGGCCGATCGCGCTCACCACCTGCGTCGATACGGCGCAGCATGATTGCGTGCTCGACGGCAGTTGCCGCGTGAAGCCGCATTGGGCGGTTGTGAACAATGCGGTGCGTGGCGCGCTTGCCGGCATCACGCTCACCCAGCTTGCCGCCACTACTCCGATCGTCACCGGCGCTGCCGGCGGACGCGCAATGACCGACATGAAAGTGGACGCCTGACATGGCCACCAAGAACGCCGAGGCGCTCGCCGCGGTATCCAAGAAGTACGAATGGGGCTTCGCCACCGAGGTGGAGCAGGATTTCGCGCCCAAGGGGCTGAACGAAGACACCGTTCGCTATATCTCCGCCAAGAAGGGCGAGCCCGAGTGGATGCTCCACTGGCGGCTGAAGGCATTCCGCAAATGGCTGACGATGGAATCGCCGGATTGGGCAAAGCTCAACATCCCGCCGATCGACTATCAGGACGCCTATTATTACGCGGAGCCCAAGCAGAAGAAGACGATTGCGTCTTTGGACGAGCTCGATCCGGAAATCCGCCGCACCTATGAGAAGCTGGGCATCCCGATCGCCGAGCAGGAAGTGCTCGCCGGGGTCGAGGGCGCGCGCAAGGTCGCGGTCGACGCGGTGTTCGACAGCGTCTCCGTCGCGACCACGTTTCGCGAGGAGCTGAAGGCGGCGGGCGTCATCTTCCTGTCGATTTCGGAAGCGATCCGCGAATATCCCGAGCTGGTGAAGAAGTGGCTGGGCAAGGTCGTGCCGCAGCATGACAATTACTTCGCGACACTGAACAGCGCGGTCTTTTCCGACGGGACGTTCGTGTACATTCCGGAGGGCGTGCGCTGCCCGATGGAGCTCAGCACCTATTTCCGCATCAATGCCGAGAATACCGGCCAGTTCGAGCGCACGCTGATCGTCGCCGACAAGGGCGCGTACGTGTCGTACCTCGAAGGTTGCACGGCCCCGATGCGCGACGAGAACCAGCTGCACGCCGCGGTGGTCGAACTGGTCGCGCTGGATGATGCCGAGATCAAATATTCGACGGTGCAGAACTGGTACCCGGGCGACGAGAATGGCCTTGGCGGTATCTACAATTTCGTCACCAAGCGCGCGCTGTGCCAAGGCAAGAACAGCAAGGTCAGCTGGACCCAGGTCGAAACGGGAAGCGCGGTGACGTGGAAATACCCGAGCTGCGTGCTGCTGGGCGATGGCAGCGTCGGCGAGTTCTACTCTGTCGCGGTGACCAACAATCGCCAGCAGGCGGACACCGGCACCAAGATGATCCACCTCGGCAAGGACACCCGGTCGACCATCGTCTCGAAGGGGATCAGCGCGGGGCGTTCGGACAACACCTATCGCGGGCTGGTGCGCGTCGCGCCGACCGCGGAGGGCGTGCGCAACTTCACCCAGTGCGACAGCCTGCTGCTGGGCGACCAGTGCGGCGCGCACACCGTGCCTTATATCGAGGTGCGCAACCCTAGCGCGCAGATCGAGCATGAGGCGACGACGTCGAAGATCAGCGAGGACCAGCTGTTCTATGCGATGAGCCGCGGCCTGGATCAGGAAGCCGCCGTGGCGCTGATCGTCAACGGCTTCGCGCGCGAGGTGCTTCAGCAGCTGCCGATGGAATTCGCCGTCGAGGCGCAGAAGCTGCTCGGCATCAGTCTCGAGGGCTCGGTCGGATGACTGGCGCTTCCGTCACTCACCTTTTCGGGTCGGCCGCTCCGACCGCCTTCATTTCGGAATGACCATGCTCAGAATCGAAAACCTCCACGCCGAGATCGACGGCAAGCCGATCCTCAAGGGACTCAACCTCTCCGTGAATGCGGGTGAAATCCACGCGATCATGGGGCCGAACGGCGCGGGCAAATCGACGCTCGGTTATGTTCTGGGCGGTCGGCCAGGCTATGAAGTGACCGAGGGCAGCGTGACCTTTGACGGGATCGACCTGCTCGAACTGGAGCCGCATGAGCGCGCCGCGGCGGGGCTGTTCCTCGGCTTTCAGTATCCGGTCGAGATCCCGGGCGTGTCGAACGTCCAGTTCCTGCGCGAGAGCCTGAACGCCCAGCGCGCCGGCCGGAATGAGAAGCCGCTGTCGGGCGGCGAGTTCCTGAAGCTGGCGCGGGCGCAGGCCGATGCGCTCGGCCTCGACCAGGAGATGCTGAAGCGTCCGGTCAACGTCGGCTTCTCGGGCGGTGAGAAGAAGCGCAACGAGATGGTGCAGATGGGCATCATCGATCCCAAGTTCGCGATCCTCGACGAGACCGACAGCGGCCTCGACATCGACGCGCTGCGGATCGTGGGCGACGGCATCAACCGCATCATGCGCAAGCCCGAAAAGGCCGTGCTGCTGATCACCCATTATCAGCGCCTCCTCGATTACGTGAAGCCGGACTTCGTTCACGTCCTTGCCGATGGTCGCATCACCCGTTCGGGCGGCGCGAAGCTCGCGCATCAGCTCGAGCGTGAGGGTTATGCGGAGATCGCGGCGTGAGCGACGCCGTGCTTGATCTGCCCTCGGCCCGAGAAGAGGCGTGGCGCTGGGCCGACCTCGGCGGGCTGGCGGCGGCAGCGGCGCTGGCACCGATCGCGGCGCCGGAGGCCGATTTCCTCGATCTGCCGGGCGCGAAGCTGCTGTTCGTTGACGGCGTGCTCGATGAGGGGCGCAGCGACCTTCATCGCGTGGCGATCGGCGCGCTGACTGCCGACGATCACCCGCTGGGTCGTCGCGCCAACGGCACCGGTTGGTCGCTCCGCCTCGATGCGCAGGCGGCTGCCGATCCGGTGCAGATCGTCCATGTCGCCACCGGGCAGCAGAATCATGTGCCGGCCGAGATCATCCTCGCCGATGACGCGGCGGCCGAGGTGGTGGAGACGTTCGTTGGTGCGGGCTGGCAGAACCGCTTCACCCGCACACGGCTGGGCAAGGGCGCGCGGCTGATGCGATCGGTGCGGCTGCTTCAGCCGGCGGGCTTCGTGTCGCTGCGCGAGGCGGCGGAGATCGGTGAGGCGGCGAGCCTCGTCACCGTGTTCCTCGGCGCTGGCGGGCAGGGCAGCCGGATCGACGCGCAGCTGACCATGGCGGGCGATGGTGCCTTCGCCGAATATGGCGGCGCGCTGCTGACCTCGGCCGATCAGAAGCAGGAATGTGCGGTGCGCGTGAACCATGCGCATCCCAATGGCTCGTCGCGCCAGGTGTGGCGTGCGGTGGCGGCGGATCGATCGCAGGTGAGCCTGGCGGCGGCGGTCGAGGTGGCGCGTCATGCGCAGAAGACCGACGGCGAGCAGAGCCTGCGCGGCCTGCTGCTCGATCGCACCGCCACGGTGAACCTGAAGCCCGAGCTGGAGATTTTCGCCGGCGATGTGAAGTGCGCACATGGCGCCACGGTGGGCGAGCTCGATGCGCGCGCGCTGTTCTATATGCAAAGCCGCGGCATTCCGCGGGCGCGTGCCGACGCGATCCTGACGCGGGCGTTTGTGGCCGATGCGCTGGAGCGGATCGGCGACGAGACGGTGCGCGCGGCGTTCGAGGCGGATGCCGATGCGTGGCTCGAGGCGGCGCTTCAGTGACCCGGGCGGACACCATCCTCGACGCTGCCCGTCCGCTCGACGTGCTGGCCGACTTTCCGGCGGTCCCCGCGGGCTGGGCGTATCTCGATACGGCCGCGACGGCGCAGAAGCCGCGGCCGGTGATCGATGCGATCACGCGCGGCTATGACACGACCTATGCGACGGTTCACCGCGGCGTGTACCAGCGCTCGGCGGACATGACGCTCGCTTATGAGGCGGCGCGGCGGCGCGTGGCGGCCTTCATCGGCGGCGCGGAAGAGGAAGTGGCGTTCGTTCGCGGCGCGACGGAGGCGATCAACCTCGTCGCGCAATGCTGGGCCGGGACACAGTTGAAGGCGGGCGACCGCATCCTGCTGTCGGCGCTGGAGCATCATTCCAACATCGTGCCGTGGCAGATGGTCGCCGAGCGGGTCGGCGCGGCGATCGACGTGGTGCCGCTGACCGCGGACCATCGCATCGACCTCGACGCGATGGCGGCGATGCTGACGCCGGCGCACAAGCTGGTCGCGCTGGGCCATGTGTCGAATGTGCTGGGATCGGTGCTGGATGCGAAGCGTGCCGCGGCGCTGGCGCATGGTGTTGGCGCGAAGATCCTGATCGACGGGTGCCAGGCGGTGCCGCGGCTGCCGGTCGACGTCGCTGAGCTCGATTGCGATTTCTACGTCTTCTCGGCGCACAAGCTGTACGGGCCGACCGGGCTTGGCGTGTTGTGGGGCCGGGCGGAACTGCTCGACGCGATGCCGCCTTATCAGGGGGGCGGGTCGATGATCGACCGCGTGACCTTCGCGAAGACGACCTATGCCCCGCCGCCGACGCGGTTCGAGGCCGGGACGCCGCATATCGTGGGTGTGCTGGGGCTTCATGCCGCGATCGACTATGTCGAGGGCATCGGGCTTGACCGCATCCATGCGCATGAGACCGCTTTGGTGCGCCAGACGCGCGAGGCGCTGTCGGCGATCAATTCGGTGCGGCTGTTCGGGCCGGAGGATAGCGCCGGGATCGTCTCCTTCGCGATGGAGGGGGTGCATCCGCATGACATCGGCACCATCTTGGACGAGGCGAAGGTCGCGATCCGCGCCGGCCATCATTGTGCGCAGCCGCTGATGGAGACGCTGGGCGTCGAGGCGACCGCCCGGGCGAGCTTCGGTGTCTATAACGGCCCGGCCGACGTCGAGGCGCTGGCCAGGGGCATAGAAAGAGTAACGAGGATTTTCGGATGAGCGAGCCGATCCGGATCGAGGAAGTGGAAGCCGAGACGAAGCCGCCCCGCGCGCGCGTCGAGGATGCGGTGGAAACGCCGGTGGAGACGGGTGGTCGCCAGCGCGACTATCTCGACGGGTTCCTTGCGCAAAAGCCGCAGGGTGACGCGGGACATGAACCGGGCGGCGCATTGTATGAGGCGATCATCGATGCGCTGAAGGAAATCTACGATCCCGAGATCCCGGTGAACATCTATGAGCTGGGCCTCATCTACAATGTCGAGGTGACCGATGGCGGGCATGCCGTGGTCACCATGACGCTGACGACGCCGCATTGCCCGGTCGCCGAATCGATGCCGGCCGAGGTCGAGCTGCGCGTCGGATCGGTGCCGGGCGTGTCGATCGTCGACGTGAACCTCGTCTGGGATCCGCCGTGGGACCCGGCCAAGATGTCCGACGAGGCACGGCTCGAACTGGGGATGTTGTGATGGCGACGGCTGTTCGTGAGCGCCCCGCGGCGCTGATCCTGACCGACACGGCGAAGGCGCGGGTCGCCTCGCTGATGGCCAAGGCGCCGGAGGGAGCGATCGGCGTGAAGCTGTCGACACCGCGGCGCGGCTGTTCCGGCCTTGCCTATTCGGTTGATTATGTGACTGAAGCCAAGCCGTTCGACGAGAAGATCGAGACGCCCGGCGGCACGCTGTATGTCGATGGCGGATCGATCCTGTATCTCATCGGATCGACGATGGACTGGGTCGAGGACGATTTCACCGCGGGCTTCGTGTTCAACAACCCCAATGCGAAGGGCGCCTGCGGGTGCGGCGAGAGCTTCACCGTCTGATGTGAGACAAGCTGCACTGCAGCATGGCGCGTGACTCTACGCGCGCCGGCGCTAAGCTTCGTGGTTGATGACCGACGCCGCAGCTTCGCCCGCCGTTGACCGTTCGCCGCTGGCGAACCGGATCGTCGACACGCTGATCCATCGCATCGGCAAGGATGAGCGCGCCGCGCGCAAGCACGACTGGCTGGACGCCACCATCCTGACGCTGCGCGACGAGATCATCGACAAATGGATGGAATCGACCCGCGCGGCGCACGCGAGCGGCGCCAAGCGGGTCTATTACCTTAGCCTTGAGTTCCTGATCGGGCGGCTGCTGCGCGACGCGCTGTCCAACCTTGGCCGCAATGCCGAGGTGAAGGCGGCGCTCGCGTCGCTGGGCGTGGACTTGGACGAGATCGAGGAGATCGAGCCGGACGCTGCGCTGGGCAATGGCGGTCTGGGGCGGCTGGCGGCGTGCTTCATGGAGAGCATGGCGACGCTGGAGCTGTCCGCTTATGGCTATGGCATCCGATATGTGAACGGCATGTTCCGCCAGCGCATCGACGATGGCTGGCAGGTCGAGCTTCCCGAAACCTGGCTGACCCATGGCAATCCCTGGGAGTTCGAGCGGCGCGAGAGCGCCTATTTCATCGGCTTCGGCGGCGAGGTAACCAGCAATGCCGCCGGGCGTGTCGACTGGAACCCGGCGGAAGCGGTGGAGGCGGTCGCCTTCGATACGCCGGTGGTCGGCTGGCGCGGGAAAAGGGTGAACACGCTGCGGCTGTGGAGCGCGCGCGCCTTCGATCCCATCCGGCTGGACGCGTTCAACGCCGGCGATCATGCCGGGGCGCTTGCAGGGCAGGTGCGGGCAGAGGCGCTGGTGCGGGTCCTCTACCCGTCGGACGCCAGTGCCGCCGGCCAGGAATTGCGGCTGCGGCAGGAGTATTTCTTCTCCTCCGCCTCGATCCAGGACGTCGTCCGCCGGCACATGCAATATTTCGGGGACATTCGCCTGCTGCCGGAGAAGGCGGCGATCCAGCTCAACGACACGCACCCGGCGATCTCGGTCGCCGAACTGATGCGCTTGTTGCTCGACCATCACGAACTCGATTTTGACGAGGCGTGGGATATCGCCCGGCGGACGTTCGGCTACACCAACCACACCCTGCTGCCCGAGGCGCTGGAAAGCTGGCCCCTGCCGCTGTTCGAGCGGCTGCTGCCGCGGCACATGCAGATCGTCTATGCGATCAATGCGCAGGTGCTGCGCGAGGCGGCGCGAAGCGGGGCGGCTGACGGCGGGGCGATCGCCGCGATCAGCCTTATCGACGAGAATGGCGAGCGGCGCATCCGGATGGCCAACCTCGCCTTTGTCGGCAGCCACAGCGTCAATGGCGTCGCCGCGCTGCACACCGAGCTGATGAAGCAGACGGTGTTCGCCGACCTGCACCGCCTGTACCCGGACCGGATCAACAACAAGACCAACGGCATCACGCCGCGCCGCTGGCTGATGGAGTGCAACCCGCGCCTGACGTCCCTGATCCGCGATGCGATCGGACCGGCGTTCTGCGACGATGCCGAGCAACTCAAGTTATTAGAATCTTTTGCGAACGACGCCTCGTTTCGGGAGCGTTTTGGTGAAGTGAAGCGTTCCAACAAGGTGGATCTGTCGAATTATCTCAGGGAAGATCAGGGGCTGCGGGTTGACCCCGATGCGCTGTTCGACGTCCAGGTCAAACGGATCCACGAATATAAGCGGCAGTTGCTGAACATCATCGAGACGGTGGCGCTGTACGACCAGATCCGCAGCCATCCGGAGCGCGACTGGGTGCCGCGGGTGAAGTTGTTCGGCGGCAAGGCGGCGTCGAGCTATCACAACGCCAAGCTGATCATCAAACTGGCCAATGACGTCGCCAAGCGGATCAACAGCGATCCCGCCGTGGGCGGGCTGCTGAAGGTCGGCTTCATCCCCAATTACAATGTCAGCCTGGCGGAGCGGATCATTCCCGCCGCCGACCTGTCCGAACAGATCTCCACCGCCGGGATGGAAGCGTCGGGGACGGGGAACATGAAATTCGCGCTCAACGGCGCAATCACGATCGGCACGCTGGACGGCGCCAATATCGAGATCAAGGACCGGGTGGGCGACGACAATATCGTCATCTTCGGCCTGACGGCCGACGAGGTCGCCGAAACGCGACGCGCGGGCTATTCGCCGCGGTCTATCATCGAGAACAGCCGGGAGCTGTCGCAGGCGATCAACGCGATCGCCTCCGGCGTGTTCTCGCCCGACGATCCTGGCCGATACCGCGACCTGATGAGCGGCCTCTACGACCATGACTGGTTCATGGTGACGGCCGATTTCGATGCCTATGCGGCGGCGCAGCGCGCGGTGGATGCCCGCTGGATCGACCGCGGCGGATGGCAGGCGTCGGCGATCCGCAACGTGGCGAATGTCGGCTGGTTTTCGTCCGATCGGACGATCGGCGAATATGCGCGCGACATCTGGAACGTGATGTGAAGCCGCCGCCCAGCGCGATCGCCGCCTTGCTCGCTGGGCGCCACGATGACCCTTTCTCGCTGCTGGGCGTCTATGCCGGCCCGACCGGGACCTTTGCCCGCGCGCTGATCCCAGGGGCCGAGCGGGTCGAGGCGCAGACGCTGTCGGAGACGGCGCTCGGCGCGCTGGTTCGTGTCGATGAGCGCGGGCTGTTCGAGGGCGTGATCGCCGGCGAGCCGCAGCCACTGCGCTATCATGCGCAGGGCGGGGGCGCCGAATGGTGGGTGACCGACCCTTATACCTTTGGCCCCGTGCTGGGTCCCGTCGACGATTTGCTGATCGCGCAGGGGACGCATTTCCGCCTGCACGACAAGATGGGCGCGCATCTGATTGAGCATGAAGGTGCATCGGGCGTGCATTTCGCCGTCTGGGCGCCCAATGCGCAGCGTGTCTCCGTGGTCGGCGACTTCAACGACTGGGACGGCAAGCGCCATGTCATGCGGCGGCGCGCGGACGTCGGCGTGTGGGAGATATTCATCCCCGACATCGCCGAGGGGCGGCATTACAAGTTCGAGATCGTCGGCCCGGATGGGCAGTTGCAGCCGCTGAAGGCCGACCCCTACGCCTTTCGCACGGAATTGCGCCCCGGCACCGCATCGATCACCGCGACCCCGCTGACCCATGAATGGGGCGACGCGGACCATGTCGCGCATTGGGCGCAGGTCGATCCGCGCCGCGTGCCGATCAGCATCTACGAGGTGCATGCCGGGTCGTGGGACCGGGACGAGAATGGCTGGTTCCTGACCTGGGACGCGCTGGCAGACCGGCTGATCCCCTATGTCGTCGACATGGGGTTCACCCACATCGAGTTCATGCCGATTTCCGAACATCCTTATGATCCGTCATGGGGATATCAGACGACGGGCCTGTATGCGCCGTCGGCGCGGTTCGGCGACGTCGAGGGTTTTGCCCGGTTCGTGGATGGCGCCCATCGCGCGGGGCTGGGCGTGTTGCTGGACTGGGTGCCGGCGCATTTTCCGATGGACGCATTCGGCCTGATCCATTTCGACGGCACCGCGCTGTACGAGCATGAGGATCCGCGGCTGGGCTTCCATCCCGACTGGAACACGGCGATCTACAATTTCGGCCGGCGCGAGGTGTCGGCCTTCCTCGTCAACAATGCGCTGTTCTGGGCCGAGCGGTTTCACGTCGACGGGCTGCGCGTCGATGCCGTCGCGTCCATGCTGTACCGCGATTACAGCCGGCAGCCGGGCGAGTGGATCCCCAATGCCGAAGGGGGCCGGGAGAATTGGGAGGCGGCGTCCTTCCTCCAGTCGATGAACCGCGCGGTCTATGGCGCGCATCCGGGCATCTTCACGGTGGCGGAGGAATCGACCGCCTGGCCGGGCGTGACTCACCCCGCGCATGACGGCGGGCTGGGGTTCGGATTCAAGTGGAACATGGGCTTCATGCACGACACGCTGAAGTACATGGCGCGCGAGCCGATCCACCGGCAGCACCATCATCACGACATCACCTTTGGCCTGGTTTACGCGTTCAGCGAGAATTACGTCCTGGCGCTCAGCCATGACGAGGTGGTGCACGGCAAGGGTTCGCTGCTGGCGAAGATGAGCGGCGATGATTGGCAGCAATTTGCCAACCTGCGCGCCATGTATGCGCTGATGTGGGGATATCCGGGCAAGAAGCTGCTGTTCATGGGGCAGGAGTTCGCCCAGCGGCGCGAGTGGAGCGAGGCGCGGGCGCTGGACTGGGACCTGCTGCACTCGACTGCGCATGAGGGCGTGCGCAAGCTGATCCGCGATCTGAACCGGGTCTATCGCGAAAAGCCGGCGCTTCATGCGCGGGACTGCGAGCCGGAAGGGTTCGAGTGGCTGGTTGCCGATGACGCGGCCAATTCGGTATTCGTCTGGCTGCGCAAGGCACCGGGCGCGGCGCCAATTGCGGTGATCTGCAACATGACGCCGGTCGCGCGCGCGCCCTATCGTATTCCATTGCCGCATGATGGCCGCTGGCGCGAGATCCTGAACTCCGATTCCAGTTTCTACTGGGGATCGGGCCTCGGCAACATGGGCGGAGTAGAGGTGCGCGACGGCGCGGCAATGGTCACGCTGCCGCCGCTGGCGACGATCATGCTCGAGTTTGAAGGATAGCGTTTTGCTCTCGGGTGGAGGCAGTGCGGGGGCGTCTATCCCCGGCCTTCGAGAGACCAGGGGAGGGCCTGTTCCCCTGGCATCATGACTGAGGGAGACAGGCCCTCCCGAAACGTACCCCGCCGCGTGGGGCAAGGAAGGCACGATGGACCACAGAAGAGGACAGCCGCTGGCCCGAGACGCGATGGCCTATGTGCTTGCCGGGGGGCGCGGCAGCCGCCTTCACGAAATGACCGATACGCGGGCCAAGCCGGCGGTCTATTTCGGGGGCAAGAGCCGGATCATCGATTTCGCGCTGTCGAACGCGATCAATTCGGGCATCCGCCGGATCGGCGTCGCGACCCAGTACAAGGCGCATTCGCTGATCCGTCACCTGCAGCGGGGCTGGAACTTCCTGCGGCCCGAGCGCAACGAGAGCTTCGACATCCTGCCCGCCTCGCAGCGCATCAGCGAGTTCCAATGGTATGAAGGCACGGCCGATGCCGTGTTCCAGAACATCGACATCATCGAGAGCTACGATCCCGAATATATGGTGATCCTGGCGGGTGATCACATCTACAAGATGGATTACGAGCTGATGCTGCAGCAGCATTGCGACAGCGGCGCGGACGTGACGGTCGCCTGTCTCGAAGTGCCGCGGATGGAGGCGGTCGGCTTTGGCGTGATGCATGTCGACGAGAGCGGCCGGATCCTCGACTTCATTGAGAAGCCCGCCGATCCGCCGGCGATGCCGGGCAAGCCGGACGTCGCGCTGGCGTCGATGGGCATTTATGTCTTTCGGACCGCGCTGCTGATCGACCAGCTACGCCGGGATGCCGCGACGCCGGATTCGAAGCGCGATTTCGGGCGCGACATCGTCCCCTGGCTGGTCAAGAACGGCAAGGCGGTGGCGCATCAGTTCACCGATTCCTGCGTCCGGTCATCCAACGAGGCATCGGCCTATTGGCGCGATGTGGGGACGGTGGACGCGTACTGGGAAGCGAACATCGACCTTACCGATGTGGTGCCCGCGCTCGACCTTTATGACCGGACCTGGCCGATTTCGACCTATTCGGAACTGACGCCGCCGGCCAAGTTCGTGCATGACGTCGATGGCCGGCGCGGTTCGGCGGTCGCGAGCCTCGTGTCGGGAGATTGCATCGTTTCGGGTTCCTCGATCTACCGTTCGCTCCTGTCGACGGGAGTGCGGACGCACAGTTTTGCGATGCTTGATGAGGCGGTGGTGCTGCCGTTCGTGAAGATCGGCCGGGGCGCGCGGCTGCGGAAGGTGGTGATCGATCGCGGCGTGGAAATCCCCGACGGGCTGGTGGTCGGCGATGATCCGGTGCTGGACGCCAAGCGGTTTCGCCGAACCGACAATGGCGTCTGCCTGATCACGAAGCCGATGATCGACCGACTGTGAGCGACGCTGCGTGAAGATATTGTCGGTTGCTTCGGAGGCGTATCCGCTGGTCAAGACCGGGGGGCTCGCCGACGTCGTCGGTGCGCTGCCGGCGGCGCTGAGCGAACATGGCGTGCAGGTCACCACGTTGCTGCCGGGCTATCCCGCCGTGATGAAGGCGGCGGGGGGACGAGCGGTGCACCGCTGGCGCGACCTGATGGGCGGCGGCGAGGCGCGGTTGCTGCGCGGGGAGATTGCGGGCCATCCCCTGCTGGTCCTGGAGGCGCCCGGCCTGTTTGCGCGGGAGGGCGGGCTGTATGCCGCTGCCGCTGGCGGGGACTGGCCGGACAATTGGCAGCGCTTTGCTGCGTTCGGGCAAGCGGCGGCGCAGGTCGCCGCCGGCGGGGTTCGGGGGCTGCGCTTCGATCTCCTCCATGCGCATGACTGGCAGGGCGGGATGGCGCCGGTGTATCTTCGATATGCCCAGGCGGCGGTGAAATCGGTGCTGACCGTCCACAACATCGCGTTTCAGGGGCAGTTCGGGGCGGAGGTGTTCCCGCGCCTGGGGCTGCCGCCCGAGGCGTGGTCGATCGACGGGGTCGAATATTATGGCGGGGTCGGCTTCCTGAAGGGCGGACTGACGGCGGCGACGGCGATCACGACCGTCAGCCCGACTTATGCCCGCGAGATCCTGCGGCCTGAATTCGGCATGGGGCTGGAGGGGCTGATCGCCGGCCGGTCCGCCGAGCTGACCGGGATCGTCAACGGTATCGATCCCGCGGTGTGGAACCCGCGCAGCGATGCGGCGCTGTGCGCGCGTTACGACGAGGCTGATCTCGCGCGGCGCGTGCAGAACAAGCGGGCGATCGAGCAGCAGTTCGGGCTGGACGAGGCGGAGGGGCCGCTGTTCACAGTCGTCACCCGGCTGACGTGGCAGAAGGGCATGGACGTGCTGGCCGGTGCGCTCGACTCGCTGGTCGATATGGGCGGGCGGCTGGCCTTGCTCGGGTCTGGGGACGAGGGGCTGGAGCAGGCGTTCCTTCGCGCCGCGGCACGCCACCCGGGGCGGATCGGCGTTCGGATTGGCTATGACGAAGCTCTGTCGCACCTGCTGCAGGGCGGCGCCGACGCGATCATCATCCCGTCGCGCTTCGAGCCTTGCGGGCTGACGCAATTATATGGCCTCGCCTATGGCTGCGTTCCGATAGTGGCGCGGGTCGGCGGGCTGGCCGATACGGTGATCGATGCCAATCCGGCCGCGCTCGGCGCCGGGGTGGCGACCGGCATCCAGTTCGACGACGTCACGCATGAAGGGCTGACCTACGCCTTGCGCAAGGCGGTCAGCCTCTACGGCCAGCCGGCGCGGTGGCGGCGGATGCAGCAGCGCGGCATGGCCGCGGACTTTTCGTGGAAGACCAGCGGCGCGGCCTATGCGGCGCTTTACCGGAGCCTAGTGAGCGCATGATCGAGACGGTGTCCACCACCCCCTATGGCGACCAGAAGCCGGGCACATCCGGGCTGCGCAAGAAGGTGAAGGTATTCCAGCAGCCGCATTATGCCGAGAATTTCATCCAGTCGGTGTTCGACGTGGTCGAGGGGCGCGAGGGCGCGACGCTGATCATCGGGGGCGACGGCCGCTACCTGAACCGCGAGGTGATCGACAAGGCGATCCGCATGGCGGCGGCGAACGGTTTTGGCCGCGTCATCGTGGGGCGGGGCGGTATCCTGTCGACGCCGGCCGCGTCTCACCTGATCCGCAGCCGTGAGGCGATCGGAGGGCTGATCCTGTCGGCGAGCCACAATCCGGGCGGGCCGAACGAGGATTTCGGGATCAAGTACAATGTCGCCAATGGCGGTCCTGCGCCCGAGAAGGTGACCGACGCGATCCTGGAACGCACCCGGGCGATCGACAGCTACCGCATTGCCGACGCGGAGGCGGTCGACATCGACGCGATCGGAGAGACCGAGATTGCCGGCATGACGGTCGAGGTGGTCGATCCCGTCGCCGCCTATGCCGACCTGATGCAGTCATTGTTCGATTTCACCGCAATCCGCGGTGCTGGCCTGACCATGGCCTTTGACGCAATGAGCGCGGTGACTGGGCCTTATGCGACCGAGATCCTAGAGCGCCGACTGGGGTTCGAACGGGGCACCGTGCGCAACGGCACGCCGCTCGAGGATTTCGGCGGCCATCATCCGGACCCCAATCTGGTTCATGCGCGCACATTATATGATCTGATGATGAGTGCGGATGCGCCCGATTTCGGCGCGGCTTCCGATGGCGATGGTGATCGCAATCTCATCTTTGGCCGCGGCATCTTCATCACGCCGTCGGACAGCCTCGCCATGCTGGCGGCCAATGCGCACCTTGCGCCGGCGTATGCGGATGGGCTGAGGGGGATCGCGCGATCCATGCCGACCAGTGCGGCCGCCGATCGCGTTGCCGCCGCGCTGAACATCCCGCTCTTTGAAACCCCAACGGGGTGGAAGTTCTTCGGCAACCTGCTGGATGCCGGCATGGTGACGATCTGCGGTGAGGAAAGCGCCGGCACCGGGTCCGATCACGTGCGCGAGAAGGATGGGCTGTGGGCGGTTTTGCTGTGGCTGAATATCCTGGCGGGCACCGGCAAGTCGGTGAAGCAGATCGCCGAGGAGCATTGGGCGCGGTTCGGCCGGACTTATTACGCGCGGCATGATTATGAAGGCGTCGACAGCGCGGCAGCCGAGGCACTGGTGGACGGACTGCGTGCCCGCCTCTCGGACCTGCCGGGGCAGGAGATCGCCGGCCTGCGGATCGAAGCGGCGGACGAGTTCGCCTATGAGGACCCGACCGATGGATCGATCAGCCGCCAGCAGGGGCTGCGCGTCCTGTTCGAGGGCGGCAGCCGCGTTGTCTTCCGCCTGTCGGGGACCGGAACCAGCGGCGCCACGCTCCGCGTGTATCTGGAACGCTATGAGCCGGTCGGCGGGCGGCTGGATCAGGATACCGGCGAGATGCTGGCCGATATCGCGCGTGCGGCGGATGAGATTGCCGGCATTACCCGGCACACCGGCCGCGCGCTGCCCGATGTGATTACCTGACCCGGCGGCGCGGGTGAGCCAAGCCATGCCGGAGAAGACGCCGCACTGTTTCCGCGTGCGATCGCCGGCCGCCGGGGCCGTGTGGCTGTGCCTGTTCGACGCGGCGGGTGCGGAAACCCGCTACCCGATGGAGCGGGACGGGGAGACATGGGTGCTCGACCTGCCCGTGCCGGTTGGCACCCGCTACGGCTATCGTGCCGACGGGGCGCCGCCGTTCGATGCGGCCAAGCTGCTGGTCGACCCGCGCGCGACCGAGCTTGACCGACCGTTCGTCCATGATCCCCGGCTTGGCGAGCGGGGCGTCGATACGGCGGCGCTCGTGCCCAAGGCGATCGTCGCGGCGGTGCTGCCGCCGCTGGCGCCCGCGCCGCCGGTCTTCCGTCCCGGGCAGCTGATCTACGAGATCAACGTCCGCGCCTTCACCATGCGTCATCCGGACGTGCCGGCGGGGCAGCGCGGCACGGTGGGGGCGCTGACGCATCCGGCGGTGCTGGCGCATCTGCGCAAGCTGCGCGTCGGGGCAGTCGAGCTGATGCCGATCGTCGCGTGGATTGACGAACGGCATCTGCCGCCGCTCGCGCTGAGCAACGCCTGGGGGTATAATCCGGTCGTGCCGATGGCGCTTGACCCGCGGCTATGCCCCGGCGGGATGGCGGAGCTGCGCCGCACGGTCGCGGTTCTGCGCGCCAATGGGATCGGGACGATCCTGGACCTTGTGTTCAATCACACCGGGGAGAGCGACGTTGAGGGAGCGACCCTGTCGCTGCGCGGGCTGGACGATCGTTGTTACGCGCGTGCGCCCGACGGCACGCTGATCAACGATGCCGGTACCGGCAACACGCTCGATTTTGGATACCCGCCGGTGCGCGACCTGACGCTCGACACGCTGCGCCATTTCGTGGCCGGCGCCGGTATCGACGGATTTCGCTTCGATCTGGCGCCGGTGATGGCCAGGTCGCCGGAATTTGACCCCCACGCGCCGATATTTGCCGCGATCGCCGACGATCCGCTGCTGGCCGATCGGATCATGATCGCCGAGCCCTGGGATGTCGGGCCTGGCGGATATCAGCTGGGCCGGTTTCCCGAGCGGTGGCTGGAGTGGAACGACCGCTTTCGCGACGATGTGCGGCGGTTCTGGCGCGGCGATGGTGGTGCCGGCGCGCTCGCCACGCGGCTTGCGGGATCAACCGATATCTTTGGCCACCATGCCACGCGCAGCGTCAATTTTGTCGCCGCGCATGACGGCTTCACGCTGCGAGACGCCGTGAGTTTCGTCCAGCGGGACAATCACGCCAATGGCGAGGATAATCAGGACGGTCACCGCGATGAGGTGAGCTGGGATGCGGGAAGCGACGAGGGCCGGCGGCGGGATGCGAAGGCGCTGCTCGCCACGCTGTTTGCGGCGCGCGGGACGATCATGCTGACCGCGGGCGACGAATTCGGGCGGACGCAGGGCGGTAACAACAACGCCTATGCGCAGGATAATCACATCGTCTGGCTCGACTGGTCGGCGCGAGACGGCGAGCTGGAGGACTATGTCGCGCAGCTAGCCGAATGGCGTGCCGCGCACCCCGAACTGGCCGATCCCGCAATCCGGCATGATCTGCGCTGGCAGCGACTGGATGGCGGGGCGATGGCGCCGGCGGACTGGGACGATGCGGCAGGGTTCGTGATGACGCTGCCGGAAGGGGCGGGCATCCGGATCGACCGTGATGCCCGCGCCGTTCATTACACCGGCTAAGCGCCGGCGGGCCTGATCAGGCCTGCGGCGTGACGAGATACTTCTCGCCCGTCGCGCGCTTGCCGTAGGCAGCGATGTTCGCCGGGTCGAGCACACCGGCAAGCGGGATACGCTGCGTATATTTGCTGGCGAAGGTGGTCTTCAGCTCGCGTGAGACGCGTTCGCGAAGTGCCTTTGCCTCGGTCGCGCCCACATCCTCGAGGAAATAGGTGAGCAACCAGCCGCCCATGCGCCAGCGCATGCCGAAGCCGCGGTTGAACTCGGTCGGCGCCGACGACAGGCCGCCATAGAGGTACACCTGCTTCATCTGGCGCGAGCCATAAGGGCCGTCGGCGCGCTGGGTGCGGAGCGCAGCCTGCTCCATCGCGGCGAGGATCTGGCCGGCGAGCTTCCCGCCGCCAACGGCGTCGAACGCGAGGAACGCGTTGGTCGCGGCGATGGCGTCGATCAGCTTGGGCATGAAATCGTCGGCCGTCATGTCGACGACATGCTCCGCGCCAAGATCGCGCAGCAGCTTGGCCTGCGTCTCGCTGCGCACGATGTTCACCAGCGGAACGCCATCCGCCTTGCACAATTTGACCAGCATCTGACCTAGGTTCGACGCGGCGGCGGTGTGGACGAGGCCCTGATAGCCTTCGCGCTTCATCGTGCCGACCATGCCGAGCGCGGTGAGCGGGTTGACGTAGGAGGAGGCGGCCTCCTCGGCGGTGGTCCCTTCCGGCACGGTCATGCAGTCGGCAGCGCGCACCTTGCGGTACTCGGCATAGAAGCCGCCGCCGGCGAGCGCGACGGTCTTGCCGATCAATGCCTGCGCGTCGGCCGAGCTGCCGGCCGCGACGACGACGCCGGCGCCCTCGTTACCGACGGGCAGGTCAATGCCCTTGCGGGCCGACAACGCACGCTGCACCGGCGGGGAGAGCGGGGCGACCGCCGCGTCGCCATCGCGGCTGAACGCATCGCCCTCGGTCAGGGCGAGCAACACGCCGAGATCGGACGGGTTGATCGGAGATGCTTCGACGCGGATGACCACTTCATCGTCACCAGGCGTCGGCATCGGGACGCTTTGCAGCGACAGGCGAACCTGGCCCTCGGGCGTGACGGTCGAAACCAGCCGGCGATACGTGTCAGGCAGATCAGTCATCCAACTTCCTCTCGTTTGCCGAACAGCTGTGCGCAACTAAGCTGTGCGTGTCGAGGGTTGTCGGGAAAAGGAAGGGCTGGCCGGGAGAGCGCGGCCGCGCTCCCCGGCTAGTTGTTAGGTAGTGCCGCGCGGCTGGGTTGCCCGTCAGGCCAGCGTCAGGCCCTTCATGCTGCCCTCGTCCCGCCACGCCTTGATCGTGTTGAAGAAGGCGACCGGGCCCTTGCCATAGCTGGAGAAGCTGGCGGCCTTGGGGCTGAGCTGACCCTCGCCGTTGTAATAGCCTGGTGTGCATTCCTCGAGGAACTTGCGTCGGTCGAGCACGGAGGCGAGGATTTCGTTGGTCCACGCCTCCTCTGCCTCCGCGGTCGCCTCGACCCGCGACTTCTGTGCGCGCATCGCCTCGCCGATGATGTGCGCTGCGTGGCCCGCCTGCTCCAGCAGGGCATGCGGGTAATTGGCGGTGAAGCCCGACTGGATCACCGAGAAGATGAACATGTTGGGGAAGCCGTTGACGGTCATGCCGTGAAGCGTGCGGCCGCCGTCGGCCCATTTCTGTTCGAGCGACTGCCCGCCGGTGCCGTGCACGTCATAGCCGGCGCGGCGTGCATAGCTGGTGCCGACTTCAAAGCCGGTGCCGAAGATCAGGCAGTCGAGCTTGTATTCCGTCCCGGCGACGACGACGCCGTTCTTCGTAATCCGCTCCACCCCCTTGCCCTGGGTGTCGATCAACGAGACGTTGGGGCGGTTGAAGGTCGCCAGATAATCGTCGTGGAAGCAAGGGCGCTTGCAGAACTGATTGTACCAGGGCTTCAGCGCCTCGGCCGTCGCCTCGTCCTGAACGACCTCGTCCACGCGCGCGCGGATGGATTCCATCTTCTGGAAATCGGCAAGCTGCACCAGCTCATCCGGGTTTTGCGCGCCCGACCTGGCCGCCTTCATCCGCGCGATGACGCCTAGATTGCGGATGATGTCGGTCCAGCCGTCGTTGACCAGATCCTCCTCCGCCCAGCCGCCCGAGACGAGCGTGTTGAAATTCTCCATGCGCTGCTGGTGCCAGCCGGTCGTCAGTGACTGCGCCCATTGTGGGTCGGTCGGCCGGTCGCCGCGGACGTCGATCGAGGAGGGCGTGCGCTGGAACACGAACAATTGCTTGGCGGTCGCGCCGAGATGCGGGACGCATTGCACCGCGGTGGCGCCAGTGCCGATGATCCCGACGACCTTGTCGCCCAGCTTGTCGAGCCCGCCATTCTGGTCGCCGCCGGTATAATCATAATCCCAGCGACTGGTGTGGAAGGTGTGCCCCTCAAATTTCTCGATGCCCGGGATGCCGGGCAGCTTGGGGCGGTGCAGCGGGCCGTTCGCCATGATGACGAAGCGGGCGCGGATCGCGTCGCCGCGATTGGTGGAAATGATCCAGCGGCGGGCTTCCTCATTCCAACTGAGGTCGGTTACCTCGGTCTGGAACAGGACGTCGCGATACAGGTCGAACCGCTCGGCGATGCGGCGTGAATACGCGCGGATTTCCGGTCCCTGGCTGTATTTGCGCTCAGGGATGAAGCCGGTTTCCTCGAGCAGCGGAAGGTAGACGTAGCTTTCGATGTCGCAGGCCGCGCCGGGGTAGCGGTTCCAGTACCAGGTGCCGCCGAACTCACCGCCCTTTTCGATGATGCGCACATCCTCGATCCCCGCGTCGCGCAGCTTCGCGCCGGCCAGCAGGCCACCGAAGCCGCCGCCGATCACGACCACGTCCTTCTCGTCGGCAAGCGCCGGGCGCGCGATTGGCTGATCGATATAGGGATCCTCGAGGTAGCGGGCGAAGGCGCCGGTCATCTCGACATATTGTTCGTTCGCGTCGGCGCGCAGGCGCTTGTCGCGCTCGGCCAAATATTTCGCCTTCAGCGCCGCCGGATCGAAATCAAACCCGGCATCGGGCGCGGCGTGGATCGCCTGCGACTCGAGTGTCATCTGCCTCTCCTCGTCCCATTTTCTTGGAACGCATTATGACTTAGTGCGAGGCAGAGGTGTAGAGTGCAAGCAAACTAAAGTTGCGACTGTGAGCCGATCAGCGTTCGAGCCGCCCGTCGCCGATCGCGCTGGCTTCAAACGGGAAGAGCGTGTCGGGATCGGGCTTGTTCACATCCTTGGTGATCGAGGGCGGCGCCAGTTCGTGCAGCAGATGCTGGATGATCGCGCGGCGGGCGGGCTTCTTGTGATCGGCGCGCACGCACACCCAGGGGGCGAGCGGGGTGCTGGTACGCGTCAGCATCGTATCGCGGGCGGTGGTGTAGCCGTCCCATTCCTTGACCGCGATTTTGTCGAGATCGGAGATCTTGAGCGCCTTCAGCGGATCGCTGCGGCGTGAATTCAGGCGCTTGGCCTGCTCATCACGCGAGATGTCGAGCCAGAGCTTCACCATCCGGATGCCCGACCCGATCAGCATGGCCTCAAAGGCGGGGACATCCTCCAAGAAGCGCGCCTGCTCCTCCGGCGTGGAGAAATGGTTGACCACCTCGACGCCCGCGCGATTGTACCAGCTGCGATTGAAGATCACGAGCTCGCCGGCGGCGGGCAGATGTTCGACATAGCGCTGGAAATACCATTGCGAGCGTTCCTGCGCCGTCGGCTTTGGCAAGGCGACGACGCGGGTGTGGCGCACCGCCAGATGGCGGGTGATCCGGCGGATCGCCCCATCCTTTCCGGCGGTGTCGCGCCCCTCCAGGATGACGAGCGCGCGCTCGCCGGATTGTGCCGTCCATTGCTGGTAGCGGACCAGCGCCACCTGGAGGTCGTGATCCTCCTGATCGTGGTCCGCTCCCATCGCCTCAGACCAGCTCGACGGCGAGGGCGGTGGCTTCACCGCCACCGATGCACAGGCTGGCCACGCCGCGCTTCTTGCCCTGGTTCTTCAGCGCCGCGACCAAGGTGGTGATGATCCGCGCGCCGGACGCGCCGATCGGGTGGCCGAGCGCGGTGGCACCGCCGTTCACGTTGATCTTGTCATGCGGGATGCCGAGGTCCTTCATCGCGAACATCGCGACGCAGGCGAATGCCTCGTTGATTTCGAACAGATCGACCTCATCGATCGTCCAGCCAGCCTTCTTCAGCAGCTTCTCGATGGCGCCCACGGGAGCGGTGGTGAAGGCTGCAGGCTCCTGCGCGTGGGCGGCATGGGCGACGATGCGCGCGATGGGCGTCTGGCCATTGGCCTTGGCGACGCTTTCGCGGGTGAGGACCACGGCGGCGGCGCCATCGGAGATCGAGGAGCTGGTAGCTGCCGTGATCGTCCCATCCTTGGCAAACGCGGGGCGCAGCGTCGGGATCTTGTCGGGCATGCCGCGGCCGGGCTGCTCGTCGGTGTCCACCACGACGTCGCCCTTCCGGGTAGAGACCGTCACCGGCACGATTTCGTCAGCAAACGCCCCCGACTGGATGGCGGCCTGTGCGCGGCGCAGCGATTCGATCGAATAATCGTCCTGTGCCTGACGGGTGAGCTGATATTCGTTGGCGGTATCCTGCGCGAAGGTGCCCATCGCGCGGCCGGCCTCATAGGCGTCCTCCAGACCATCCAGGAACATATGGTCGTAGGCCGTGTCGTGACCGATCCGGGAGCCCGAGCGGTGCTTCTGAAGGATGTAGGGGGCGTTGGTCATGCTCTCCATGCCGCCGGCGACGATCACGTCCGCCGATCCGGCTGCGATCGCCTCCGCGCCCATGATCACCGTCTGCATGCCCGAACCGCACACCTTGTTGACGGTGGTCGCCTGCACCGATTTGGGCAGGCCCGCCTTGATCGCCGCCTGACGCGCCGGTGCCTGACCGAGACCGGCCGGGAGGACGCAGCCCATGTAGATGCGGTCCACCGCCGCGCCATCGACACCGGCACGTTCCACCGCCGCCTTCACGGCCGTCGCGCCCAGATCGGTGGCGGAGACGTCGGCCAATGCCCCCTGCATGCCGCCCATCGGCGTGCGGGCGTAGGAGAGGATGACGACGGGATCGGTGGTCATGGAAATGAAGCTCCGGGACAAAATCGTATTGGGTTCGATCTAGTGTCAGTTGCAGGCGAATACAAAGGGCAAGCCAGCGCGTTGGGCGGCGATGGAGAGCTGGATCGACGTATTGAAATGGGCCGCCGCAATCAGCGGAATGATTGCCGCCTTCATGGTTTCGCTGGATCTGGGGCGCCGCGTGACTGGCTGGGGCTTTGTCCTGTTCGTCGGATCGTCGGTCTGCTGGGTCACTGGCGCGCTGCTGACCGAGGATTGGGCGCTGGGAACGCAGAACATCGTGCTGTTCGGCATCAATCTGTTCGGGGTCTATCGATATCTGATACGCAAGAAGGGTGTCTGATCTTCTCTGGCCGGTAGCGCTCGCCACCCTTGGCGCGATCCTCGGCAGCTTTCTGGCGACCGTCGCCCTGCGCTGGCCCGCGGGGCAATCCGCCTTGTCCGGACGATCGATGTGCGATGGCTGCGGCCGGTCGCTCTCCGCCGTGGATTTGGTGCCACTGCTCAGCTTCCTCCGTTTGCGGGGGCGGGCGCGTTGCTGTGGCGCGACGATCCCGGCGCTGCATTGGCAGGTGGAGGCGGGATGCGCCGTGGCAGGCTTCCTCGCCGGACTGGTCGCAAGCGGTGCGCCGGCGCTGCTGATCGCGGGGTTCGGGTGGCTGCTGGTGCTCGTCGTCGCGCTGGATGCGACCGAATTCTGGATTCCCGATCCGCTGCCGATCGTCATCGCCGCTTCGGGGCTGATCGCGTCGTTTTTCCTGCCGCCGCCGCTGGTGGAGCGGATCATCGGGGGGGGCCTCGGCTTCACGTCGCTGTGGCTGACCGGGTTCCTGTATCATCGGGTTCGCGGGGTGGAGGGGCTGGGCGGCGCTGACCCCAAATTGTTCGGCGCGATCGGGCTGTGGCTCGGTTGGCGGATGCTTCCGCCCGTGCTGCTGCTCGCCGCACTGATCGGGCTTGGAGTCGTCGCCTGGCGGATGACGACGGGGCGGGCGGTGGCGCGCGACGACGCGCTGCCGTTCGGCGCGTATCTTGCGCTCGCGGCTTACCCGGCGCTGTTGCTCATGGTACACCTCGGGCCATGATCGCGTTGCTTCTTGCCCTCGCCGCGGCCGATCCGCCCAGGACGCCGGTGCCGATCGCCGGGCTGCCGCTGGCGGCGCTGCCGCCCCAGTCGCTGCCGACGCAGGGGTGTGCTGCCTATCTCTTCACGGCCGGGCAGGGCCGTGCGTTGGTCGGCATGGCCAGTGCGGCGCCTGGCACCTTGCGGCTGGCGCTGGACGGCCGCGTTGCCGATTATGCGCGGCAGAACCAGACCGGGAGCGCCGGCTTCGGTTTTGCGACGACGACGACGTATCAGAGCGCGGACGTGACCGCGACGCTCGACCTTGCCGTGCAGACACGCCGCGACCTGTCACAAGGAGCAGTGGTGGACGGCGGTACCTTGCGTATCGACCGGACCGGTCACGATACCGTGATCCTTCCGGTGGCGGGCCTGATAGGATGCGCCGCCACCTGACCGACCACGACAAAAGAAACGGGGAGAGGATAGATGAAGGACATACTCAGCGCCCAACGCGACAGCTTCATGGCCGCGCTGCCGGAGCCGATCTCCGTCCGGAAGGACCGGTTGAAGCGCGCCGCTGCGATGATCCGCGACCATGCGGACCGCTTCTGCGACGCGCTGAGCGAGGATTTCGGCCACCGCAGCCGCGAACAATCGATGATCACCGACATCGGCGGATCGATCAGCCCGATCAATCACGCGCTGAAGAACCTGGAGAAATGGGCCCGACCCGAGAAGCGGCCGGTTCAGTTCCCGCTCGGCCTGCTGGGGGCGAAGGCCTGGGTGGAATATCAGCCAAAGGGCGTGGTCGGCGTGATCGCGCCGTGGAATTTCCCGGTGAACCTGGTGATGTCGCCGCTGGCCGGGGTGTTCGCCGCGGGCAATCGTGCGATGGTCAAGACGAGCGAATATACGCCCGTCACCGCCGCCCTGTTCGAGGAGATCGTCGGCCGGTATTTCGACCCGACCGAACTGGCCTTCGTTTCCGGCGGGCCGGACGTGGGCCAGGCCTTTGCCGAGCTTCCGTTCGATCACCTGATCTTCACCGGCGCGACCGGCATCGGGCGGCACATCCTGCACGCGGCCGCGGACAATCTGACGCCGGTCACGCTGGAGCTTGGCGGCAAGTCCCCGGTGATCGTCGGCAAGGGCGCCGATCTGAAGCAGGTCAGCGAGCGTGTCGCCGTGGGCAAGATGCTGAACGCCGGGCAGATCTGCCTCGCGCCGGATTATCTGCTGGTGCCGTCGGCGCAGGAAAGCGCGGTGGTCGACGGGATCCGGACCGCGGCCAGCGCCATGTACCCGACGCTCCTGTCCAATCCGGATTACACCAGCGTGGTGAACGATCGCCATTACGAGCGGCTCAACCAATGGGTTGAGGACGCACGGGCGAAGGGCGCGACGGTCGACGTGGTGAATCCCGCCGGCGAGGATTTCGGCAGCACTAACAGCCGCAAGATGCCGCTCCATATCGTGCGCGACGTGACCGACGACATGACGTTGATGCAGGAGGAGATCTTCGGCCCGATCCTGCCCGTGCGCCGCTATGACGGGATTGACGCGGCGATTGGGGAGGTGAACCGGCGCGATCGACCACTGGGCCTCTATTATTTCGGCAAAGACGAGGCGGAGCGCCGCCGCGTGCTGGATCGCACCATCTCCGGCGGGGTGACGATCGACGATGTCATCTTCCATGTGTCGATGGAGGACCTGCCGTTCGACGGGGTCGGTCCGTCAGGGATGGGGTCGTATCACGGCCTGGATGGGTTCCGCACCTTCAGCCATGCGAAGGCGGTGTATCAGCAGTCCAAGCTGGATGTGGCGAAGATTGCCGGTCTGAAGCCGCCTTATGGTGATGCCACGCGCAAGGCGGTGGCGCGGCAGATGGGCGGGTGAGGGCGCGGCGTGCGGGGCCATCCCCGCGCGCCACACCATGGATTTGCGTCAATGCGCCTGCACGATTTCCTCCTTCAGGCGCAGCTTCTTTTTCTTCAAATCCGCGATGAGCATTGCATCGGGCATGGGCCGATGGGTTTCTTCACTGATGCGCTGATCCAGCGTGGCATGCTTGGCCTCAAGAGCCGAACGATGCGCGGTCTGCATACAGGAATCTCCTTGCTTTGGTTGCGGGGGCAGAAAGTAAAACACGCGAACGGGCGATTGTCTCATCGGAAATTGCCCGATCTGCGGTCGATCGAACCCCCTGTGCGATGTCACGCTTTTGCAACGAGTTTTCCCACCAACCCCCGCACGGGCTCTGCTACAGCGGCATCGCCGGAGGGAGGGCGACGTGACGGATGATGGCCAGCTGATTGCGCGACTCGGCGCGCTGCGCACCGAACATCGCGATCTGGACGCGGCGATTGGCGCGCTGGGCAGGGACGGCGCGGCCGACCAGTTGCAGCTTGCGCGGTTGAAGAAGCGGAAGCTGCGACTGCGCGACGAGATCGCGTTGATCGAGGACCAGCTGATCCCGGACATCATCGCCTGAGTGTCGCAATGGGACGCTGGTCGCAGCGCCGCGTATGATCACGCTGTCGCGCGGTTCCCGTCTCCGATGTAACGTTTCCGCCATGCACGCAGCCCACCACGATTCCGCGGTTTACCGACGCCTGATCGACGCCTTGTATGTAGAAGCCATGGTGCTGGCCGACGATGCACGCAGCTATTTCGATGATGGCGGGCGCGGCGATCGAGAGGCGCTGGACCCGATCACGCGCGTGACCTTCAGCTGTGAATCGCTGAAGGTCACGACGCGGCTGATGCATGTCATCGCCTGGCTGTTGACGCAGCGTGCGGTGCTATCGGGCGAGCTGAGCCCCAGCGCGGCGCTCGATCCGGCACGCCGCTTGATCGGACCGGCAGAGGAATCCGCCATGGTGGCCACGTCGCTGCCTGAGAAGGCGCAGCGGTTGGTCGACACCAGCATCGATCTTTATCGACGGGTGGCGCGGCTGGATGCGGCGCAGGGGATGACGGTGCCGGAGGAAAGCCCCGCGCGGCAGATGTTCCAACGGCTGGCGATGGCGTTCTGAGGCGAGGGGATCCGGCCCGAAGTGCGGGGCCGGAACGGGTCGGGATCAGCCTTCGACGCGTTCCCAGTGGCCGGTCTCAAAGCCATCCACGGCCAATTCGGCGATACGCGCGGCCACCACTTCGGGCGGCTTCACCGATGCGGGATCCTCACCGGGATACGCGCGGGCGCGCATCTTCGTGCGGGTGGCGCCGGGATCGATGATGGCGGTGCGCACGCGGCTGATCTCGGCCAGTTCGTCGCCATAAGCGGCCAACAGTGTCTCGAACGCAGCCTTGGACGCACCATAAGCGCCCCAATAAGCGCGCGGCTTGCGACCCACTGAGGAGGTGATGCCGATCACGCGTGCGCCCGACGAGCGGCGCAGCATCGGATCGAACGCCTGGATCAGTGCGACCTGCGCCGAGACGTTGAGCGTCAGGACGTTGGCGAATTCCTTGGGATCGATCGACGGCACGGCCGCCAGCGTTCCCAGCGTGCCAGCGTTCAGCACCATGATATCGAGCGCCGACCAGCGTTCGCCGATCGCGACCGCCAGCCGCGCAATGGCGTCGTTCGCCGCCAGATCGAGCGGCGCGATCGTTGCCGAGCCGCCAGCGTCGAAGATCTTCTGCTCGACCTCTTCCAGCGCCGGGGCGGACCGTGCGGTCAGGATGACATGCGCGCCCTTTTCGGCAAGCGCGATGGCAGTGGCGGCTCCGATACCCCGGCTGGCGCCGGTGACGAGGGCGAGCTTGTTCTCGAGAGGCTTGGTCACGTTCATCATCCCGGATTAGTCCCGGGATTGGCGCTCCCGCAACTCCATAGGTGCCGTGTTGACGGCAGGTGAAGCCGAAGGTCGGCGGGGTGGCGCCTTACGCCACCCGCTCTTCCAGCATGGCGAACTGATCCACCGCGCCCGTATCGTCGTGATCGGTCAGCGTGGTGGGATAGTCGCCCGTGAAGCACGCGTCGCAATAGCCCGGCCGGAATTGCGCGCGCTCGCTGCGACCGAGTGCCTTGTACAGGCCATCGATCGACACGAACGCCAGACTGTCGGCGTGGATGAAGTCGGTCATCGCCTTCAGGTCATGCGTCGCGGCGAGCAGCTTGGCGCGCTCGGGCGTGTCGACGCCGTAGAAGCAGCTGTGCTTGGTCGGCGGGCTGGCGATGCGCATATGCACCTCCGCCGCGCCAGCCTCGCGCATCATCTGCACGATCTTCAGGCTGGTCGTGCCGCGCACGATCGAATCGTCGATCAGGACGACCCGCTTGCCCTGGATCAGCGCGCGGTTGGCATTGTGCTTCAGCTTCACGCCAAGATGGCGGACCTTGTCACCCGGCTGGATGAAGGTGCGGCCGACATAGTGCGAACGGATGATCCCGAGTTCGAACGGGATGCCGCTTTCCTGCGCATAGCCGATCGCCGCGGGCACGCCCGAATCCGGCACTGGAATCACCAGATCAGCCTCGACCGGTGCTTCGAGCGCGAGCTGTTGGCCGATGCCCTTGCGCACCGAATAGACCGAATGGTCGTCGACGATCGAATCCGGTCGCGAGAAATAGACCCATTCGAAGATGCAGGGGCGCGGCGCGACGGGGCCGAACGGCCGGATCGACCGCATTTCCGAACCCTGTACGATCACCAGCTCGCCCGGCTCCACCGAGCGGACGAATTCGGCGCCGACCACGTCGAGCGCGACGGTTTCGCTGGCGAAGATGATCGAATCGTTGAGCTTGCCCATCACCAGCGGGCGGATGCCCAGCGGATCGCGGCAGGCGATCATGCCCTCCGGCGTCATCACGATCAGGGCATAGGCACCCTCGACCTGCTTCAGCGCGTCGATGAAGCGATCCATCAGCGTGCGGTAGTTGGACGTAGCGACCAGGTGAATGATCGTTTCGGTATCGCTGGTCGACTGGAAGATCGATCCGCGGCGAATCAGCTCGCGGCGCAGCTTCATCGCGTTGGAAATGTTGCCGTTGTGCGCGACGGCGAAGCCACCGCTCGCCAGCTCGGCATACAGGGGCTGAACATTGCGTAGCGCGGTCTCGCCCGTGGTCGAGTAGCGTACGTGGCCGCACGCGACGCTGCCGGGCAGCGAGCCGATCACGGCCTCGCTGTCGAAATTGCCGGCGACGTGACCCATCGCCTTCTTGGTGTGGAAATGCGCGCCATCGAAGGACGTGATGCCGGCGGCCTCCTGTCCACGGTGCTGGAGCGCATGAAGGCCGAGGGCGACAAGCGCCGCGGCGCCATCGGAGCCGGACACTCCGAAGATGCCGCACTCCTCGTGCAGATGGTCGTCGTCGAAAGGATTAGTCGTCAGCATGGCGTGGGGGCTCGCGTCGTGCGCCGTCCATATAGCGAGTGTCTCGGATTTGTCATGGGGGTGGAGCGATCATTGCGTCCGCCGGTTTCTGCCGGTGAGCGGACGCAAGGAGAAATCACCATGGCCAAGAACCACGGATCGCAGATCAAGGACGACAAATTGTACGAGGATCTGCGTCGGCAAGGCGAATCGAAGGAAAAGGCGGCGCGGATCGCCAATGCGCGCGCCAACGGCTCGCTCGATCATCGCAGCGACCGGCTGGAGGATCGTTCCAAGGAGGATTTGTACGCCGAAGCGCAGAAGATCGGGATCGAGGGGCGATCCAAGATGAACAAGAGCGAGCTGGTCAACGCGGTGCGGAACCACAAATAGCCCGGATCGCGGCGGATAAGGGCGGGCTGGAAGAAGGCGGCCGGGCTGCGCTACAGCCGCGGTCATGACTGATCCGCGCGAAAATGGCCTGACGCTTGATCCCCGATATGACGCCGCCGGGCTGGTGACGGCAGTGGTGACTGCCGCGGGCAGGGGAGAGGTGTTGATGGTCGCGCACATGAACGCCGATGCGCTCGCCGCCACGCGCGCGACCGGCAGGGCCACCTTCTGGTCGCGCAGCCGCCAGGCCTTGTGGGTGAAGGGCGAGACGTCGGGGAATTTCCTCAACGTTCGCGAGATGCGCATCGACTGCGACCAGGATGCGATCTGGATAATCGCCGAGCCGGTTGGCCCGGCGTGCCACACCGGCGCGCGGTCGTGCTTCTATCGCCGGATCGGGCCGGACGGGCTGGAACGGGTCGAGTGATCCGACGCGCGGCGGCGGCACTGGCAGGCGCGGCGCTGGTCGCCGGCTGCGGGCAGCAAGCGGGAACGCGCGAACGGTCTGACGACGCCGGAACCGCGCTGGAGGCGACGGCGATCGCACGCGGGATCGTGTCCGATCCTGCCGCGCTCAACCCCGTCGGGGCATTCGCCTCGGCCACGGATCGCGTCTGCGTCGTGCCCAGGGACGGTGAATATAGCATTGGCGTCAGCGTCGATTATGGCGATCGGCAGCATTGCGTCGCACGCGGTGTGGCCCGCGAGAACGGGGTGCTGCGGGTCGACTTCGGGGGCGGCTGCCGCCTCGATGCGCGGTTCGACGGGGAGCGGATCGTCTTTCCAGCAGAGGCGCCGGCGGCCTGCAATCAATCATGTACCGGGCGGGCGAGCCTGTCAGCGGTCAACACTGCGCGGCTGAGCGTTGCAGAGGCAGAAGCGCGCGCGATGCGTGGCGCGGACGGAAACCCTCTATGCGATTGACGTTCACGTAAGCGGAAGATAGATCGGCGGCATGTCGGTCGCTGGCCTTTTCGGTTCGCTCCCGCCCCGCGGGGATCGGACGCACCTCAGCATCACGGATCTCGCCTCCGAGTTCGGCGTGACGCCGCGCGCGTTGCGCTTCTACGAGGATGAGGGCCTGATCGCGCCCGAACGCCGGGGCACGGCGCGGATTTATTCGCATCGTGACCGGGCGCGGCTCGCCTGGATCCTGCGCGGCAAGCGGGTGGGCTTCAGCCTGGCCGAGATCCGCGAGATGATCGACCTTTACGACATCGGCGACGGCCGCAACACGCAGCGCAACGTCACCATCGAGCGTTGTCGTGCCCGGATCGAGGCGCTGACGGCGCAGAAGCGCGACATCGACGATGCCATTGCCGAGCTCGACGAGTTCGTCTCCCTCCTTGAAACACCCGATCAGAAGGACTGATCCTCATGCCGCAATATACTCCGCCGGTGCGCGACACCCGCTTCGTTCTCGAACACGTCGTGGGTCTGTCGCGCCACGCCAATGTGCCGGGCTTTGCCAATGCCACGCCCGACACGGTGGATGCCGTGCTGGAGGAGGGCGGCCGCTTCGTCGCGGAAGTGCTGTTCCCCCTGAACCAGTCGGGCGATCAGGAAGGCTGCACCCGGCATGAGGACGGTTCGGTCACGACGCCGGCCGGCTTCAAGGAAGCGTACAAGCAGTTCGTCGAATCCGGCTGGGGCACGCTGTCCGCGCCAGAGGCGTTCGGCGGACAGGGGATGCCGCACGTCATCTCGACCGCGTTTCAGGAATATATGATCTCCTCCAACATGGCGTTCGCCATGTACCCGGGCCTGGCGCATGGCGCGATTGCGGCGCTGGTGGCAAAGGGCTCGCCCGAGCAGCAGGAGAAGTACCTGCCCAAGATGGTGTCCGGCGAATGGGGAGGCACCATGAACCTGACGGAGCCGCAGTGCGGCACTGATCTCGGCCTCATCCGCACCCGCGCCGAGCCGCAGGCTGACGGTTCGTACAAGATCACCGGCACCAAGATCTTCATCTCGGCCGGCGAGCATGACCTGACCGAGAACATCATCCACCTCGTTCTCGCCAAGACGCCGGGTGCGCCCGACAGCTCGAAGGGCATCAGCCTGTTCGTGGTGCCCAAGGTGCTGGTGAACGACGACGGCTCGCTGGGTGAGCGCAATGCGGTCTCCTGCGGCTCGATCGAGCACAAGATGGGCATCCACGGCAACGCGACCTGCGTGCTGAACTATGACGGTGCGACCGGCTGGCTGGTCGGCGAGGAGATGAAGGGCCTTGCCGCGATGTTCATCATGATGAACGCAGCGCGGCTGGGCGTTGGCCTTCAGGGCCTGGCGGTCGGCGAGACGGCCTACCAGAATGCGGTGCAATATGCCGAGGATCGTCGCCAGGGTCGCGCGCTGACCGGCGCGGCCGAGCCTGATGAGAAGGCGGACACGTTGTTCGTCCACCCGGACGTTCGCCGGATGCTGATGAACGGCAAGGCGTGGCTCGAAGGCCTGCGGGCATTGTGCCTGTGGGGCGCGCTTCAGGTCGATCTGGAGCACAGCGCCGAGGATGAGGCCGCGCGGCAGGAGGCGGCTGACCTCATCGGGCTGCTGACCCCGGTGATCAAGGGCGTCGGCACCGACAAGGGCTATGCCATCGCGACTGACGCGCAGCAAGTCTATGGCGGCCACGGCTACATCCAGGAATGGGGGATGGAGCAGTACGTCCGTGATGCGCGGATCGCGATGATCTACGAAGGCACCAACGGCGTTCAGGCGATGGACCTCGTCGGTCGCAAGCTGGCGATGAACGGTGGCCGTGCGATCCAGTTGTTCTTCAAGATCGTGGCCGAGGAATGTGCCGCGGCGAAGGGTGGGCCGGCGGCCGATTTCGCCACCCGGCTCGAAAAGGCGCTTGGTGAGCTTCAGGCCGCGACCATGTGGTTCATGGGGAACATCTCCAACCCGAACAACATCGGCGCGGGCGCGGTGCCCTACATGCACCTGCTGGGTGTCGTGTCGGTCGGCCTGATGTGGCTGCGCATGGCGGTGGCTGCTGCGGCGCTGAAGGAAGCCGGCCAGGGCGACGCCGCCTTCCTCGACGCGAAGCTGGTGACGGCACGCTTCTTCGCCGAGCGCGTGCTGCCGGAGGCGGGCTCCTACCGTCGCCAGATCGAGGGCGGCGCCGAGGCGCTGATGGCGCTGCCGCCCGAGATGTTCCGCGCGGCGTAAGTGACGATCGGCCCCGTCGCGCAGGTCGCGGCGGGGCCGTTTCTTATTCCACGCCGGCCGCGTTGCCGAGCGTCGGCGCTGCCGGCTCCGCGCTTGATTTCCGGCGGACGCCCTCGAGCGGCTCCGGTCCCTTTGCGGGGACATCGATTTTCGGAACCGGCACGGCGCGGAGCATCATGCGCTTCATGCAGGATCCGCGGTTCCTGAATTCGTCGCAATTCCACAGAAAGCGTTCGAGATTGCTGTCGCGATCGCGGATGTAGCTGAACGACATGGCATGCATCTGATCGTTGGTCAGCGGCAGGCTCGTCGCGGCGGCAGCGGCGGTGGTCCAGCCCATGAAGCGGCACCGCGCGCGCGCGCCGCACGCCTCCATCGCCATCGCGGGATAGCTGGCTGCCTGCGCGGGATTGAGCCGTGTCAGGAACACCTCGTTATCGCTGCCGAGCGGCGCGGGTGTCGTGCCCTTGTAGGGAGCCGCGGCGAGTGCGGCGGCGCTTGCCGGCCCGTTGGCACCGATGCGGTGGATGTCCGATACCGCGGCGAGCTTCGCGATCGGCGCCTCGCCGGGCTGCTGCCCGCGGTTGAAGGCGGGGCCGGTGCCCCACCAGCCCGTCCAGCGGAAGAACAGATGCGTGTGAAGCTCGGCGATCTTGTCCAGGCTGGAGCTCCAATAGGGTACCACCCAGTCGGTATGGTAATGCGTTGCCCAGCCAACCGGCTTGTACACGCTGCCGCGCAGCGCGCGGGTGGCGACGTCGCGCGCGCGCTGCCACGCGGCGGGTGAGGGTGTCCGGCCGAGGGCGCCGTCGCAGGTAAAGGTGAACTGGCAGCCGGTCGCGCGCTCGGCGCCCTGAAAGACGACGCCGCACACCGTCTTGGGGAAAGCCGGGTGGCGCAGCCGGTTGAGCACGACCTGCGCCACCGCCTTCTGCCCGGGCGGGTCATCGCCGGCCTCGTAATAGGCCGCCGCCGCAAGACAGTCGGTCGCGCGGGCGAAATCCTCCGTGCCGCCGACGAAGCGGAACGGGCGGGCGGCCGGGACCGGGCCCTTCACAAAGGGGATGGCGGCATTCACCGCGCGCGCGTCATCGGGATCGATCGAGGCATATTCGACCGGCTCGACCGGCGGTGGCGGCACCTTGGGCGTGGTCACGATCCGTCGCGCCGTCGGCGGAGCCTCGAACGCTCGTTCGGGTATCGGGGGCGCCAGGCGCACGACGATGATCGGCAAAGCGATTGCGGCGATCGCGATGACCGCGAGAATGAGGTGCAGGGGGCGTAATGCTGACACAGGTCGATCGCTAGCCGTCACGACGGATTGGGGCGAGGACAGTCGCGCGATCAGGACGATGGTGGCCGTGCCAAGACGAAACGCCCGGCACGGCCCCCCTCATCAGGCTTCCGGCAGGAAGTCGGGCACGGAGAGATAGCGCTCACCCGTGTCATAGTTGAAGCCCAAAACCCGCGCATTGTCGGGCAGGTCGGGCAGCTTCTGCAGGATCGCGGCCAGCGTCGCGCCGGACGAGATACCGACCAGCATCCCTTCTTCGCGGGCCGCGCGGCGGGCCATGTCCTTGGCGACATTGGCGTCCACCTCGATCACGCCGTCGAGGGCCTGGGTATGCAGGTTCGCCGGGATGAAGCCGGCGCCGATACCCTGGATCGGGTGCGGGCCGGGCTGGCCGCCGCCGATGACCGGGGAGGCGGCCGGCTCGACCGCGAACACCTTCAGGTTGGGCCATTCCTTCTTCAGCGTTTCGGCGACGCCGGTGATATGGCCACCGGTGCCGACACCGGTGATGACCGCATCGAGCGGCGTGTCACGAAAATCGTTGATGATCTCCTGCGCCGTGGTGCGAACGTGGATGTCGATATTGGCCGGATTTTCGAACTGCTGCGGCATCCAGGCGCCGGGCGTCGTTTCCACCAGTTCCAGTGCGCGCTCGATGGCGCCCTTCATGCCCTTTTCACGTGGGGTCAGGTCAAAGGTCGCGCCATAGGCAAGCATCAGGCGGCGGCGTTCGAGCGACATGCTCTCCGGCATGACCAGCACCAGCTTGTAGCCCTTCACCGCGGCCACCATGGCAAGGCCAATGCCGGTGTTGCCGCTGGTCGGCTCGATGATCGTGCCGCCGGGCTGCAGATCGCCGCTGGCCTCCGCCGCTTCGATCATGGCCAGCGCGATGCGGTCCTTGATCGAGCCGCCCGGGTTCGACCGTTCCGACTTGATCCAGACTTCTGATCCGGGGAACAGGCGCTGCACGCGGATGTGCGGCGTGTTGCCGATCGTCTCGAGGATCGTGTTCGCCTTCATGGCTGAGCTACTCCGTGCTGTGTTTCGGGCGGTATTACCGAAAGTGGTGTCTCGGGCGGATCAAAGGTCTTGGCCTGCTTCAGTTCCGGAAACAATCGCGACCACAGCAGCGTGACGGCCATCGCGCCAACCCCGCCGACGACCACTGCCCCAACGGGGCCGAGCAGCGCCGCCATGAGGCCGCTTTCTGCCTCCCCCAGTTCATTGGAGGCCGAAATGGTCAGCTGGCTGACCGCGCTGACCCGGCCGCGCATCTCGTCAGGCGTGTGCAACTGGATCAGCGATCCGCGCACGTACATCGACACCATGTCCGCGCTGCCGGCGACGATCAGGGCGCTGAGGCTGAGCAGGAAGTTGGTCGAGATGCCGAAGGTGACGATCGCGACACCGAATATCATGACCGCGATCAGCATCTTGCGTCCGACATCGTTCTTCATCGGTCGGAACGACAGGAAGATGCCGGTCGCCGACGCGCCGATCCCCATGCCAGCCGCGAGCAGCCCAAGGCCGGTCGGCCCGACATGAAGGATATCGTGGGCATAGATGGGCAGCAGCGCAGTTGCGCCGGCGAGCAGCACGGCGAACAGATCAAGCGTGATCGCCGCCTGCACCAGCCGGTTGCGCTTCACATAGGCGAAGCCGTCGACGATCCTAGCGAACGGCCGGCGATCCTTCTGCGCCGGCGGCTGCGGCACGGGGCGGATCGTCAGCAGCATGACGAGCGCCAGGAGGAACATCGCCGCCATGCCGGCATAAGCGGTCAACGGCCCGATCGCGAACAGGAAGCCGCCGACGCTGGGCCCGGCGATGAAGCCGACCTGCATCGCGATCGATCCCAGCGCGATCGCGCTCGGCAGGGATTCGCGCGGAACGAGGTTGGGCGCCAGCGCGCCATAGGCGGGGCCGGCAAAGGCACGCGCAACCCCGACCAACACGGCGGCGCCGAAGAGAACGGGGAGGCTGATCCAGCCTTCCCATGTGGCAAAACCAAGAAGCAGAACGTTGCCCGCCAGCAACGTTGTCGTCCCGCGCACGATCCAGCGCCGATCGATGCTGTCCGCGATCAGCCCCACCACAGGGGTCAGCAGGAACAGGGGAACAAACTGCGCTAGGCCGATCATCCCGAGAAGAAATGCGGCCTCCCGGATATCCATCGTTTCGCGGGCAATACTGTATACCTGCCAGCCGAGAACGATCGCGAGCGCCGATTGTGCGATGGTACTGGCCAAACGAGCCAGCCAGTAGCTGCGATAGTTCGGAATGCGGAGCGGGTGAGCGGCAGCTGACATGTGGCGATGGACTTAAGTCGGCCCTCCGATCGGCACAACGGGATTTCACGACGTTGCGCCTGCGCCCCGTTGAGGCTTATAGGCCCCGTTCTCCCTTTCCCCTAGGAACCTCGAGGTCCAGCCCCGTGGCAAAAACAGCCCGCGCGAAGAGCGCCGAACCCCCCGTATCCAACCGCGAGCGTCCCGACGAGCCGCAGCCCTATGAGGCGTCCAAGGACGAGCTGCTGCAATTCTACAAGGACATGCTGCTCATCCGCCGCTTCGAAGAAAAGGCCGGCCAGCTCTATGGCCTGGGCCTGATCGGCGGTTTCTGCCACCTGTACATCGGCCAGGAAGCCGTTGCGGTCGGCCTGCAATCCGCGCTGTCGGAGAAAGACAGCGTCATCACTGGCTACCGCGACCACGGCCACATGCTGCTGTGCGGTATCCCCCCCAAGGACGTGATGGCGGAGCTGACCGGGCGTCATGCCGGCATCTCCAAGGGGAAGGGCGGGTCGATGCACATGTTCAGCGTCGACCATAAGTTCTACGGCGGGCACGGCATCGTGGGCGCGCAGGTGTCGCTGGGCACCGGCCTCGGCTTTGCGCACAAGTACAACAATGACGGGGGCGTGTGCCTCGCCTATTTCGGCGACGGCGCGGCGAACCAGGGGCAGGTGTACGAAAGCTTCAACATGGCGGAGCTGTGGAAGCTGCCCGTCATCTTCGTCATCGAGAACAATCAATACGCCATGGGCACGAGCGTCAACCGCGCGTCGGCCGAGGACCAGCTGTATCGCCGCGGCGAGAGCTTCCGCATCCCGGGCATCCAGGTCGACGGCATGGACGTGCTGGCGGCGCGCGGCGCAGCCGAGGAGGCGCTGGCCTGGGTGCGCGCCGGCAAGGGGCCGATCATCCTCGAGATGAAGACCTATCGCTATCGCGGCCACTCGATGTCGGACCCGGCCAAGTATCGCAGCCGCGAGGAAGTGCAGGCGGTGCGCGACAAGTCCGATCCGATCGAGCATGTGAAGAAGCTGCTCGAGGCGCAGGGCGTCAAGGAAGACGAGCTGAAGGCGATCGAGAGCGAGATCCGCAAGACGGTGAACGAATCCGCCGATTTTGCCGAGAGCACCCCCGAACCCGATCCCAAGGAATTGTATACCGACGTGCTGGTGGAGAAGTATTGAGATGGCGATCGACATCAAGATGCCGGCACTCTCCCCCACCATGGAGGAGGGCACGCTCGCCAGGTGGCTCGTCAAGGAAGGCGACACGGTGAAATCCGGCGACATCATGGCCGAGATCGAGACCGACAAGGCGACGATGGAGTTCGAGGCGGTCGATGAAGGCGTCGTGGCCAAGATCCTGGTCGCCGAGGGCACCGACAATGTGAAGGTCGGCACGGTGATCATGCAGCTGGAAGGCGAGGGCGCCGAGGCAGCCCCCGCGGGCACCAGCGACCCCGCTGCGACCAAGGAAGACACGGCCGCGCCCGAAGCGAAGGCGGACGAGACGAAGGCCGACAAGGTCGAGGATTCGGCGCATCCGGCACAGGAGAAGGTCGACACCGGCACGCGCCAGATGTTCGAGGCGGCGAAGCACAAGGCCGACGTTATCGATCCGGCGATCCCCGAAGGCACGGAAATGGTGAAGGTGACCGTTCGCGAGGCGCTGCGCGATGCGATGGCCGAGGAAATGCGCGCCGACGAGCGTGTGTTCGTGATGGGCGAGGAAGTCGCGCAATATCAGGGCGCCTACAAGGTGACGCAGGGGCTGCTCGACGAGTTCGGCGACCGCCGGGTGATTGACACGCCGATCACCGAATATGGCTTTGCCGGCGTCGGCACGGGCGCGGCGATGGGCGGCCTGCGCCCGATCGTCGAGTTTATGACGTTCAACTTTGCGATGCAGGCAATCGACCATATTGTGAACTCTGCCGCGAAGACGAACTACATGTCCGGCGGCCAGATGCGCTGCCCGATCGTGTTCCGCGGGCCAAACGGCGCGGCGAGCCGTGTGGGCGCCCAGCACTCGCAGAACTATGGGCCATGGTATGCCAGCGTGCCGGGCCTGATCGTGATTGCGCCATACGATGCGGCGGATGCGAAGGGCCTGCTGAAGGCGGCGATCCGTAGCCAGGATCCGGTCGTGTTCCTCGAGAACGAGCTGCTTTATGGCCGCACGTTCGAGGTGCCGAAGCTCGACGATTGGGTGCTGCCGATCGGCAAGGCCCGCGTGATGCGCGAGGGCAAGGACGTGACGATCGTCAGCTATTCGATCGGCGTCGGCCTCGCGCTCGAAGCGGCGGAGAAGCTGGCCGGTGAGGGGATCGATGCGGAAGTGATCGATCTTCGTACGCTGCGCCCGCTCGACAAGGAAACGGTGCTCAAGAGCCTCGCCAAGACCAACCGCATGGTCGTGGCCGAGGAGGGCTGGCCGACGTGCTCGATCGCCAGCGAGATCATCGCGATCTGCATGGAGGAAGGCTTCGACGACCTCGACGCCCCCATCGTCCGCGTCTGCGACGAGGACGTGCCGCTGCCTTATGCGGCGAACCTCGAGAAGCTGGCGCTGATCTCGTCCGACAAGATCGTCGAGGGCGTGAAGAAGGTCACGTATCGCAAGTAACGGCTAAGCTCCCGTCTCGCGTTGATCGAGACGGGAGCTGCTACAACCCTGTGGGGGTGTTGCAGTTTTTCTTTGCGGGAAAGCGCTGATCAGGGGTCGGCGTCTGGAAGTCCTTGTTTCGGGCGCGGAACATGGCCATGCGCGTGAAGCTTGGTTCGAGCTTCATGAGGTTCATCGGGTAAATGCTGAAAATCGGCTGATACTCGTACGTAACTTGAACATGGAACAGGATCTCGTCGAGCGGAAGCATGCGGCTGTTTGGCAAGGTTGCGAGGCTGCTGACCAAGTTGCAGCCGAGAACCGGTGACGCGCTGGTGAAATCTCCATCAAATCGTTGCCACAGGATCCGATTTTCGATGATGCCATTGTTGTCGTAGTCTGTGCCTTTTACGGCGGTGATGACGACCCGGCCGTGGCGACGAAGGTTGAATGGCTGCGCGGTCAGATCAATCGCGCTGAAGAGGTCGTAGATCTGCGCTTCGGTCGCGCCAACCACGCCCGTTCCGCTCTGGGCCACCAGGTCCGCCGTCATCGATGCGAGACGTTGCACACGATTATTGGCGAGGGCGTAATTGCCAAGCTCGAAGCCGCTGAGGATCATGGCAAGGAGCAATGGGGCGAAAAGCGCAAACTCGAGCAGCGCCACACCGCGAACATCCTGGGGCAGCGATGCACGGGATCGGCGTTTCACAGCGTTTTCCTTACAACAGCCTCGTTGCGCACAATCGTGGTGGCGACGAGCGTGGCTTCGGGTGAGACGCCGAACCATGAGGTCATCGTTCCAAACAGTCGCAACTTCGGAAATGCGGCCGTATAGGAAACAACGTCGCCGGGACCGCCGAGCTTACCCGGGATCGGGATTGCCGGGTCCCATTTACCGTTACCGTTCCGGTCGATGAAGTCTTCGCCCTTGTCGTAGACCCCGTTTCCATTTTGATCGGTGAAGTTTTCTGGCGTAGATGTTGAGAAGTCCTTGTACACCGTCGTCACGATGGTGATGTTCTTGCCAGGAGCGGTCGGGAAGTCGCTCATTGCGTTAGAGATGCTTGCCCGAATGGCGGCTTCTCTCAGGTCCTGGCTACTTTCCATCGACGCGGTCGCCGCTCGCGCTGCTTCGACGACTGCTCCTTCAAGGGCCGCGCGAGCGAACATCGTATGGCCGATTTCAATCGTTCCGCAGATCATCGCCAACATCACCGGCGATATCAGGGCGAACTCAACCACGGTGACGCCGGTGACGTCTCTGATCAGGTGAGAAAAGGACTTCATTTCGTGAGATGCAAGTCAACGAGTTCGGTGGCGACGTCGTCAAACGCCGATTTCAGCGATGCGGTGTCAGACGTCCGATAGACCCGGCCCGGCGCGCAGCGCTCGAACATTGCCAAGGTATTGGTGTCCGTGGTCGTCAGTGCGATGATATATACTTTTGGCGGGTTTTTCTCAGCCTGTAGCGAGGCGCACGTCTTTGAGAAGCGCCGCTCGGACTGGGTTCTGAAAGCGCCACCATTCTGGGTGGTCGTCAGCGGATTGTCGGCGTAATTCCCGTAAAATGTGAATGTGCGATCAGTGTAGCCATTTTGGCTCTCCCCGAGCGCAGTTTCGCCGTCGGTCATGAATACTAGGGCGCGCTTCGCTTCTTCCGACGTCGGGTTGCTACGTGGAAACACGTCATCTCTGACAAGCAGGCGATAGCCCCAGAGAAGTCCGGCATGGTGCAGCGTCCCGTTGGCCGGGTAGATCGCGCCATTCTTCCGCTCAATGACGTTGTCGATCCAATATGACTTTGGCTTGCCGTAGGCGATCGGCTCAGCTTCCTCCGGGCATTGCCAGTTGGGACTGGGCGGGTCCGTCATGTTCTGCGAGCCGCTGCTCGTACTGCCACCCTTCGGGTTTACCGAATATGTGGTCGCAGCCTTCCATGCCGCAAAGTTGGGAATGCGATCATAATTGATCCTGAACGGCGTTCCGCGCGACGTCGCAAAGTTCCAGCTGTCGGTTTGAGGGTTGTAGAAACCTCCATCGACCCGAGTGATGACATCGTTGGAGACGCTCGATGCGCTGTCGTTCAGCCCGATATAGTAGCGATAAAAAGCTTCGCGGTACGGCGAGCTCGCCATGCTTGCCTGGTTCAGGCCGCCGTTCGCCAAGGTTTGATCCAGCTGGTACAAATTGTAGCCTGGCTCGACGTTCGAGATTTTGTAAAATCCACTATTTGGGTTTGCCATGACAGCGGACGAAGCGGAGTTGCCGGATGTCTGGGGAACCCAGAATGGCGGAATGAAATAGGGCGTGATTGGTGGGTGCCCCCCTTCACCGGGCAATGACCGCACGACATCCCAAGCGCCGGGCTCGGGCTGTGAATAGGTTGCATTCATGTTGCGCACGGTGTCGTCGGCCAGGACGCAGCCCTTCCATGCAAGCCGATTGCCTGGCCAAGAACCGCCCGCCTGCGTGGCGGAGTCGTTGAACCCAGCCAGCTGTCTGACAGACGAGGACCGCCACTTCGTGAGCAAATGCCCGACGTTCACGGTGATGTCGTACATGACGAAACCGAGTGCCAGTTCCTGACGGGTGCCAGCGCCCTGGTAGAGAATGTCGACAAAGCTTTTGGCCGCATCCTTTGTTGCTGTCATGCGGGTCTTGACGACGCCATTGGCGTCGCGGGGCAGGTTCGCCTTCATTGAGCCGGTGTTGTCGAGGACAACCATGACCTCCAACGGACGAGGCTGCAGCTCGGCGCGCGCGACCGTTCGTATCCGTTGCTTGTCGAATCCAAGCACCCGCATGAACGTCATTGGCAAGTCGGCTTCGGCCTCTACCGTCGTGACGTGGATGTTGTTCTTCGTCGAGAACGTCGGTGTGAGAACCAGGCTCTGCGAGTGCATATATCCCTGTGGGAAGTTCCCGTAGAAATATGCCTCGACCTGCTTCGTCCGATCCTTTGCGGATTTATCGGTCACCGCAAAGGCGCGCGCGCCGGCCAGCGCGGCAGCGTCGACCCCGGCCTGCATTTGGCTGCGCACCATGTATATACGGGCCGTATCGATGCCCGTGCCGATGGCGCCGATTGCCGGGATCGTGAATGCGGCGAGGATCGGAAGGGCCGCCCCATGCCTGTCGTCGGCCAGTCGTCGCAGGAACGTTCTGAGACCCTTGCTTCTCACTCGATTCTCTTCCCATCAGAGAGTAGTGTCGCGGAAAATCGCCTTGCCCGAGAACCCGCTAAGCCCGGCTCAAACGATATGGTTAACGCCGCAGAATACCTCGGGATTGATCCCACCGGCGGACATCCCGAACGCGCGCTCGCACTTGGCTACGCGCCGGCGGTCACTGCGCCTGGAGTGGCGGCCGTTTTCGCGCTGGATCAGACGCTTGCACGCCTGACGCTTGGCACGCGGGACCCGATGGTTGCGCAACTGCGGCTGACGTGGTGGCGCGAGGCGCTGTGTGCGTTGGAGAACCCGCCAGTGCCATCGCAACCGATCCTGCAGACTCTGGCGGCGGCGAGGGCGGACGGCGAGCGCCTGGCCGTCGCGGAAGATGGATGGGAGCGGTTGCTGGGCCCGCTCGACCAGGACGAGCTTATGGCGTTCGCGGCGGAGCGGAGCGTTATCTTCGCCGAGGCGGCGCGGCTGGCCGGTGCGGCCGATGACGTTGAAGCCGCCGGCTCCGGCTGGTCGCTTGCTGACCTGGCGCAGACCACCGCCGACCGCGACCTTGCCGATCGTGCCGCGCTGTTGGCGATGCCGTTGCTAAGGCAGGCTGCGACACAAAGATGGAGCCCGGCCGGCCGCTTCCTGGGCGCGCTGGTGCATGTCGCGGCGGCTGACCTCGATCGACAACGAGAGCCAGGTTCGCCATCGCGCGTGGTGCGCCTTGCCTGGCACCGGCTGACCGGACGATAGGCTTGCAGGCGTCGCTTCTTCCGCTAGCATCATGGTTAACGGGGGGCGGAAAATGTGGCGATATCTTGCAGGGGGCGTCGCGGCGCTGCTGATGGTGGCGGCAGGCTGGATGCTGTTTTCGAGCCGCGCGGGGACCGAGCCGGTCCTGCCGGCGATGCCGCAAAATGCGCCAGCGCCCCCACCTGCCGTTGAAGCCGGCGGGGCCGATGTCCCGGAAGCCACTCCCCGAACGCGGGAGGAGAAGCGCTTCGGCCGCTATGACAAGGATCGTGACGGCGGCATCACCAACGCCGAATATCTGGCGTTACGTCGCAAGGCTTTCGCGAAACTCGATACGAACGGTGACGGGCGCCTGTCGTTCGAGGAATGGAGCGCCAGGACTGCGGCAAAATTCACCGCGGCCGACAAGGATCGATCTGGCGTGCTCGACGCGGCTGAATTTGCCACGACGGCGGTGAAGCGGAAGGGCAAGCCGCGGTGTTCCTGCCCTCCCGCTCGAAATGCCGATGAGGACGATTAAGCCGCGAGCCATGTCGAAAGAGCCGCGCGCGCGCGGTCGGTGTACATGCGCTTGCGATCGGCCTTCTTGGTCCGCCCTTCAATCGGCGGAAATAGGCCGAAGTTGACGTTCATCGGCTGATATGTCTCTGCCACCGCGGCGCCGGTGATGTGGCCGAGAAGCGCGCCAAGCGCGGTTTCAGGCGGGGGTTGCAGCATCTTCTTGCCGGCAAGCTCGGCCGCAGCAAAGCGGCCGGCGAGCAGCCCGATCGCCGCGCTTTCGACATATCCTTCGCAGCCGGTGATCTGACCGGCGAAGCGGATGTTGGGACGCGATTTCAGGCGCAGTTCCGAATCGAGGAGTTCGGGCGAGCGCAGGAAGGTGTTGCGGTGAAGCCCGCCGAGCCGGGCGAACTCCGCATTTTCGAGGCCGGGAATGGTGCGAAACAGACGCACCTGTTCGGCGTGCTTCAGCTTCGTCTGGAAGCCGACGATGTTCCACAGCGTGCCCGCAGCGTTGTCCTGCCGGAGCTGGACGCAGGCATAGGGCCAGCGGCCCGTGCGCGGATCGTCGAGACCGACGCCCTTCATCGGGCCGAAGCGCAGCGTCTGGGGGCCGCGCTCCGCCATGACCTCGATCGGCATGCAGCCTTCGAAATAGGGGACGTTCTCCCACTCGCGATATTCGGTCTTCTCGCCGGCGATCAGGGCGGCGACGAAGGCGTCATATTGCTCGCGGTCGAGCGGGCAGTTGATGTAGTCGGTGCCATCGCCCTTGTTCCAGCGCGACTGGAACCAGGCAACATCCATGTTGATGCTGTCGCGGTGCACGATCGGGGCGATCGCATCGAAGAAGGCGAGGGCGTCCTTGCCTGTCTCGCTCGCGATCGACTCCGAAAGGCTTGCTGCCGTGAGCGGGCCGGTGGCGATGATTGCCGGGCCGTCGGGCAAGGTGTCGACGCGTGCGCGCACGATCTCGATCCGTGGATGTGACGCCAGCCGTTCGGTGACGCCCGCCGAGAATCCGTCACGATCAACCGCCAGTGCGGATCCGGCTGGCACGCGATGCCGATCGCCCTCAGCCAGGATCACCGAGCCGAGCGTGCGCATCTCCTCATGGATCAGCCCCACGGCGTTGCTGGTCGCATCGTCCGACCGGAAGCTGTTCGAGCACACCAGTTCGGCGAGGTGATCGGTATGATGGGCGGGCGTGTTGTCGCCGCTGCCGCGCATTTCGGACAGCCGAACGGAAAAACCCGCCTCTGCGAGCTGCCAGGCAGCCTCGGATCCGGCGAGGCCGCCGCCGATGACGTGAATATCGTATGTCATGCGGCGCCGATTAGGCGCTCGGGCGCCCAAATGGAATGCGGCGCGGTGCCTGTGTCTTAACTCTCCACCGCGCGGTCGTCGAACATGCCGAAGGCGAGCGTTGATGCGTAGAGGGCGATCGCGCGCTCACTGGGCATCGACCAGGCCCATTTGCGCATGTCGAAGGCGGCGTTGAGGAAGGCCATGACGAGCTGGCTGGCGACAAGCGGATCCACCGCGCGGATCGTCCCTTCGGCGATACCGTCCGAGATCGTGCCGGCGAAGCGCCGTGCAATGCGGTTCGATCGTTCGACCATCGCCTGCCGCACACTGCCGGGCAGGCCGCTGAGCGCGGTGGTGCGAAGCAGCGGGCCGGGCTCCGAGAATTGCACGCCCAGCAGGGTCGCGAACATCGCCGACAGCCGGTCCCAATGGGTGCCGCCCTGTTCATCGGCCAGACGTTGCGTCGCGGAGATCGTATCGAAGCTGCGCTTGTAGCAGGCGATCACCAGATCGTCCTTCGCGTCGAGGTGGTGGTAGAAGCTGCCCTTGGTGACGTTGAGCTCGCCAGCGATCCGCTGAACCGAGGCGCCGCGATAGCCCAGTTCGTTGATCAGCCGCGTGGCGGCGAGGAGAAAGGCCTCGCGTCCCTCTGCCGGGTCGTGCGGCAAGGTGACCGGGCGGGGCGCCCAGCGCGCGCCGGCGCCGGCAAGGCCATGACGGAACACGTCCATCACCCGCGCCTCGACCCGATCGAGCTGATCCATGTCATAGCGCGGCAGCCAGACCGGCAACCAGAAGGTGTTTTCCATCAAAACGTGCGCGCGCGCACCGTTCAGGTCGGTCTGCGCGCGGGTTTCCGCCGGTCCCCACAGGTTGCGCGCGCGGCGAAACACCTCCCGCCATCCGCTGAGTAACCGGCTGCGCACGGGATCTTCCATGGCGCGAAGGTCGGAGAGGCCGGCAATCTGGCGTTCCTCGCCGCGCTGCACCCGCGACAGGCGTGCCATGTTCAGCGCGAGATAGCGTTCGACCCGCGCCTGTGGCGTCGGGGCCTCCATCGCAGCGTCCAGCATCACCAGCAGGTAATCGAGCGTATGCTCGAACGCCGCGGCCGCCAGGTCTTCCTTGCGTTTGAAATAGTAGGTGACGCTGGTGGTGTTGAGGCCGACACGCCGGGCCACGTCCGCAAAGGTCATGCCCTTCGCGCTTTGTTCATTGATTGCGTCGGCTGCGGCGGCAAGGATGGCTTCGCGCTTCGCCCGAAAGCGCCGCGTGCCGATCTCCTCCCCGTCGCCGCCGCTCGGTTCCACCTGAGCTTGCATCGGATGATCGTAGCAGCGATTTTTCGAAGAAATAGTCCCTTTTATCACCTTCGCGTTTCCACGGACCGCATGGGTGGCGCGGACTAAATCAGGCGCTTTACCGAAGATGCGGTACGCTCTACAGCCGCATCAAACAGCGAAGCGGAGGGATGCGATGGACTTCACCTTGACCGAGCGCGAGACCTATTTCCGGGATCGCGTGAAGGCCTTCATCGACGCCGAGATCGCGCCGCGGCAGGCCGAATACCACGAGCAGGCGCACACTGGCGATCGCTGGAAGGTGATCCCCGTCATCGAAGAGGTGAAAGCGAAGGCCAAGGCGGCCGGGCTGTGGAACTTCTTCATGCCGCCGCACTCGGGGCAGACGCACGTCGACGAGACGTTCGAGTTCGAAGGGACTCAGCTCACCAACCTCGAATATGCGCTGTGTGCCGAGGAGATGGGCAAGATCGGCTGGGCGAGCGAAGTGTTCAACTGCTCCGCGCCGGACACGGGCAACATGGAAGTGCTGCACCGCTACGGCACGCTGGAGCAGAAGGAGAAGTGGCTGCGTCCGCTGATGAACGGCGAAATCCGCTCCGTCTTCCTGATGACCGAGCCTGCGGTCGCCTCGTCCGATGCAACCAACATCGAGACGCGGATCGAGCGTGACGGCGATCATTATGTGATCAACGGCGTCAAATGGTGGTCGTCGGGCGTGGGTGATCCACGCTGCAAGATCGGCATCCTGATGGGCAAAACGAGCTTCGAAGGATCGCGCCACCAGCAGCAGAGCCAGATTCTCGTGCCGATGGATACGCCGGGCATCAAGATCGAGCGGATGCTGTCGGTCTATGGCTATGACCATGCGCCGCACGGCCATGGCGAAGTGAGCTTCACCAACGTCCGGGTTCCGGTCGAGAACGTCATCCTCGGCGAGGGCCGCGGGTTCGAGATCGCGCAGGGCCGGCTTGGGCCGGGCCGCATCCATCATTGCATGCGCACGATCGGCGTTGCCGAGGTCGCGCTGGAGAAGATGGCGAAGCGGCTGCTCAGCCGTGTCGCATTCGGCAAGCGGATTTCCGATCACTCGGTATGGGAACAGCGCGTGGCGCAGGCCCGGATCGAGATTGAGATGACGCGGCTGCTGTGCCTGAAGGCGGCGCAGACGATGGACGCGGCGGGCAACAAGGCTGCCAGCCAGGAAATCGCGATGATCAAGGTGTTTGCGCCCAACATGGCGCTGCGCATCCTCGACGATGCGGTGCAGGCGCATGGCGGCGGCGGCGTCGCCGAAGACTTCGGCCTTGCCCATGCCTGGGCTTCGCAGCGTACGCTCCGCCTGGCCGACGGGCCGGACGAAGTTCACGCCCGCGCCATCGCGCGCAATGAGTTCGGCAAATACGGCGACTGGAAGGCGGAGATCGCGAATGACCGCGCCGCGCCGCGCAGTGCCGAGATTTCGAGTGGTGACATCGGCGTTTCGCGCTGAGCCTTTTCGTCACCCGACCTGCCTCAGAGCCTGTTGCCGGCAAGACCAGCAACGGGGCTGGGGACCGGGTGACGAGCATTCGTCAGAATAATGGAGAGAGACCGTGAAAGCCGCTGTCATCTTTGAAACCAAGGCGCCGCTCCAGATCGAGGACGTCGTCGTATCCAAGCCCGGCCCGCACGAGGTGCTGATCCGCACCGTCGCGTGCGGCGTCTGCCGTTCCGATCTTCATTTCGTCGACGGTGCCTATCCGCATCCGCTGCCGGCGATCCCGGGGCACGAGGCCGCCGGCATCGTCGAGGCGGTGGGTGATGAAGTGCGCACGGTGAAGGTTGGCGATGCGGTCGTCACCTGCCTCAGCGCCTTCTGCGGCCATTGCGAGTTCTGCATCACGGGCCGCATGTTCCTGTGCGTCAGCGCCGAGACGCGCCGTGGGCCAACGGCGGAGCCGCGGCTTCGCCTGGCGAACGGCGGCAACGTCAACCAGATGCTGAACCTGTCGGCCTATGCCGAACAGATGCTGGTGCACGAGCATGCCTGCGTCGCGATCGACCCGGAAATGCCGCTCGACCGTGCCGCGCTGATCGGCTGCGCCGTGACGACGGGCGCCGGCGCCGTGTTCAACACCACGGACGTGACGCCGGGCGAGACGGTCTGCGTCGTGGGCTGCGGCGGCATTGGCCTTGCCGCGGTCAACGCCGCCAAGATTGCCGGTGCGGGCAAGATCATCGCGCTTGATCCGGTGCCGGAGAAGCGCGCTGTGGCCGAGAAGCTGGGCGCGACCCACACGTTCGACCCGTTGGCCGACGGCGTCGTCGGCGAAGTGGTGGAACTAACCAAGGGCGGCGTTCACCACGCGATCGAGGCGGTCGGCCGGCGAGAATCAGCGCAGACGACCGTCGACGTCCTTCGCCGCGGCGGCACCGCGACGATCCTGGGCATGATGCCGCTGGATTCGAAGGTCGGCCTCTCCGCGATGGAGCTGCTGTCGGGCAAGAAGCTGCAGGGCGGCATCATGGGGTCGAACCGCTTCCCGGTGGACATCCCGCGCCTCGTCGATTTCTACATGCGCGGCATGCTCGACCTCGACACGATCATCGCAGAGCGCCTGCCGCTCAACCGGATCAACGACGCGTTCGATGAGCTCCGCAAGGGCGATGCGACCCGCAGCGTGATCGTGTTCGATCAATGAGCACGGCGGTGGCGGAAGATACCGGTCTCCAGGCGGAGATCAGCGAGCGCGATCGGCTCGACACCGATCGCCTCACCACTTGGATGGAAGCGCATGTTCCGGACTTCGCGGGTCCGCTGACCTATGCGAAGTTCGCCGGCGGGCAATCGAACCCGACGTACAAGCTGATGACGCCGGGGCGCAATTACGTGCTTCGCCGCAAGCCAATGGGCGAGCTGTTGCCGTCTGCGCACCAGGTGGATCGCGAATATCGCGTGATGGCTGCGCTTCACCCGACGGGCTTTCCGGTGCCGCGGCAATATGGCCTGTGCGAGGACGACAACGTCATCGGTTCCGCCTTCTACGTCATGGAGATGGTGGACGGCCGGACGATCTGGGACGGCTCCTTCCCGGGCATGGATGCCGATACGCGGCGTGCGCATTACAACGCGATGATCGATACGCTGGCGGCGCTCCACAACGTCGACCTGAAGGCGACGGGGCTCGAGGATTTCGGGCGAGCGGGCAATTACTTCGAGCGCCAGGTGAGCCGCTGGACGAAGCAGTACCGCGGCGCCGAGACCGAGCATATGCCGGCGATGGAGCGGCTGATCGAGTGGCTGCCACGCACCATCCCGGAGCAGACGCGCACCACGATCGTCCATGGGGATTATCGCTGCGACAACATGAAGTTCGCGCCGGGTCTCGAACCGCGCGTCGCGGCGGTGCTCGACTGGGAGCTCTGCACGACGGGCGATCCGCTTGCTGACCTCAGCTATTTCCTGATCAGCTGGGTGACCGAGCCGGAGGGCCGTTCGGGCGTGATGGGGCTGACCGGGCCGGAGACCGGGATTCCGACGGTCGAGGAAGTCGTCGCGCGCTATTGCGAAAAGACCGGACGCGATGGCGTTCCCGATCTCAACTGGCTGCTGGCGTTCAACCTGTTCCGCCTCGCCTCCATCGTCCAGGGCATCCGCAAGCGCTTCCTGATTGGCACGGCGTCCAGCGCCAATGCCGAGGCGACCAGCGCGCGTGTGCCGATGCTGGCCGATGCGGCCTGGTCCTTCGCCGTCAAGGCGGGCGCGTAACCCGCGCCTTCTACAAGAAGAGAAGTAGCTATGAGTTTGTTCGATCTGACCGGCAAGGTCGTCGTGATTACCGGGTCGTCGCGCGGCATCGGCAAGGCCAGCGCGATCGCCTGCGCTGAGCAGGGCGCGAAGGTCGTGATCTCCAGCCGCAAGCAGGATGCGTCGCAAGCCGTCGCGGACGAGATCAACGCCCGCTTCGGTGAAGGCACAGCGATCGCAGTGGCCGCCAACATCTCGGACAAGGCGGCGCTGCAGACCCTCGTCGATGAGAGTCGCCGCGCATTTGGCCGCATCGATTGCCTGGTCTGCAACGCAGCCTCCAATCCCTATTACGGTCCGCAGGAAGGGATCGCGGACGAGCAGTTCCGCAAGATCCTCGACAACAACATCCTCTCCAACCACTGGCTGATCACGATGGTGGCGCCTGAGATGAAGGAGCGGGGAGAAGGTTCGATCGTGATCGTTTCGTCGATCGGGGGCCTACGCGGGTCGACCGTCATTGGCGCGTACTGCATCTCCAAGGCAGCGGACATGCAGCTCGCCCGCAACCTTGCCCATGAATATGGCAAGCACGGCATCCGGGTGAATTGCATCGCGCCGGGATTGATCAAGACCGACTTCGCCAAGGCGCTGTGGGAAGACGAAGCCGCGGTCGCCGAACGGAACCGGACCACGCCGCTGCGCCGGATCGGGGAGCCCGAGGAGATTGCGGGTGCGGTTGTGTACCTCGCGTCCAAGGCGAGCGGCTTCATGACGGGACAGACGATGGTCATCGACGGCGGCGTGACGATCTGAGGATCGCGCGAGCAGCGTAGCGCAGGGTTTGAGCGGAGGTTGAAGTGAGGTTCACGGGCAAGTCGATCATTGTCACGGGCGCAGGTTCGGGCATCGGCCGCGCGGCGGCGACGCTGTTTGCGGCAGAGGGCGGCCAGGTCGTTGTTGCGGACAAGGTGGGGGCTGAGGCGACGGCTGCCGCAATCCGGGAAGCCGGTGGTACGGCCCAGGCGATCGAGATGGATGCCGGTAACGAAGAGGATGTGCTGCGCACCATCGCGCTCGCCTGCGACAGCTTCGGCGGGCTCGATATCATGTTCGCGAATGCCGGCATCTCGGGCGGGATGGCGAACATCTTCAATACCGACGTCAGCCTGTTTAGCGAGGTGCTGCGCGTCAACCTGATCGGACCGTTCCTGGCGATCAAACATGGCGCCCCCCGCATTGCCGAGCGGGGAGGCGGTGCGATTATCCTGACGGCGAGCGTGGCCGGTATTCGCTCGGGCGCGGGGTCGCCGGCATATTCCGCGTCCAAGGCGGGCGTCATCAACCTCGCACAGGTTTCGGCACAGCAGCTGTCGGGATCCAACGTTCGCGTCAACGCGATCTGCCCCGGCCTGACCGAGACCGGCATGACGCAATCGGTGTTCGATTATGCGCGTGAGGCAGGCAAGATCGATCGCGTGGGCCGCCTCAATCCGCTGCGACGCGGCGCGCAGCCGGAGGAACTGGCCAAGGTGGCGCTGTTCCTTGCCTCGGATGATGCAAGCTATGTCAACGGGCAGGCGGTGGCGGTGGATGGCGGGCTGTCGTCCAGCCATCCGGTGACCAAGCAGGAATATGGGCGCACCAGCGCCTGAGCGAGCAGGTTCCAGCGCCTCCGGAAGCGGTTGAACCACGTCTCCGGAAACGCTGCGGACCAGCAAACTGCTGATCGATCAGGCCGGTACGGTCTTACACCAGCGGTCGACCACCTCGCCGAGTACGCCGAGCGGCATCCCGCCGGCCTGAACCACCGCATCATTGAAGCCACGTACGTCGAAGCGCGGGCCGAGCTTCTGCCTGGCGGCGTCGCGCAGGCGGTTGATTTCATTGTGGCCGGTCTTGTAGCCCAGCGCCTGACCCGGCCACACGCAATAACGGTTGATCTCTGACCGCGCCCGGCTCTCGGTATAGCCGGTCGCCGCCATCAGCCAGCGTACCGCCTGATCGACTGACCAGCGTTTGTGATGCAGGCCGGTGTCGACCACCAGGCGCGCGGCACGGAAGTTCATCGACTGCAGATAGCCGATCCGACCGAGGGGATCGTCGTCATAATAGCCAAGCTCCGCCCCGATCTGCTCCGCATACAGGCCCCAGCCTTCGGAATAGGCGTTGAAGGCGAGCAGCGTTCGGATCAGCGGCAGGTCGAAGGTATATTCGCCCTGCCAGATGTGCCCCGGGATGCCTTCGTGGAATGTGAGCGTAGCAAGTTCGAAGCGCGGCCAGTTCGCGGTATCGCGCAGGTTGATGTAGTAGATGCCGGGCGTCGAGCCATCCAGCGCGCCGGGGCCGGCGTAGCCGTTGGGCGCGCCATTCTCGATCGCCGGGGGCACCCGCTTGATGACCAGATTGCCGCGGACGAGCTTGCCGAAGGCCTGCGGCAGACCCGGGCGGAGGCGGTCGACCACAGTGTTGAGATAGGCGAGAAGCTCGGCACGGCCCGCGTCGTTGTTCGCGAACAGGAGGTCCGGGCGCTTGCCGAGCGCGGCGAGCCGCTTCCCGGGCGTGCCCTGAGTTAGCCCCTGTGCGCGGAGCAACGGGTCCAGCTCGGCAGCGTAGGCGCGGCACTGCTCGAGGCCGGATGCATGGATCTCGTCCGGCGTGCGCTTCGTCGTAGTGGCGGCCTCGGCGAGCCATGCGTAGCGATTCTCCGCGTCGGGCATCCGCCACATGCCGCCATCCTCCGGTGCGCGCGAGCGGAACGAGGCCAGCGTGTCGGCCTGCTGTACGAGGGCGGGCGCGATCCGGCGGTCGACGATGGCGGTGGCGCGGGTGGTCCAGTCGCCGGTCAGGCCCGCCTTGGCGACCTTGTCGGCGAAGGTGCGGATCATCCCCTGTTCGGCCGCAGGCTGCGCGGCGCCGGCGCGCAATTGCGCGGCCGTAATGTCGTTGAAGGGGGCCGGCAGCAGAACGTTCTGGCCCGCATCGGCCTGTATCCGGCGCGTTTCGGCCTCGAGCTGACCGGCATAGGCCTCCAGCCGCGCAAGGTATGCCTCGGCATCCGCGCGACTTGCGACCTGATGCTTGTTCTCGAGCAAATCCGGCGTGTCGACGAACGCGCCATTGCCCTGAGTCACCACATAGGGAGTCGAACGATAGTTGTTGTTCGACAGAAAGGCCATGTCGCCGACTGGCATCCGCTGCCAGCCGTCGAGCGCGATCTCATGCGCCGCGATCACGGTTTCGACATGGGTTGCGACGGCCGGCGTCAGGGCGGTGCGATCGATCCGCTGCAGGCGGGCGAGCCGCTGTGCAGCGGCGCTGCGGCGCGCGGCTTCCGCATCGGCGCTGCGATCAGTGAGCCTGGTCTTCAGCGCCAGCCGCTTGCCCTGGTCGAGCCCGAGATACGCCGCGCCGTCGGGATAGGCGGTGAGAAGTGCGTCGGCCTGCTGATCGAGCAGCGCGAGGGCGGCCGCGTCAGCGCCCGCCACCGGGGCCTGCGCGAGCGTCGGCGAGACGAGGGCGGTGCTGGCGGCAAGCGCGGCGGTGCCGGTGAGAAAATCGCGGCGATCGATGGTCATGGATGAATCCTGAAGGACAGGAGGGTGTGGCGCGCAACCAGCGTGCGGGCGGGGGCAGAAGCAGGACGCGGCCATTGGCCGCTATTCGGCGCGGGGCGTGCGCTGGCGGATCAGCCCTTCCTGCGCCACCGTTGCGACGAGGCGGCCATCCTGGGTGAAGACCTGCCCGCGGTTCATGCCGCGTGCGTGGCCAGCCCAGGGGCTGTCGGTGGCGTAGAGCAGCCATTCGTCGGCGCGAAAATCCTCGTGCAGCCAGATCGAGTGATCGAGACTGGCGCTCTGGAACCCGGGGGTCGTCCAGTTGACGCCGTGCGGCAGCATGCAGGTGCCGAGCAGCGCCATATCCGACGCATAGGACAGCACCGCTCGGTGCATCGCGGGATCATCCCCGATTGGCGCGATGACCCGGAACCAGCTGTGCTGGATCGGTTCGCTGGGGGTGGGATTGAACCATTTGCGCGGAAACACCGGCCGCATCTCGATCGGGCGCGGGCGGGTGACCATGCGCCGCTGCTTTTCGGGGAGGTGCACGGCGTCGCGGGCGCGAAGCTCCGCCTCGGTCGGCAACGATTCCGGCGGCGGCACGTCGGGCATCGCATCCTGATGATGGAAGCCTTCCTCCGGCACCTGCAGCGAGCAGGCAAGGTTGAGGATCGGAGCGCCGCGCTGCATCGCGATGACGCGGCGGGTGGCGAAGCTGCGCCCTTCGAAGTCGCGCACGACGCGGTAGACGATGGGGAAATTTTCGTCGCCCGGCCGCATGAAATAGGCGTGGAGCGAATGGGCGATCTTGGGCGCATCGGTCGAGCGCTGCGCGGCCTGGAGCGCCTGCGCGATTACCTGACCACCGAAGACGCGGCCCACGCCGCCCTTGGACCGGCGGCCACGGTAGAGATCGGTATCGATCTCCTCGACGTCGAGCAGGTCGACGAGATCGGCGGCGAGCGATTCAGGCGTAGGAGTGGGCCGGGTATCGGTAGGGGGAGGCGTGCTGTCGGAGGTGTCGCTCATCTATTCCAATCCCTGGGCCTGAAACGACAGGGCCAAGGACGGTCGCGCCACGTGGAAGTGCCACCATGCGTCGCCGATTGCCTTGCCCCCCGGATGTCGTTCCCCTCCCTCCTGCTGGAAGGAGGGGAAAAGCGTCAATAGCCGGCCGCGCGCGCGAGGCGATCGGCGTGGAAGTTCGCGTCGCCGAACAGTTCGGCCAGGACGCGCTGGCGCTTCATGTAGAAGCCGATGTCATATTCATCGGTCATGCCGATGCCGCCGTGCATCTGAATGCCCTCCTGCACGCTGAGCATCGTGGCGAGGCCGGTCATCGCCTTGGCGACCGAGACGGCAGCGTCCGCCTTCTCATCACCGGCGTCGAGCAGCTGCTGTGCCTTCAGCACGGCGGCGCGGGCCACTTCCATCTCGCTGTAGAGATGCGATGCGCGGTGCTGCAGCGCCTGGAAGCTGCCGATCAGCACGCCGAACTGCTTGCGCTCCTTGAGGTAGTTCACCGTCATGTCCATCGCGCCAGCGCCGACACCGAGCATTTCGGCAGCGGCAGCCGCACGGCCCGCGCGCAGCAGGCGATCGAGCGGCGTGCGGCCGGCGTCAACCTCGCCGATCACGGCGTCGGCATCGACCTCGACACCGTCGAACTCGATCCGCGCGGCGAGGCTGGCGTCGGTCAGACGCTCGGCCTTGGCGGTCATGCCGGCGGCATCCTTGGGCACGGCGAACAGCGTGACGCCGTCCTGATCATCGGCCGAGCCGGCGGTGCGCGCGGCGACGATCACCACGTCAGCAACATGGCCGTGGTGGACGAACTGCTTGGCGCCGGTGAGCTTGAAGCCGTTGCCGGCGCGCTCCGCCTTCATGGCAACCGAGGAGCGGTGCTTGGCGCCTTCGTCGATCGCGAGTGCGGCAACGGTCTCACCGGCGAGGATGCCGGGGAACCAGCGATCGGCGTGCGGCGTGCCCTTCATCGCCTCGACCGCGGCGACGGCGGTCTGAAGGAAGGGCGAGGGCGACAGGTTGCGACCGATTTCTTCGAGCACGACGCCCGCCTCGACATGGCCGAGGCCAAGGCCGCCCTGTGCCTCGTCGATGAGGATGCCGGTGAAGCCCATGTCGGCGAACTGCTTCCACAAGTCGCGCGAGAAGCCGGTCTGGTCATTGTCGTCGCGCAGCTTGCGCATGTGGCTGACGGGGGCGGAATCGGCCACGAAATCGCGCGCGGTGTCGCGCAGCATGGTCTGATCTTCGTTCAGGAAAAGAGGCATCGTTCGTCCCTTTTACGCCCCGGCGCGCATGAGCGCCGGAGGAGGTGGGAAGCGGCGGCAGGCCCGTGGCCGCGCCACCCGCTTCCCGTAGATGGTCTGGCGAGCGCGCCCTTCCCGCGAGGGGAAGGGCGACCCGATCACGCGCCCGGCAGCTCCAGGATGCGCTTCGAGATGATGTTGAGCTGCACCTCGCTGGTGCCGCCCTCGATCGAGTTCGCCTTGGTGCGCAGCCAGTCGCGTGCCGGCGCACCGCCGCGCGACCGCTCGCTTTCCCATTCCAGATTGTCCGAGCCGCCCGAGGCCATCAGCAGTTCGTGGCGCGCCTTGTTGAGCTCCGTGCCGTAATATTTCATCATCGACGGCTGGGCGGGGTGCGCGCGACCGGCCTTTAGCTCGTCAATGAAGCGTTCGGACTGGGCGGCGAACGCCTTGGAGCGGACCTCGAACTCGGCGATCTTGGCGCGCAGCAGCGGATCAGCGAGGCGACCGTCATGATCGAGGCCGATGGTGGCGATCGCGCCCTCGATCAGCGGGTTCCTGCCACCGCCGCCGAGGCCCATGTTCGAGATCATCTCACGCTCATGGCCGAGCAGGTATTTCGCGACGTCCCAGCCCTTGTTGAGCTCTCCGACGAGGTTCTCCTTCGGCACCTTCACATTGTCGAAGAAGGTTTCGCAGAAGGGCGAATAGCCGCTGATCAAGAGGATCGGCTTGGTCGAGACGCCCGGCGTCTGCATGTCGAACAGGACGAAGCTGATGCCCTTGTGCTTGTTCGTCTTGTCGGTGCGCACGAGGCAGAAGATCCAGTCCGCGTAATTCGCGTAGCTGGTCCAGATCTTCTGGCCGTTGATGAGGAAGTGATCGCCCTTGTCCTCCGCCGAGGTGGCGAGGCTGGCGAGGTCGGACCCGGCGTTCGGCTCCGAATAGCCCTGGCACCAGCGGATCTCGCCGCGCGCGATCTTGGGCAGATGCTCCTTCTTCTGCTCCTCGGTGCCGTATTTCAGCAGCGCCGGCCCGAGCATCGAAATGCCGAAGGAGGACAGCGGGTTGCGCGCACGGATGCTGGCCATTTCCTCGCGCAGGATCTTGGTTTCGGCCGCCGAGAGGCCGCCGCCGCCATATTCCTTGGGCCAATCGGGCACGGTCCAGCCCTTGGCACCCATGGCGTCCATCCACTGCTTCTGCGCCGGGGTCATGGCGCTCTGGTCGCGGCCACCCCAGACGCTGTCTTTCTCGCTGCGGATCGGCTCGCGCATCTCGGGCGGGCAATTCGCCTCGAGCCACGCGCGCGTCTCGGCGCGGAACTGATCAAGATCGGTCATTCGCTTGCTCCTTCGCGGGTCTTCTCGCGCAGATATTGGATGAGTTCGATGGTGTGGCCTTCCGGATCATCGAGGAAGGCGATGCGCATGCCGGGGAGATCCTCCGGCGGGCGAACGGCAGTGGCACCGGCGGCGATCGCGCGATCCCAGGCGGCCTGGATGTCGCGGGTCGACAGGCCGAGCGGCCCGTGATTGTCCCCGCGCACCAGCGCGCGGCCGTCGGTGTGATGATAGAGGACGAGGGTGAAGGGATCGTCCGGGAGGCCGATCAGCACCTCTTCCATCCCCGGAAGCGCGATGCGATTGCGCTCCGTGAAGCCGAACGCTTGCGCGTAGAAGGCGAGCGCGCGCGGCAGATCCTGCACGACGAACTTGGTGAAGAGGATGCGGCCGACGGTCATTATGCGGCCCCCGCCGCATCGTGGATGTCGCGCGCCGCGGCGATGGCGGTACGGTCGGCGTAGAGGTCCGCGATCACCTGGACGCCGATCGGCAGCCCGTCCGCATCCTTGCCGATCGGCACGCTGGTGGCGGGCAGCATCGGGAAGGTGGCGAGGCCGGGGAAGACGAACTGGTGGAAGAATTGCGTGTCCTCGCCGTCGATCGAGAGGCGGCGGGTGGCGAGCGGTGTCGGATCGTGCGGGAAGGCCGTCATGCCCACCGTGGGCGCGATCACCGCATCGTAGCGTTCGAACAGACGGCGCCACTGGCGCTGGTTGCGGGCCTGCTCGTCATGGAGGTGAAGCCAGGGTTCGAGCTCGGGCGCGGCCTGCCCCTCGGGACGCGGGGCGCGGCGCGACATGGCGATGTTGAGCATCTGCCAATAGCCGGCGTGCTGGCGTTCGAGATCGGGGAGGAGATCGCTGCTGGTGTCGACGGTGGCGCCGGTTTCCCGCAGCGCGTTTGCGACCCGTTCGAGTGCGGCGATGATCGATTGCTGCACCTTTGCCATTGGATGGCTGGTGAGGAGCAGGAAGCGCCATTTGTCACCGTGGCGGCGGGCAGGGGCGAGCGGGTGATCGGCGACGATGTCGAGCGCGGTTTCGAGATCGTCGGCATCGCGCGCCATCGGACCGAGCACCGACAGGACGGTGCGCGCCCCGTCGGTGCCGGGCATGTAGTGGCCCTCCGTGGGGATGACACCCCAGGTGGTCTTGTGCCCCCAGACGCCGTTGAAGGCGGCGGGCACGCGGATCGAGCCGCCGATGTCGGAGCCGAATTCGAGCGGGACCATGCCGGCGGCGAGCACGACGGCCGACCCGCCGGACGAGCCGCCCGCGACCCGATCAGGGTTCACCGCATTGTTGGTGCGGCCATAGACGGGATTGTCGGACTGTAGATCCGACAGGGCGGGGGGAACGTTGGTCTTGCCCAGGATGATCGCGCCCGCCGCCTTCAGCCGGCGGACGGTGATGGCGTCTTCCGCCGCAGTGAAATCGCGATGCTCGGCAAAGCCGAAGGTCGTCGGCAGGCCGGCGACGTCATAGCTTTCCTTGATCGTCATCGGCACGCCGAGGATCGGGCCGTCGAACCCTTGCGCGATGCGCGCGTCGAGCTCGGCCGCCGCGGCGCGGGCGCGATCGAAATCACGCACCACGACGGCGTTGAGCGGGCCGTCGCGCTCCTCGATCCGGGCGATCGCCGCCTCGGTTTCCGCCAGCGCGGTGGTGGCGCGAGAGCGGACCGCGGCGGCGGTTTGCAAAGCGGTGCGTTCAGTCATCGGCCCGTGCTCCTGTGCCCGCCTGCCCGCCGCGCGTGGCAACGCCGGCCCCGGAAGGGGAGCGGCGGCACCACGGCGCGACGGGCAGGGCGGGGCACGTTTCGGTCACTTCAGCGCAGCGCCCGTCTCGGCTGCGGTCTTGAGGCTCTCGGCGACCTTGAAGCCATGCTTTTCAAGGCCTTCGACGATCTTCTTCAGGCCGACTTCATTCTGCGCCCAGAACATCGGGCCGCCGCGATAGACCGGCCAGCCATAGCCCATGATCCAGACCACATCCACGTCGCTCGCGCGCTGCGCCTTGCCCTCTTCGAGGATCAGCGCGCCTTCGTTGACCATCGTGTAGAGCGTGCGCTCGACGATCTCCTGATCGGTGATCTCGCGCTTGGGCAGGTTCGACTTGGCGCGGAACTCCTCGATGATCTCGAGCGCGCGCGGGCTGGGCGTGGCGTTACGCTTCTCGTCGTAATCGTAATAGCCGGCGCCCTTCTTCTGGCCCCAGCGACCCTCGGCGGCGAGCGCGTCGCGGATGCTTTCGATCCGGCTCGGATCGCGATGCCAGCCGATGTCGACGCCGGCGAGATCGGCCATCTGGAACGGGCCCATCGGCATGCCGAATTCGACATGGACCTTGTCGATCTGCTGCGGCGTCGCGCCTTCCATGAGGAGCTTGTTCGCCTCGATCTGACGCGGGCTGAGCATGCGGTTGCCGATGAAGCCGTGGCAGACGCCGGCGACGACGGCGACCTTCTTGATTTTCTTGGCCAGCGCCATGACGGTGGCGAGCACGTCCTTCGCCGTCTTTTCGCCGCGCACCACTTCGAGCAGGCGCATGACGTTGGCCGGCGAGAAGAAGTGCATGCCGACGACGTCTTCCGGACGCTTCGTCACCGCGGCGATCTCGTCGACGTTGAGGTAGCTGGTGTTGGTGGCGAGGATCGCGCCCGGCTTCGCGATGGCGTCAAGCTTGGTGAACAGCTCCTTCTTGACGTCCATATTCTCATACACCGCCTCGATAATGAGATCGCAGTCGGCGAGATCCTCGAGCTTCAGCGTCGGGGTGAGGAGGCCCATCGCCTTCTCCGGCGCGTCGGGCTTGATGCGGCCCTTGGCGGCCGACGCCTCGTAATTCTTGCGCATTACGCCGGTACCACGGTCGAGCGCTTCCTGCTGCATCTCGACGATCGTGACCGGGATGCCGGCCGACAGGAAGTTCATCGAAATGCCGCCGCCCATCGTGCCGGCGCCGATCACGCCGACCTTGTTGATCGGGCGAAGCGGGGTCTTGGGATCGACGTCGTCGATCTTGGCGGCCTGACGCTCGGCGAAGAACAGGTGGCGCTGGGCGGCGGACTGGGTGCCGGTCATCAGCTTCATGAACTGTTCGCGCTCGAACTTCATGCCCTCATCGAAGGGAAGCTCGCTGGCGGCGACGACGCAGGCGATGTTGGCGGCCGGCGCATCGAAGCCGCGCATGCGGCGGCCGTGCTTCTTCTTGAACTCCTCGACTGCCTCGGGATCGGGGGCGAGCGTCTTGTCGCGGACGCGCGGGATCGGCTTCTTGTCGGCGATCTCGCGGGCGAAGGCGATCGCGTCCGCTTCCAGCGAGTCCTCACCGACGACGCGGTCGACCAGGCCGACTTCAGCCGCCTTCTTGGCGGGGATCGGATCGCCGATCGCGACCATTTCAAGCGCGGCCTTCACGCCGACGATGCGCGGCAGGCGCTGCGTGCCGCCCGCGCCGGGGAGCAGCCCGAGCTTCACCTCAGGAAGGCCCATCACCGCCGAGCGGACGGCCACGCGATAGTGGCAGGCGAGCGCGACTTCGCAGCCGCCGCCGAGCGCAGTGCCGTGGATCGCGGCGACGATCGGCTTCTCGCTCGAATCCATCATGTCGATGACTTCGTGAAGCGACGCGCCCTTGGGCGGCTTGCCGAATTCGGTGATGTCAGCGCCGGCGAAGAAGGTCTTGCCGTCGCAGCGGATCACCATCGCCTTGACCGCGGGATCGTTGATCCCCTGGCTGACGCCTTCCTTCAGCCCGTCGCGCACGGCCGCGCCTAGCGCGTTCACCGGCGGCGAATCGGAGATGATGACAAGAACGTCGTCGTGGCGTTCGAAGCGGACGGGGGAGGTCATTGTGCGTTGGTCTCCAAAACAGGATGGTCGTTCGGCCGGCGGACCGGCCGGAAGGGTTTGTTACTTGAGCGCCGAGTAGATCATCGTCTTGAGCTCGCGCCGGATGGGATAGATCATGCTGGGCGACAGCTGGGTCATGAAGACCATGGTCAGCCGCTCTACCGGATCGATGAAGAAGGCGGTGGAGAACATGCCACCCCAATAATATTCGCCGACGCTGCCCGGCATCATCGAGCGCGCGGTGTCGATCGTGACTGCGAAGCCGAGGCCAAAGCCGGTGCCGGCGTTCTGCGTCTCGCTGAACAGCGAGCGCGACATGGACGACAGGTCCGCGCCATTGGGCAGATGGTTCTGCGTCATCAGGTCGATCGTCTTGCGACCCAGGATGCGCACCCCGTCGAGCGTGCCGCCGTTGAGGCACATCTGGCAGAAGCGTTGGTAATCGAGCGCGGTCGAGACCAGACCGCCACCGCCGGACACCAGCGTGAACGGTTTCGACCACATGCTTTCCTCGGCACGGTCGAACATGACGCGGCCCTTGCCGGGCGCCAGCGTGTAGCAATCGACCAGCCGGTCGAGTTTCTCCGAAGGAACGGTGAAGCCCGTGTCGTTCATGCCCAGCGGCTTGAAGATGCGCTGTTCGAAGAATTGCGGCAGCGACATGCCCGACACGCGCTGCACCACCGCGCCGAGCACGTCGGTGGAGACGGAATAGTTCCAGCTGGTGCCGGGCGAGAATTCGAGCGGCAGCTTGCCGAGTTCAGCAACAAAGCCGTCGAGATCGTAATTGCCGTGCCAATTCTCCAGCTTCAGCTCGCGATGCGCGGCATCGATGTTGGAGCGGTTCTGGAAGCCGTAGGTGAGACCGGAGGTGTGCCGGAGCAGATCGACCATCCGCATCGGTTCTTCGGTGGGGCGGGTCATAAAGGGGACACCGGCGCCACCACCGGCATAGACGCCCAGCTTCTTGAATTCGGGCAGGACGTGATGGACCGGCGTGTCGAGTGCGACCTTGCACTCCTCCACCAGCATCATGAACGCGACCGAGGTGATCGGTTTCGTCATCGAGGCAATACGGAACAGGCTGCCTTCGTCGATCTGCTTCGCGCCACCCTCTCGCGCTGCCCCCTGCGACGAGAAATGCACGATTTCGCCATCGCGCGACACGAGCAGCTGGGTGTTCGGGAACTCACCCGAATCGAGGTACCGTTCCTTCAGGAAGGTATCGATCATGCCCAGCCGCTGGCTGTCGAAGCCGTGCTTCTCGGGTGACGCGATCTTCATGGCCCCTCCATACCCCTGTTTCTAATTCTCCTCTCCCTATCGCTTGAGCAGGGCGGGAATCAATCCTAACGTCGCGCAATACCGAAGCGAATTTTACCGTGGGAGAAATTTGTCGTGGCAACGCAACCTCTGGCCGCATCCTGGCCCGCCGTCTCGATCAAAGAGGCAGAGGCGTTGCTGACCGCGCCGGGCGCGAAGTTCGAGATGGAAACCGTCACGATCCACGGCATTCCGACGCGGGTGTGGAAGAATGCGCCGCCCCACATGGCCGCGCTGGTGGCGGTATCGCGCGGGCATGGCGAGCGGCTGGCGACGATCTACGAGGATGAGCGCGTCAGCTACGACGCGCAGCACCGCGCCATCGCGGCGCTGGCCGCCGATCTGGCGGCGGGCGGGATGCGCAAGGGCGACCGGGTGGCGATCGCAATGCGCAACCTGCCCGAATGGATCGTGGCCTTTTTCGCAACCACGGTTTTGGGTGCCATCGCGGTGCCGCTGAACGCGTGGTGGACGGGCGAGGAGCTGGTCTATGGCCTGACGGACTCGGGCGCCAAGGTGCTGATCGCCGACGACGAGCGCTGGGACCGTGTGGCGGACCTGCGCGCAGATTATCCTGGCGTGACGCGCATCCTGATCAGCCGAGCGGCCCAGCCGCTGGAGGGGGCCGAGCGGCTGGAAGACATCATCGGTACGCCGCATGACTGGGCGGCGCTGCCGGCGGGTGATCTACCCGATGCCGGCTTGGTACCCGAGGATGAGGCGACCATCCTCTACACCAGCGGCACGACGGGGAAGCCCAAGGGCGCCTTGGGCACGCACCGCAACTTCATGACCAACATCCTGTCGACCGGCTATGCGATGGCGCGCACGGTCCTGCGCCGCGGCGATCCGCTGCCAGAACCGACCCCCAAGGTGGCGTTGACGGTAATCCCGCTGTTCCACGCGACGGCGCTGTCATCCGGACTGATGGGAGCCGTGGCCGCCGGCCATACGATCATTTACATGCGCAAGTTCGAGCCGATCCGCGCGATGGAGATCATCGAGCGCGAAAAGGTGAATTCGACCGGCGGCGTCCCGACGATCGCCTGGCAGTTGCTCGAGCATCCCGAGCGGCACCGCTACGACCTCTCCAGCCTGGAGACGATCGGCTATGGCGGCGCGCCGTCCGCGCCCGAGCTGGTGCGCAAGATCGCCGGCGAGCTGAAGTCGGCGCCCGGCAACGGCTGGGGCATGACCGAAACGACCGCGACGGTGACGACCCATTCGGGTGAGGATTATTTGCAGCGCCCCGAAAGCTGCGGCCCTGCCGTGGCGGTCGCCGACCTGAAGGTAACCGATGCGGACGGGCGTGAACTGCCGCCGGGGGAAGTCGGCGAATTGTGGGCGCGGGGGCCGATGATCGTGAAGGGATATTGGAACAAGCCGGAAGCGACGGCGGCGACCTTCGTCGATGGCTGGGTCCGGACCGGCGACCTGGCGCGGCTGGACGAGGAAGGGTTCTGCTTCATCGTCGATCGCGCCAAGGACATGGTGATCCGCGGCGGCGAGAATATCTATTCCAGCGAGGTCGAGAACGTCCTTTACGATCATCCGGCGGTCACCGATTGCGCGCTGATCGGTATCCCGCATCGTACGCTCGGAGAAGAGCCGGCCGCCGTCGTTCACCTCGCCCCCGGCATGCAGGCGAGCGAGGCGGAGCTGCAGCAATGGGTGCGCGAGCGGCTGGCGGCGTTCAAGGTGCCGGTGGCGATCCATTTCTGTGACGAGATGCTGCCGCGAAACGCCAATGGCAAAATTCTGAAGCGCGACCTGAAAAGCTACTTTGAGGATCGTGTCGCCGCCTGAAGCGTTGCGACCTCGCAACAAAGGGGTATGCAGTGCACACCAAGGATTTTCTGCGTGGCCGGCGCCGCAACGAATTGAGCGCCGACGAACTCGCTGCCCTGGAAAGTGCGGTGGAGCGCGTGGAGCGGTATCCGGCGCGCAAGGTGGTTTCGCGGCGCGGGGAGCGCATGCGGTACAGCACGCTCCTGATCGAGGGGCACATGTGCCGCTTCATGGATGCACGCGACGGGTATCGCCAGCTGCTGTCCTATCAGGTGCCGGGCGATTTCGTCGATCTGCACGGCTACCCGACACGCTGCATCGACCATGACGTGGCGACGATCACCGAGGCGACCGTCGCGCTGGTTCCCCACGAGCGGATCGACGCGATCATGGCGGAGCGGCCGCATCTCGGCTTCCTCTTGTGGTTCAGCACGATGCTGGACGCCGCGGCGCATCGTGAGTGGATCTTCCGCATCGGGCGCCTCGACGCCGCCGGGCGGCTCGCGCACTTCATCTGCGAGGCCTATTGCCGCCTTGCCGCGGTCGGACGGGTCCAGGACCAGAGCTTCGACCTTCCATTGACGCAGCAGGACCTGGGCGAGGCGGTCGGGCTGACCAGCGTCCACGTCAATCGCGTGGTGCGACGGTTGCGCGAGGAGGGCTTGGCCGTCGTCGCGCGGGGGCGGGTGCAGATACTCGACATGACGCGGCTGGCGCGGCTGGGCGAGTTCGAGCCGGATTATCTCTACCTCGAGGACGGCCCTTGGGTGAACTAGTGGGGTGTCGCGGGACAATTTGCGGCGACGCGCTCACCCCCATCGTGCTCAATGGTCATTGCCGCAGGTGACCGTTATGGCGAGGCACCGGCAAGCGCGGCGCATTGTCTCGCTTCCTACCAGAGTCGATCGTCATGGCTGATCCCGTTTCCGGTTTCCCGGCGCCCTCGATCGTGCAGGACCAGCCAGCGCCGGCCGCGGCGCCGGCGCCGGAGGACCCGCGCGTCGCCCTCAGGCGCGATCGCTTGCTGGCGGCGTTGACGCTGACCGCAGGTTTCGGGCTGGTGGTGGGGTTGCCCTTTGCGCTGAAGGCGGGGGCCGAGTTCTTCATGCCGACCGCGGTGGCGCTGGTCGTCTCCGTCGCGCTCATCCCGCTGCTGGAGTGGATCGAGGCGCGGCGCGTGCCACCACCGATTGCGGCGCTGTTCTGCGTCCTGCTGTTTTTGGTGGCGGCGAACATCGCGCTGGCGGCGATCGTGGTGCCGGCGATCGACTTCTTCCAGCTGCTGCCCACGCGCATCGATCGCATCCAGAAGAATCTGGAGCCGCTGCTGGACCTGTATTCGAACCTGGAGCGCTATGCGAACCGGACGCTGCAGCGGCTGGCGACGAGCAATGTGCGGCAATCGCCCACGGCAGCGGTGGCGCCGCCCAGCTCGATCCTGGAACTGGCCGCGACCTCGGCGCCAGCGGTCATCATCCAGGTGCTGTATGCCGTCCTGGTGACGTTCTTTTTCCTGTCGGGCTGGACGCGAATCCGCCAGCGGCTGATCACCAACCGCGAAAGCTTTGGCGGCGCGATGGCGACCGCGCGCGTCATCCAGCAGGTGGTGGACGACGTGTCGAGCTATCTGGGCACGATCACCGCGATCAACATCGTGCTGGGCCTCATCACGGCAGGCGCGCTTCATCTGCTCGGCATGCCCTTCCCGTTGATGTGGGGGGGCATCGTCGCGCTGTTCAACTACATCCCTTATTTCGGACCAGTGATCGCGGCCCTGTTGGTCGCCATTGGCGGCCTGATGACCTTTCGCGACGTGGGCACCGCGATGGCGGCGCCGGCGATCATGTATGGCCTGCACCTGATCGAGGCGAACGTCGTCACGCCGCTGGTCGTCGGTCATCGCCTGACGATCAACCCGGTGCTGATCCTCGTCTCGCTGAGCTTCTGGGGATGGGTGTGGGGCACCGTCGGCGCGCTGCTGGCCGTGCCGCTGCTGATCATCATCCAGACGATACTCAAGGGTGCGGGCAAGCCAGACATCGCAGGCTTCCTCTTTGAACATGGTACATTGGTGCGCCAGCCGCAGAACGGAGTGCGGACGAGCGAAAAAAGTGACGCCGCAGTCGTTGACAGTCCCGCGCCCGTGGCATAGTGGCGCGCCTCCACGCTGATCCAAGCGGGTGTAGCTCAGTTGGTTAGAGCGCCGGCCTGTCACGCCGGAGGTCGCGGGTTCGAGCCCCGTCACTCGCGCCACTCCCTCGCGGAGTTGGTGCAGATCAGTGGGAACTCCGACGACGTTGTCGTTCGTGTGCCGGTTTTTCGGCACCATGGGGTAAGTGCCTCGGGATCGCTCATCGGGCGATGATCGGGGCAGATAAGAGCGGGTGTAGCTCAGTTGGTTAGAGCGCCGGCCTGTCACGCCGGAGGTCGCGGGTTCGAGCCCCGTCACTCGCGCCACCCCATCCCGGGGTGGCATTTTGTTTTCGATCTTCCTGAAACACCGATCATGGAGCTCTCGCGAGCCGCCAGACACGTCGTTTCGCGCCTGACGCACCGTCTGGCGCGCGCACCGATCCGGCAGGATGACGAGCGCGCGCTGATCGGCTAGTCCGCCTGGCAATGCGGGGCGGGAGGTAAGGCGTAGATGACCGAGACGGTGGCGCGACGCGGCTTTGTCGCGGCAATGAAGCCCTATTTGCGACCACGTCCGGCCGCTGCCTTCCTGCTGGGCATATCCAGCGGCTTTCCGCTGACGCTGCTGCTGGGCACGATGACGTTCTGGCTGGCGAAGGTCGGGATCGACAAGAAGACGATTGGTTTCGCCGTCGGGCTGACCACCCCCTATACGCTGAAATTCCTCTGGGCCCCGCTGATCGATCGCGTCCGCCTGCCGATCCTGACCGGATGGTTCGGCCAGCGCCGGGCATGGCTGTTCGTGGTTCAGGCATTGCTCTTCGCGTCGGTCTGGATGCTGGGCGCGAGCCAGCCCGAACTGCACATCGGCACTTTCGCCTTCTGGGCCATCGTCACCGCGTTCCTGTCGGCGACGCAGGATATCGTCATCGACGCCTATCGCATCGAGATCCTGCCGGACGACGAACTGGCGCACGGCACCGCGGCGAACCAGTTCGGTTATCGCACCGGCAATTTCATCGCCGGCGTGGGGACGATCGCCGTCGCCTCCAGCGAGGGCCTGGGGCTTGGCTGGGCGCTCGGCTATGGACTGACGTCGCTGTGCGTGCTGCCCGGCGCGCTGGCCGCGCTGTGGATCGGCCGCGGGTTGCATGACCAGGTGGTACAGCGCGGCGGGCGCGGCTGGTTCAACGACACGGTGGTCAGCCCCTTCCGCGAATTCTTCCGCCGGCGCGGTGCGCTGCTAATCCTGATGTTCGTGCTGGTCTACAAGCTGGGCGATGCGATGGGGCAGGGCATGCTCAACCCGATGATCGTCGAACTTGGCTTTTCAGACAAGGAGTTCCTGGCGATCAACAAGGTCGTCGGGCTGTGGGGATTGCTGATCGGCACGGCGATTGGCGCACCGTTTCTGGCGTGGCTGGGCATGGGGCGGGCGCTGTTCGTATCGGGCGTGCTGATGATGCTGTCCAACGCGACCTTTGCGATCCTTGCCGCCAAGGGACATTCGCCGACGTGGCTGTTCATCGCGGTGGCGACGGAACAGGTGACGAGCGGCATCGGCCTGACGGTGTTTGCTACCTATCTGTCGGGTCTGGCCAACGTCGCCTACACCGCGACCCAGTTCGCGCTGCTGACCTCCTTCGCGGTGGTCGGGCGTACGTGGCTGTCGACGCCATCGGGCTATGTCGCGGAGGCGTTTGGCTGGGTCGGGTTCTGGATCGTGACGATGATCGTCGCGCTGCCGGGACTGGTGCTGTTGTGGGTTCTGTGGAAGCGCGGCTTCGTGGTCGATACGGCACGGCAGGAGGTTTCCGAAGAGCCGGAGGTCGCCGCAGCCGGGGCATCGCAGCCGGGCTGACCATTGCTCATCAACAGGTGATCGGTCGCCCTTCGTCAGCGAAGGCAGCGGCGACCACCGCTGCGCTGGCGAGGATGCCGTCGACGCGGCGGATGCCGAGCAGGTCAGCCAGCAGGAGGCGGGCATTGTCCGGGTAAAGCTCGACGCGCGCGAGGACGTGCATCAGCGCGCTCTCGGCATGGGTCATGCGCGAGCAGCAGCAATGCGTGATGGAGATCGGCCCAGCGGCGGAGGTGGCCAAATCCGCCATCAGCGCGCGCACCAGCATCAGCGGACGGCGAAAGCGTTCGCCGAAGGCGGTGAACATGGCGTGCGCGGCGCGGGCATCCGCGAGGCCGTTCGCCCCCATGCGGCGGATCGCGAACAGCACCAACCGGGCGTTCTCACATGCGGGCAGCGTGTGCGGCAGGACCGACAGGCGCTCTGTGACTGATGACGGCGGTACGGACATGGACATGCTGGCGACTCCTCTGTCTCACTTGTCTCTAATCCGCTATTGCAAGTCAATCGCAACTCAAGGCGTCATTGCGGCGCTTCGTCGTTTGCCTCCAGGACGGTGCCAGCGAGATAAAGCGAGCCGGCGATCAGCATGCGGTCCGCAATGGGCAGATCTGCAGCGACGCGGAAGGCATGCCGGATATCGTTAGCCACAAGGGCGCTTGTGGCCCCCAGTGCCGTTGCCTGCCCGGCCAGGGCGACGGGGTCGTGGCAGGCGTGCCCCGGGACCGGCAGCGCAATGATGCTGACCGACCGCGCCATGCCGATCATGTGCCGAAGGATCGCGCCAGCATCCTTGTTCGCCAGAACACCCAGGATGATGGTGGTCGCCTCTTTATGGGGCCAGTCCGTAGCGATGGCAGCGGCCGCCGATTCGTTGTGCGCGCCGTCCAGCCACACGCCATCGGTGGGCTGACGAGGAAGAAGGTCGAGCAACGGGCCATGTTCCAGTCGCTGCATCCGCGCCGGCCAGCGCGCTGCGCGGATCCCGGCGGCGAGCGCGGCTTGCGGAATGTCGATCAATGATTGGCGGCGCAGCATGGCGACGGCGAGCGCGGCATTGTCACACTGATGGTGGCCGGCCAGCGTCGGCAATGGCAGCTGCAGCACGCCTTGTGCGTCCCGATAGAGGATGGCGGAGCCGTCGTGGGTTGCCTGCCATTTGTTGTCTCGCGCCGCCAACGGTGCGCCGCGGCTGGCAGCAACACTTGCGATCGCCTCAGCGGCGATTGGTGGGTAATGCTGCGTCACCAAAGGCACGCCGGGTTTGGCGATGCCGGCCTTCTCGAACGCAATGCGGGCCATCGGCTCGGGCGGTGTGCCCGCTTCTTCGGCGAGCAGGAACGCCTCGTGATCAATCCCGAGGCCGGCGATGCCGCAGACAAGCGGGTGGATGACGTTGGTTGCGTCGAGCCGGCCGCCGAGGCCCACCTCGATGATACAGGCATCGGCCGCCGAACGGGAGAATTGCAGGAAGGCCGCCGCGGTCGTCACCTCGAAGAAGCTGGCGCCGACATCGCCGGCACGATCGAGCACTTCGGCCAGCAGCGGCGCCAATGTCGCGTCGTCGATCAGCCGCCCGGCGACCCGGATCCGCTCGTTGAAGCGGACCAGATGGGGGCTGGAATAGACGTTGACGCACTTTCCCGCGGCCTCCAGCGCGGCGCGAAGAAAGGCGCAGGCCGACCCCTTGCCGTTGGTCCCAGCGACATGGAACGTGGGCGGCAGGCGGAGGTGCGGGTTGCCGAGCCGCGCCAAAAGCTCCGTGATCCGCGACAGGCCGAGGACATCCGCCCCGGGCGACAGCGACCACAGCCGATCCAGCTGCTTTTGTACGGCCGAGTCGCGGGAATGTGCGTGATCGGGCATCGTCGTTCCGCCTTCGGCGTCGCTGAATGAACCGCGCGACACGGGCCGAGCGGCCGATGACGCCGGGCCGGCATGGCCGCCGCGCCAGTGGCGCGAGCGGCAATGGCGGAACGATCAGGCGGCCTGCCGCTCCGCGCAGAGGTAGCCGATGATCGTGGCGAGGCGATCGCGCAGTTCCTTGCGATGCACGACCATGTCGATCAGCCCATGTTCGAGGTAATATTCGCTGGTCTGGAAATCGTCCGGCAGCTTTTCACGAATGGTATTCTCGATCACGCGGCGGCCGGTGAACGCGAGCGTCGCACGCGGCTCGGCGATGTGCACGTCGCCCAGCATCGCATAGGCGGCCATCACGCCGCCCGACGTCGGATCGGTGAGCACGACGATATAGGGCAGCCCCGCATCGTGGAGCATCTGGATCGCCACCGTGCTGCGCGGCATCTGCATGAGGCTGAGAATGCCTTCCTGCATGCGCGCGCCGCCGCTGGCAGTGAAGACGACATAGGGCGCCTTGTCGGCGATCGCCGTCTCGACGCCCTGGATGAACGCCTCACCCACGGCCTGGCCCATCGAGCCGCCCATGAAGGCGAAATCCTGCACGCCGATCACGACGCGGCGACCATGGATGGTACCGCGCGCGTTGAGGAAGGCGTCCTGCTCGCCCGTGTCGGCCCGCGCCGTCTTGAGACGATCGACGTATCGCTTGGAATCGCGGAACTTCAGCGGATCCTCCGGCGCCGGCGGCGGGGCGAGCACGTCGGCGCTGCCCTCGTCCAGCAGCTGCTTGAACCGTGCCGATGGGCCAATGCGGCCGTGGTGATCGCAGCTCGGGCAGACCGACAGGTTCTCCTCGAACTCCTTGGTGAACACCATCGTCCCGCATCCCTTGCACTTGTGCCAGAGATTGTCGGGCGTCTCTTTCGTTGCCGGAACAACGAAGGACAAAGCGTTACGAACGCTGGACAACCAGCTCATGCAAATTCCTTCCGTGCGGCGCGGATCGCCACCGCCAAAGTCTCAACATAGGTGCGGATCGCCGCCGGTGCATCAGCGTCGAAGCGTTCGACCAGTTCCACGATCGCGGAGCCCACGACGACGCCATCAGCAACGCGGGCGATGGCCTTCGCCTGATCCGGCGTGCGCACGCCGAAGCCGACCGCGATCGGCAGATCAGTCGCGCGCTTCAGCCGCGCGACGGATTCCTCGATCGACGCCTGAGCGGCCTGCTGCAATCCGGTGATCCCTGCCACCGACACATAATAGACGAAGCCCGAGGCGCCTTCCAGAACGGAGGGGAGCCGCGCATCGTCGGTGGTGGGCGTCGCCAGCCGCACGAGGTCGATCCCGGCGCTGCGCAGCGCCGGTCCGAGCGCGTCGTCCTCTTCCGGCGGAACGTCGACGCAGATCACGCCGTCGACCCCGGCGTCGCGCGCTGCGGCGGCGAACCAGTCAGCGCCGCGGCGGAGCATCGGATTGGCGTAACCCATCAGCACCAGCGGTACGTCCGGGTGCCGGTCACGAAAATCCTTTGCAATCTGCAGGATGGAAGCGGTTGTTGTGCCGCTCCCAAGGCTGCGGATGTTGGCCGCCTGGATCGCAGGGCCGTCCGCCATCGGATCGGTGAAGGGCATGCCAAGTTCGATGACGTCGGCACCGCCGGCCACCAGCGCGTCGAGCACGGCCGGCGTATCGCCGTCGCCGGCGGTGATGAAGGTGACCAGCGCGGCACGGTCGTTCGGGAAAGCCGCCGTCAGACGCGCGCTCATATTGCCACCCCCAATGCATGGGCGACGGTGAAGATGTCCTTGTCGCCGCGCCCGCAGAGATTGGCGAGGATGATCTGATCGTCGCGCATTTCCCGTGCCTTGCGCGCTACTGCTGCAATCGCATGGGATGGCTCCAGCGCGGGGATGATTCCCTCCGTCCGGCATAGAAGCTGGAAGGCGTCGAGCGCCTCCTCATCGGTGACGGCGGTATAGTCGACGCGGCCGATGTCCTTCAGCCAGGCGTGCTCGGGCCCGATGCCGGGATAGTCGAGCCCGGCCGAGATCGAATGGGCCTCGGCAATTTGGCCGTCCTCGTCCTGGAGCAAATAGGTCTTGTTGCCGTGGAGGATGCCCGGAAAACCACCCGCAAGGCTGGCGGCGTGCTTCTTTTCCAGCCCCTCGCCAGCTGCCTCGACCCCGAGCATGCCGACCTCGGCATCATCGAGGAACGGGTGGAACAGGCCAATGGCATTGGACCCTCCGCCGATCGCGGCGACCAGCAGGTCGGGCAGGCGGCTGGTGCGTGCCAGCATCTGCGCCCGCGCCTCACGCCCAATGACGCTCTGGAAGTCGCGGACGAGCTCGGGATAGGGATGCGGGCCGGCCGCGGTGCCGATGATGTAGAAGGTGTCGTGGATGTTCGCGACCCAGTCGCGCATCGCTTCGTTCATCGCATCCTTGAGCGTGTTCGCCCCCGACGTGACGGCGCGGACCTCAGCCCCCAGCAGCTTCATCCGGAACACGTTCGGCTGCTGCCGCTCGACGTCCTTGGCGCCCATGTAGATGACGCAGGGCAGGCCGAAGCGGGCGCAGACCGTGGCGGTCGCAACGCCGTGCTGGCCGGCACCGGTCTCCGCAATGATGCGCGTCTTGCCCATCCGGATGGCGAGCAGGATCTGACCAATACAATTGTTAATCTTGTGCGCGCCGGTATGGTTCAGCTCGTCGCGCTTGAACCAGATCTGCGCGCCCATGCCAGGGTCCGCATTCTCGCGCAGCGCGTCCGTCAGGCGTTCCGCATAATAAAGCGGGGAGGGGCGTCCGACATAATGCTCCAGCAGGTCGTCGAACTGCGCCTGGAACGCCGGATCTCCCTTTGCGGCGCGATATTCCCGCTCCAGCTCAAGGATCAGCGGCATCAGCGTCTCGGCAACATAACGGCCGCCATAGTCGCCGAAGTGACCGCGATCGTCGGGCTGAGCACGGAAGGTGTTTGGTGCATTCATGATGCGGCGACCGCTTGCAGGAACGCGGCTATCTTGTCCACGTTCTTCACGCCCGGGGCGGTTTCGAGGCCGGAGGAAGCGTCGACCAGCGCCGCGCCGGTGCGGCGTGCCGCCTCCGCGACGTTGCTGGCATCGAGCCCGCCCGAAAGCGCCCATGCGGTCGGATGACGAAAGCCGTCGAGCAACGCCCAGTCGAACCGGACACCCATGCCGCCGGGCAGTGCGCCCTCGGGCGTCTTGGCGTCGTAGAGGATCCGGTCGGCAGCACCCGCCAGCGATCGCGCCGATTCGAGATCGCCCCGGGTCTTCACGGGGAGGGCGGCCCATGTCTCCAGCCCGGTTGCCGTGCGAAGCTGCGCAATGCGTTGCGGCGAGGTCTTGTGAAGCTGGATGATCGTTAGTCGCGCCGCCGTCACCGCGCCCGCGACGAGATCATCGTCGGGATCGACGAACACGCCGACACGCGCCACGTGAGACGGCACGCGGGCGGCGAGCGCCCCGGCGTGCTCAAAGGCGAGATGACGCGGCGACGGGGGATAGAATACGAAGCCGAGGTGGCTTGCGCCCCGTGCGACGGACGCATCGAGCGCCTGGATCGTGGATAGCCCGCATATCTTGGCGGTGGTCATTGCATCTCCGGCAGGAACGCGATGAAGGGAAGATGGCGCGGGAATGACATCCCGCAAGCCACGGAAAAGCTTAGGGATCAGAAGCGTGCGCCGTCGATCTCTTCGATGGCGAGGCTATCGAGGTCGATTGACGGTACGCATCGCAGGTTGACCGCCGTCGTGCGAACGCCGCCCGGCCCCGTCCCCTCGGCATGCGTTTCGCAGCCACAAACCGCGCAGAATTGGTGCCGAATCACATGTTTGTTGAAGAAGTATGAGGTCAGGCGATCAGCGCCGGCCGTGACCGTGAAGGTCTCAGCGGGCAGGAACGCGAGAAGGAAGCCCTTTCGCCGGCAATGCGAGCAGTTGCAGCTCATCGCACCGACCGGCCGATCGGCATCAACGTGGAACGTCACCGCCCCGCAGTGACAGCTGCCTTCGAAAGCCATGACATTGCCTCCTACAGCGTCGCGCCGATCGCACGCGCGGCGGAATCCGGATCCTCAGCCTGGGTGATCGGGCGCCCGATCACCAAAATCGATGCGCCGTTGTCGAGCGCCTGTCGCGGCGTCACTACGCGCTTCTGATCGCCGACGACCGCATCGGCGGGGCGCACGCCGGGCACGACGAAGAAGCCGTCCGGCCATGACTGATGCGCGGCTTTCACCTCCTCGCCGGAGCATACGATGCCATCGACGCCGGACCGCTGGGCAAGCTCCGTCAGGCGCAGGACCTGATCGTGCGCCGAACCGTGGATCCCGGTAGCGGCGAGATCGCGCTGGTCGAGACTGGTGAGCATGGTAACGGCAACGACCTTCGTACCCGCGGGCGCGGCCGCCTTGGCATCCTCCAGCATCGCCTGCCCGCCAGCCGCGTGCACCGTGATGATCGCCGGTTCGAGGGCGCGCAGCGCCTGGATCGCCTTGGCGACGGTGTTGGGGATGTCGTGAAACTTGAGATCAAGGAAGATCGGCAGCCCGAGTTCCGCCATCTCCTTCACGCCGTGTCGGCCGTTGCCCGCGAAGAATTCCAGCCCGAGCTTGATCCCGCCGACATGGTGGCGAACGCTGGCGGCAAGCGCCTTGGCGCGGTCAAGATCGGGCGTGTCCAGTGCCACGAAGATGGGGTTGGACATGGTTCAGATGGCCTCCGGCGGGAAATCTGTGGAAGAGGATGGGGCGGGCGCAGCCATGGCCGGCGCAGGCGCGGCCGCGGCAGGCCTGGGATCGGCAAGCGGCAGCGCCCGAAGGTCGGCAATGGTCCGCTCCGCGGCGGACAGCCGCTGACGCAGGCGCCAGCGCAGCGCTCGCTGGTACAGGAAGGTCGGCAGGAACCCGGCGAGGAACGTGACCAGCAACAGGATGGGAAGGTTCACCTCCGCCATCAGGTTACCGAACAGCGACACCGACACCCATTTCCAATTGCCGAAGGTGAATACCGCAGCGGCGAAGGCGACCAAGGCCCAGAACAGGATTTTCAGGAACTGCATGTACAAGGCTCCGGCATGGCGCGACGCTATTACGCCGGCGCCGTTTTGGCCAGCCTCAGCCTATTTCGCGGCGCAGATCGGCGATGAGGCCGCCGGCCGTGAGGAGGCGCGGTTCCTCTTCATCAAGGATCGCCAGAAAGGCCGATCGCTTTGCGGCGGCGACCGTGCCCGGGCGGAGGCGGGCGGTGGCGGGCAGCGCGGACACGATGATGTCGATCATCCGCTCCGCGCCGTGCAGCCGGCCCCAGAGGTAATCATTCTCGCGGTAGCTGCGGCTGAAGAAGGCGCCGAAATTGCTGAACTGAATCCCCTTCAGCGTGGCCTCCGCACCGCCCTGGCGAATCGCGGTGCAATCATCGGGTGAGATGCGATCGACCTTGACCGGATCGAACTCGTCCAGCCCCTCACCCTGAAGCAGCGGGAGGGTGGCGAGGTCGACATAAGGAAAGCCGAGATAGTGGAGAAGCAGGGTGCGGCGCAGCTGACGGGGAAGCTGCGCCAGCGCCTCGGCGACCCGTTCGTCCGTTTCATGATCGAGCCGGGTCAGGTCGAGAGAGGCGGCGAGATCGTCGAGCAGCGGGGATGCGTCCCCGCGCAGGCTGCGCACCGCGCCCCGCAGGGCACCATGCGCCTCGGGCGCCTTGCGGTGGAGATAGGCGCCGAGCGAATCGTAAATGGCGGTGCGCACGGGCGCCAGGACTGCCTCATCATGCTCCGCCTCCAGCTCGACCAACCGCCGCGCCAGCAAGCGCAGACGGCGGATGCGAAAGCCGATGTCGAAGGTGCGCAGGAAATCGATCGACGCAGCGCTGGAGGCATCGGAAGGGGCCGCCTCATCATAGCCGCGCGCATGCAGCGCGGCCTCGATCCGGCTGCGGATCCGCTGCCAGCGGTGTGGCCCAGGCTCGTCACCCGCGGCGTAGAGCAAGGCCGTCATCGTCTCGATCACGCCGGCGATCTTGAGGTGCGCATAGCCGGCATAGCTGAAACCGGCCCGCTCCGCCGCTGCGATCTGCGCACGCCGGCGCCATACGACGAGACGCGCTGCGGTTGGCCGATCCAGGAAGAACGTGCGCCCGAACAAGGCCTCGACCGCTGCCTCGATTTCCGGCCGCACGGCATCGGTGATGGTGCGCATCCGGGCGATGCGCCGCGAGCGGGCGGCGAGCGCCTCCAGATTGTCCCGGATCGGCTGCTTTCGGGGCAGCTCGCTGATCGCGCCGAGGATCGTCTGGAAGAAGCCGGGTGGGCCTTCCGCCGGGCCGGTGAGCCTGAACTTCATGCCGGGCGACGGATCAATATACACGAACCGGCGGTCCACCTCGCGCCGCGCGGGGCGGGCATCGAGTGCGTCGATCGCCGGACGGAACGGGGCATTCGCGAGGACCGAGCCGTCGATCAGCACCGCGGTATCCAGCGCGTTGGCGGCGGCCTGACGCGGCAGCACCCGCGTGAGAAACGCCCGGCGCCCGGGCCAGCGATCCTTGCGATTGGCGAGCACCTGATCAAGCTCGGCCACGGTGAAGGCGGGAAAAGCGCCGGGAAAGCTTGAGGTGGCCCGCGCGGCGAAGGCAAGCTCGGGTGCGGCGGCCAAGGTCTCGATCGCATGGCCGTGATCGCTGAACGACAGCACCACGCGATGCTCGGTCTCCACTACCTCCGGCGGGGAGTGGAGCTGCAGCCGTTCGGGATGGCCGTTGAAGTCGGTGACGGTCACGAACAGGTCGAGCGGCTGGCCCTCGGGCAGCAGGCGGGGGCCGCGCGGGCCGGTTTCCATCGCCGCAAAGGCATCCAGCAGCATGCCGGTGAAGCCGGGGCCATCAAACGGCGGCTCGAACCAGCGCGAGCGGACGAAGTGCGACAGCTTTGCCCGCACCTCCTCGCGTGTTTGTTCGTCGAGATCGTCCAGTCCGTCGACACCGCGCCCGGCCGCCATCCAGGCGATCGGCAGCGCCCAAGCCTTGGAGAAGCGCGAGACCGGCGCAGCGGCCGGCGCGATCAGTGCCTCCACATCGGCATTGTCGAGCCACAGGTCCGTCAGCGGGTCGAGCGATTGCCCGGCGCTGAGTGCCTGCGCGAGGAAAATGCCGTTGATCCCGCCGGCGCTGGCGCCTGCGATGATATCCGGCAGGATCCGCAGACGGATGCCGGTGGAGCCGGCGATCTCCACCAGCAGCCCCTGGTAGACGCCGGCGGAACGATCCAGCGATTCCCCCGACTGGCTCGCCCGGCTCGCGCGCGCGACGTGCCAGATCTCCTTGGTGATGCCGTGCATGTACACGGCAAGGCTGATCCCGCCGTAGCAGACGAGCGCCAGCCGTAATTCCGAATCACGAATCATGCGGCTTCGACGTCAGCCCAGATCGGCAGATGATCGCTGGCCTTGCGGGCGGCGGCGCTGCTGTGCACCCCGCAATCCATCACCTTCACGTCGCTTGATACCATGATCCTGTCCAGCCGCCCGATCGGACGCGTGGCATGGTAGCTGGGGCCGGTTTCGGCAAATACGAAATCGCGCCCGAAATCGCGGAGGCACCCGCCGGCGCGGGTCCATTCGTTCAGGTCACCCATCATCACGGTGGGCAATTGCTCGCTGCTGGCTGCCACATGGCTGAGGATTGCCGCGGCCTGCTTGCGCCGCCAGAGCCCCGACAGGTCGAGGTGCATGCCGACGCAGCGCCACACCCCGCCCTTGGCCAGCCGCACCTCGGTCACGATCGCGCCGCGCGGTTCGAGTGCGGGGAGGTGGATGACCTCGCAATCGACCACCTGCGATGACTTGCGAACGAGGAAGGCGTTGCCGTGCCAGCCCATCGATCCGGCCCGAACTCCGAAATCGACCGCCTTCCAGTCGCTATGCTCGTCCAGAAGATGCGGGGTGATCACCGCTGCCCGCGCGCCAAACCGCCGGTCCGCCTCTTGCAGGGCAATGACGTCCGCATCCAGTTCGTGCAGGACCTCCAGCACGCGTTCCGGGTTGCGGCGCCGGTCGGTGCCGATCGCCTTGCGCATGTTATAGCTTGCGATGCGGATCATTGCGTTTGTGGAACGCCCCTCCACCAGCGAGGTTGCGTCGGGAAATGGTGCCGGTTGCAGGGATCGAACCCGCGACCTTCGGTTTACAAAACCGCTGCTCTACCAGCTGAGCTAAACCGGCGTGTCGGCGCTCCATGCGTCAGGTGACGCCGAAGGTCCAGCCTTCGGTTTGTCGAACCTGCGCGTCGAGCCCGGGCGGGGCCCACAAGTCGGCTCGGTCGGCATTGGTGCGCAGCCAGGCGGCGGCCAGGATCGCGTCGGTCGAGTGATCGTCATACTGCGTCAGCGGTTCATGCGGGCGGCTGCCAAGGTGCCCGAGTGCATCGTCCAATGAGACTGCATTGCGTAGCTTGCTTCGGCCGCGTGGCAGGCCGGCCGCGCGCGCCGCGATGGCGGTGTAGATCTCCACCAGTACCGCCCCCTCATCAGGTTTCGAGTCGAACGGCCAGATCGCCAGCGCTCCGTCCAGATGGTGGAGCATCCGCATCCCCGCAAAGCTCGCCTTGGCGACCTGCGCCGCACCGATCGCATCATAGACCGTGGTCGGCTTGGTCGAACGGTCGCCGGCCATCTCGCACGTGCGCCAGTGGAGGAACTGCGCCTTGGGGCCGTCCGCCGCGCCGAGATAAAAGTGTCGGCCCCGCCTGGCCTCCAGGAAGGAGGCCGCGCCCAGATCCTCATCGCTGCTTTGTTCGTCGACATAGGCCCATAGCGCGCGCGCGGTTTCGGTCCGGGTTTCGCCCGGCAGATGCGCGCCCCGCGCGAGGAAGGGCGCGGAGAAGCTGCAATCGATCCCGACCAGCAGCGGTTGGTGCGCATGATCGCGCAGCCAGGCGCAGACATCCGTCCGCGACCACCAGCGGCCAGGCGGGGGGACGAGACGCGGCGCCTCCTCGCCGGCGTGGCAGAGGGCAACGGCGATCCCCTTGTGGCGAGACCCCTTCGCCCCAGACCAGTCGATCGCCGCGAACTGACGAAAATGGGTCAGTGCCGCCGCCTCCGAGCGGTACAGACGCCCATCATTTCAGGTTCCGGATCACGTCAGCGGTAAAGCGGGCGATGTCGAAACGGGCATTGGTGGGGTCCTCACCGCGGCGGACAATCACCAGCTTCTCCGACGGGACCACCATCACATATTGCCCGCGATTGCCCTGCGCCGAATAGCTGCCTGCGGGGATTCCCTGCGCCGGTCCGAACAGCCACATGGTGGCGCCATAGCCGGGGCCATCGGCGGGCTGCGGGCCGCTGGCTGTCGTCATGTAGCGCATCCAGCCGTCCGGCAGCAGGCGCTTGCCCTGCCAGACGCCGTCCTGCAGCCAGAACTGCCCCAACCGCGCAAGGTCGCGAGCGGTGGTATAAACCTGGCTGGAGAGGATCAGATTGCCTTGCCAATCGGTGCCCGCCGTCGTGTGTTTCATAGCGAGCGGGGTGAACAGCTGCGATGGCCAGGCGGCGTAGCGCGTATCATTGTTCATCGCGGCGCGGATGGCGCGCGCCGCCAGCATGATGTCGTTGTTGGCGTAGCGGAAGCGTGTGCCCGGCCTCACCTCAAGCGGCCAGCCGGTCGCCTGCTCGGTGACGGTGGTGCCGCCGAAATAGATCGCATCGGTGCGATTGCCGTAATGATCGGAATGGAGACCTGACGACATGCGAAGGAGCTGGTCCAGCGTGATCGCGCGGCGAGGATCGGCGGGGTGGCTCCATTCGGGAATGGGCGCGGGCTTGCGCGGGTCGATCTTCAGGTCGCGCACCGCCATGCCGGCCAATGTGCCCGCGATGCTCTTCGCCACCGACCAGGTGCGGTTGGAAGTGAACGGGCCAAAGCCGTCCGCGTAACGCTCCGCCACGATCCGCCCGTCGTGCAGCACGACGACGCCGACCGTCTCGCCCTTGTAGGTGCTGCGGTCGAAGGCACGCGCGACGGTCTGTGCCAGTGCGGGGCGTGGGCGCGGCGCGATGCCCGAGTCGCCGAGCGGCCACGGCCGTGAGTCCCCCGGCAGTGGCAGCGATGCTGCGGGCGGTGTTGCCGGCCACGGCGCAACGACGCGGCCGATCGGCTGGAGGACGCAGCCGGTGCGCGGCGACCAATCCGCGCGGCGCGGGGGCAGATCGGTGGCGAAGGCAACCTGAACACTGCGGTTGGGACGGTCGATCGTGGCGCGCAGGCGCGGGAGCAGCGGCTGATATTCCGGGTAGATCCCGCGGAGTTCCAGCGCCTCGACCTGCGCCTCGGTCCGGCCGGCGGCGATCACCCCTTCGCACAGTGCAAGCGCCTTGTAGCCCGCCGCAATCGCCTCCTGATAGGCGGTAGAGGTTTGCGCACCGATGACCTGAGCGCCCGCGGTAGTTGGCGCAGCGGATGCGATCGTCGCCGCCCCGATCAGCGCGGCGACCATGCCGTGGGCGCGCGCCCGCTTGCCGCGGGCTGCGCCGGCGGTGAGCCGCCGTGCTTGCGCAGTCGACCTGAACCTGTTCCCGACGTCACCCCTGATGCCCACGTGCGACTTCCTCCACCTGTTTCAGCATCGCTATTAGGCGCATCAACGATCGTCTGTCTCGCCCCGGGCGCGACGTGCCTGCCAGAATGCCAGCCGCTTGCGTACGTCGCGCTCAAACCCGCGTTCATTGGGGCGATAGAGCGGCTCGCGCGGCCCGGCGGCAATCTCGTCCGGGAAGAACTCTTGGCCCGAAAAGGCATCGGGCTGATCGTGATCGTAGCGGTAGCCCGCGCCATAGCCATGCTCCTTCATCAGCGCGGTCGGCGCGTTCAGGATGTGCTTGGGCGGGGGGAGCGAACCAGTACGGCGCGCAAGATCGGTGGCGCGGCCAAAGGCGAGGTAGGAAGCGTTCGATTTCGGCGCGGTCGCGACGTAATTGATGGCTTGCGCCAGGAACAGCCGCCCCTCGGGCCAGCCAATCCTTTCAAACGCCTGCCACGCCGTCAGCACCTGCACCAGCGCCTGGGGATCCGCCATGCCGACATCCTCGGAGGCGGCGCAGGCAAGGCGGCGGAACAGCACCGCCGGATCCTCGCCGCCGTTGGTCATCCGCGCCGCCCAGTAGAGTGCAGCATCCGCGTCGCTGCCGCGCAGGCTTTTGTGGAAGCAGCTGAGCAGATTGTAATGTTCTTCCTGCCCCTTGTCGTAGAGCGGTGCGCGGCGAAGCGCGAAGGCGGCGAGGGCGGCCGGATCCAGCTGCTCCTTCTCATCCAATGTGAGAAGATCCTCGCAAATGCCCAGCATGTAGCGCGCATCTCCGTCGGCCATGTCGACCAGCACGTCGCGTGCCGCGGCATCGAGCGGCAGGGCGCGTCCGATCAGCCGCTCCGCACGCGCCAGCACCTGCGACAGCGCTGGCGTGTCGAGGCGATTGAGCGTCAGCACCTTGGCACGGGAAAGAAGCGCGGAGACGAGGCTGAAGCTCGGGTTCTCGGTCGTCGCGCCGATCAGGACGAAGGTGCCGTCCTCGATCGCCGGCAGCATCGCGTCCTGCACCGGGCGCGAAAAGCGGTGAAGCTCATCGATGAAAACCGCCGTCGACCGTCCGCTGATCGCACGCAGATCAGCGGCGGCCGCGATCGCCTTTCGGAGGTCAACGATCCCTGTCGACACCGCAGACAGCTGGATGAACTCATAGCCCGTCTCACGCGCGATCAGGCGGGCGATGGTGGTCTTGCCGACACCGGGCGGCCCCCACAGGACGAAAGAGGACAACCGCTTCGCCTGCACCATGCGCCCGAGCGGCGCGGTCGGCGCCAGCAGATGATCCTGGCCGATGACGTCGGACAGCCGCGCAGGACGAAGCTCCTCTGCCAGGGGCTTGCGGACCGTCGTCTGAAACAGCGAGTCGGTCACTGGCGGGCCGTCCCGCGCAAAGACACTGCGGCGGCGTTCAGGCTGTGCGGGGGAGGGCCGTCAACCGGCCGGTAAGATGCGGGCATCAGCGCAAGATAGGCGCGCTGCAGCGACTTCCTACCCTGCCGCAACAAGCCCTGGCCTGGTCACCACCCGCGTCCCTCATTCCTGCGGCGGGATCGTGTCGGGAATGTTGCCCGCCTGCAGCCCGTGACGCATCAGCATCGGCACGTTGGCGATGGCAAAGATCATGGTCAGCGGGATCGCGCCCCACAGCTTGAAGCCGACCCAGAAATCCGTGCTGGTCGACCGCCAGACCGCCTCGTTCAGCACGGCCATGAACAGGAAGAAGATCACCCAGTTGCGGGTCAGCTTGCGCCATCCGTCCGCCGTCAGCCCCGGATAGGCGCTTTCCAGCAGAAGCTGCAGCAGCGGGCGGCCGGTGGCGAGCCCGAAGCCGAGCACGGCGGCGAAGATCGCATAGACGAACGTCGGCTTCATCTTGATGAAGCGTTCGTCCTGGAACCAGATCGTCAGGCCGCCGAACACGATCACCAGCGCGCCGGAGATCAGCAGCATCGGCGGAATGTGGCGCGTCTTCCACCACGAAATGCCGAGCGCCACCGCCATGGCGATCATGAACGCGGCGGTCGCCGCGAGAATGCGGGCAATCGCGGGCCCGGGTGCAAGGAAATTGACCGCGAAAAAGACGATCAACGGCCCGTAATCGAGCGCAAGCCGCAGGCCCGAGGTGTTTTTGGTTTCGGTACTCACCAGTTACTCCGCTGGTCGGGCCGCCCGTGAACGAGCGGCCGCGGCTCAACAATTGGTCTGACGCGAACGGTCGATCAGCGTGCTTGATCCACGCCCGCGATGATCCGGCTTACTTCATGCGCGTCGAACGGTCGCAGGTCGTTCATCGACTCGCCGACGCCAATCGCGTGGATCGGCAGGCCATAACGTTCTGCTGCTGCCACCAGAACGCCGCCGCGCGCGGTGCCGTCCAATTTGGTCATCACCAGCCCGGTGACGCCCGCGACTTCCTTGAACACCTCGATCTGGCTCAGCGCATTTTGGCCGGTGGTGGCGTCGAGCACCAGCACCACGTCGTGCGGAGAGGCCGGGTTGATGCGGCCAAGGACGCGGCGGATTTTGGCCAGTTCGTCCATCAGCTCGCGCTTGTTCTGCAGCCGTCCCGCGGTGTCGACGATCAGCACGTCGATGCCCGTCTCTGTGGCCTTCTTCACTGCGTCCCACACCACGCCGGCCGCGTCGCCGCCCTCCGGACCGGTCACGATCGGCACGCCGATCCGCTCCGCCCAGGTCGCGAGCTGGCCGATCGCCGCGGCGCGGAACGTGTCGCCCGCCGCGAGCATCACGCCATAATCCTGCTCCATGAACAGGTGCGCGAGCTTTGCGATGGTGGTGGTCTTTCCCGATCCGTTGACGCCGATCACCAGCACCACCTGCGGCCGCGGAAAAGCGTCGATCTCCAGTGGTTTGGCGACCTTTTCTAAAACCTTTTCGACCTCCTCCGCGACGACGAGGCGGATGCCCAGTTCCTCCATGTTCCGCTCATAGCTGCCTTCGGCCAGCCGAGCGCGGATGCGGGCGGCGGTTTCCGGCCCGAGATCCGAGGCGATCAGCGCCTCTTCGATCTCGTCCAGCGTCGCATCGTCCAGCCGGGCCGTTCCCAGTCCGGCAAGGTTGCCGACCAGCCGGTCTGACGTACGGCGAAATCCGCCCAGGAGCTTGTCGTGCCAGGATCGGTTGTCGGTCATGCAGGAATTCCGATGAGATGATCGTCGGCGGCAGCAGTGATCCGCACGGTCGCGATATCACCGATGGTCGCCATCGGGTGGGGCAAGCGTACCTCGGCGAAGGCGGGCGTGTGGCCGCGATCGCCGGGTTTCTCGATAACAATCTGCTGGTCGCTGCCGACCAGCGTGGCGAGCCACCCGGCGCGGCGGGTCGCGGCAGCCTCACGCAGGCGGGCGGCACGCTCGCGGGCGACGCCCGGCGCCACCTGGGGCATGCGGGCTGCCGGGGTGCGATCGCGGGGTGAGAAAGGGAAGATATGCGCGTGAACGATGTCGCAATCGGCCAACAGGCGCAGCGTATTGGCCGCGGCTTCCTCGCTCTCGGTCGGGAAACCGGCGATCAGGTCCGCGCCGATCGCGATTGCGCGCTTCGCTTTCAGCCGGGCCACCATCGCGACGGCTTGCGCTCGTGAATGACGGCGCTTCATCCGCTTCAGGACGAGATCGTCACCGGCCTGAAGCGAGAGATGGAGGTGCGGCATCACGCGCTCCTCGCTGGTCACCAGATCGAAGAGGTGATCGTCGATCTCGATCGTGTCGAGCGAGGAAAGGCGAAGGCGGGGCAACCGCGGCACACCCGTCAGGATCGCCTCCACCAGCGTGCCGAGGCCGTCGGCGTAGCTGGTAAGGTCGACCCCGGTCAGCACCACCTCGCGCGCGCCATCCTCGACCAGGGCGGCGACGCGCGCGACCACCTGGCCCACGGGCTCCGACCGGCTCGGGCCGCGACCGAGCGGGATGGCGCAGAAGGTGCAGGAATGATCACAGCCGTTCTGCACCCCGACAAAGGCGCGGGCATGGCGGCGGGTGGGTCGGTGGTTGGGAAAGCCGCCCCACGTCGCGGGGAGGAGCTTGGCCGCGTTCGGTACGACGCGGTCCACCTCCGGCATCGCGGCGAAGGCGGCCGTATCCATGTCGGATGCACAGCCCGTCACCACAATCTCCGCCGCCGGGCGATCGCGACGCGCGCGGCGCACCGCGACGCGGGTCTGGCGAACGGCCTCGTTTGTCACGCCGCAGCCATTAATCACCACCATATCTCGCGAGCCGGCGAGCGCGCGGATCGTTTCGCTCTCGGCAAGGTTCAATCGACAGCCCAGGGTAATCACGTCGGGCGAACGGGAGGCGAGCATGGCTGGCGATCTAGGGATACATTCGCGGTTAGTCCACGATGAGGCGCGCGCGGTGCTCGACTTCTGGTTCGCGCTGCCGATGGAACGCCAGTTCAAGCGCGACCCGGAACTCGATGAGGAGATCAGAACGCGGTTCGGCGCGCTGCGTGACCAGGTCTATGCCAGCGGCGCCGCCGGGTGGCGCGACGGGCCGGATGAGTTGCTCGCCGCGATCATCCTTCTCGACCAGTTTTCCCGCAACATCTACCGCGATTCGCCGCGTGCCTATGAGGCTGATGATCTGGCGGTGGAACTGACGCTGCTGGCCATCTCTAATGGCTGGGAAGCCCGCTATGTCGAGGAAGAGCGCGCCTTTCTCTACATGCCGCTGATGCATGCCGAGGATCTGCTGCTGCAGCGCCTGTCAGTGGAGAAATTCACCGCGCTGGGCGGGCCGAACGTGTCATTCGCGATCGGCCATCGCGAGGTGGTGGAGCGTTTTGGCCGCTTTCCGACGCGCAACGCTGCGCTCGGCCGTGACAGCACGGCCGAGGAGCGCGAGTATCTCGCGGCGCCCGACGACGGCACCGGGCCACCAAAAGGCTGAAGGCGCAGCCGCCGGGCGTCAGCGGCCCGAGAACACCGGGTCACGTTTCTCCAGAAGCGCGGCCACGCCCTCGCGATGGTCGTCGGTCGCATGGCTGACGGCTTGCGCGGTCGATGCCGAGTCGAGTGCCTGATCGTAGCTGCTCGTCTGCCCCTGCCGCAGCAGCGACTTCGTCAGGCGCAGCGAATGGGGCGGGAGCGCAGCGATACGGCCCGCCAGCGCCAGCGCCTCATCCATCAGGCTGTCATGGGGCACGACCCGGCTGACGAGGCCCCAGTCGGCTGCCGTGGACGCATCGATAACGTCGCCGGTGAAGAACAGCTCGGCCGCCCGGCTCATCCCGATCGCGCGCGGCAGCAGCCATGATCCGCCGTCGCCCGGCACCAGTCCGAGCTTCAGGAAGGTGACGCCGAATTTTGCCCTGTCCGACGCGATGCGGATGTCCGCCATGCACGCCACGTCGCAGCCAAGCCCGATCGCGGCGCCATTCACCGCGGCGATCACCGGCATGTCGAGCGAGAAGAGCGCGCGGGCGATGCGATGGATGTTACGCTGATAATGGCTGCGGATCGGCAGTCCGCCGCCGGAGAAGGGGCCCTCCGGATCGGCCATTTTCTTGATATCGCCGCCAGCCGAGAAGGCGCGGCCCTCGCCGGTCAGGATCACGCAACGGATCGAGAGGTCAGCGTTCAGCGCGTCGCAGGCGGCGCGAACCGCCTCGCCATCGCCATCGGCGCCAAGCGCGTTCATCGCGTCTGGCCGGTTGAGGCGGAGGATCGCGATCGGGCCGCGGATCTCGGTGGTAACGACGGTCATGGTGTTCTCCGAATTGGTCTCAGCGCAGCCCGAGCCCGCGCGCGATGATGCCGCGCAGGATCTCGCGTGTTCCGCCGCGCAGGGAAAAGCTGGGTGAATTCATCGTGATATGTGCCAGAACGGCGACGAAGTCTGATGTCGATGCAGCGTCCGGTTCGGCATCGACGAGGCTGCGCGCGATATCCGGCAGCTCCTGTTCGAACGTCGCCCCCAGATCCTTGACGATCGCTGCATGGGCGCCCGGGTTCTCGCCTGCCTCCAGCATCACGGCGACGCCGCGCGACAGGCGGCGCAGGGTGATGAGATGCGCGGTGAGGCGCCCGAGGGCGAGCTGCGCAGCCTCGCCGGGCGCATCCTGAAGCACGCCCACCAGTTCGATCAGCAATTGCATCGAAGACAGGAACCGCTCGGGCCCGCTGCGTTCGAACGCGAGCTCGCTCATCACCTGTTCCCAGCCGGCGCCTTCGGTACCGATCAGCGCGGTGGCGGGAAGGAAGGCATCCTCGAAATGCACCTCGTTGAAATGATGCTGCCCGGCAAGGTCGATGATCGGACGGATCGTGATCCCTTCGGTGGTGCGCAGATCGACAAGGAGCTGGCTGGTGCCAGCCTGACGATCGGCCGGAGTGCCGCTCGTCCGGCAGAACAGGATCATGTAATCGGCGTCGTGCGCCCCGGTCGTCCACAGCTTCGTGCCGGTGACGCGCCACCCACCATCGGCGGGCACGGCGCGCGTACGGGTCGCGGCCAGGTCTGACCCGGAATCGGGCTCGCTCATGCCGATGCAGAACACCGTCTCGCCCGCCGCGATGCCCGGTAGGATGGTCTGCTTCTGCTCCTCCGTCCCATATTTGAGGAGGCTGGGGCCGCTCTGGCGGTCGGCGATCCAGTGCGCCGCGACCGGCGCCCCGGCAGCCAGCGTCTCCTCGACGACGACATAGCGTTCAAAGGCGCTGCGCTCGTGACCGCCATATTGCTTTGGCCAGGTCATGCCGAGCCAGCCGCGCTGGCCCAGCTTGCGGCTGAAATCGCGATCGAAGCCGTTCCAGCTGTCCGCACGGGCGAGCGGCGTACGGGTGGCGAGCTCGTCAGCGAGGAACGCGCGTACCTCTTCTCGAAGCGCCTCGGCTGCCTCGTGGCGGGCGGGTGAGGGAAAGTGCAGGGTCGTCATGCCGCCACCACCATCGGCCAATATCCGTCACGTCCCGCGCCGAGCGCGCGCTTGCCCAGCACCAGCGTCCATTGTCGCTGCGTCCCATATTCATCCCGCCACGCCCAAAGCGCGGTGGTGTAGCGGTGCAGCACGTGTTCGCGGGTGAAGCCGATCGCCCCGTGCAGCTGATGCGCGATCGCGCTGGCCTTGCTCGCTGCCTCGCCGATGCGCGCGCGGGCTACCGCGACCGCGAAGGTGATGTCGCCGCCAGCCACATACGCATCGGCGGCCTGATCGGCGGCGGCAGATGCCGCGGCGACCTCGCCCGCCAGTTTCGCCAGTTCCTGCTGGATCGCCTGGAACTTGGCGAGCGGGCGGCCGAACTGGACGCGCGTGGTCACGTGATCAACGGTCAGCTCGAGGACGCGATCAAGCGCGCCCGCCATCTGCAGCGCGCGTGCGAGTGCGGCCCAGGCAAGCAGCGTCCCGGCGGGGAAAGGCGCTGACGGTCCCTCGGCCAGATCGAGCAGGTCGCGCGGTGCGCCAGCGATATTCTTGCCCTCTCGTGTCACGCGTGGCGAGGAGGCGCGGTGAAGCTGGCCCGCTTCGGTCGCCACGACGGTCTGGACGAAACGGCCCCAGGGAACGGGGGTTTGCGGATCGGCCGCGAGGCCGATCGCCCCGTCGCCGAGCGGCAAGCCCGCCGCGGCGAGCGCGGCATTGGCGATCATCGTTTCGGCCAGCGGCAGCGCAAGGGCGTGCGTGCCGGTCAGTCGCACCAGCGCCAGTGCTTCCGCCGTGGGGACGCCGAAGCCGCCATGGTCCTCGGGCACGAGGGCGAGCGGCAGGCCGCTTTCCTCGATCGTCTCCCACGCGGCGGCGGGCCACTCGCCGCTCGTTGCCGCTTGCTCGATCGCCTCGGCATGGGTGGTAAACAGCCGCTCGGCGGTGTCGGCGAGCATCGTTCCGATCTCGCTCATGCGTGTCGCCTGTGCCGGTCCTGCATATGCATGGCCGCTCCTCTCCGTTATCCTGATGTCGCTAGGACAAGCGGCCAGCGCTTGTCCACCTGACAGTCCTGCTGGTCGGCGGCAAACTCCGTGGTAAGAGCGCGCGGCCGGGGGGAATGCGATGCGCCTGTGGTCATTGTTTTTCATGCTGTTCGCGTTGCTGGGGCGACCCGCGGCGGCGCAGGCGCGTGGGCCGCTGGTCCTCGCGGCGGCCAGCATGCAGGAGGCGCTGGGCGAGGCGGCGGACCGATGGGCTGCCAGTGGCCACCCGCGCCCGGTGCTGTCCTTCGCTGCATCCTCTGCGCTCGCACGGCAGATCGGCGCCGGCGCCCCAGCCGATCTGTTCGTATCCGCGGATGACCGCTGGATGGAGTGGCTCGCCGAAAAGGGGCGGCTGGTGCCCGGCACCCGCGCGGTCCTTGCCGGCAACCGGCTGGTCGTCGTTGCCGCGCCCGGACGCGGGCAGGAACTTGGCGGCATGCGGGGGCGCGCTCTCGGCACCTTGCTGGCGGCGGGCCCATTCGCCATGGGCGATCCAGCCGCAGTGCCCGCCGGCCGCTACGGCAAGACGGCCCTCGAGCGGCTGGGCGCGTGGCCGATGGTCGCGCGCCGCGTCGTTCGCGGGGAAAGCGTGCGCGCCGCACTGTCGCTGGTGGAGCGTGGCGCTGCGCCCTATGGCATCGTCTATGCCACCGACGCCCGGATCGCGCCGCGGCTGCGCATCGTCGGCCGCTTTCCCCCCGGCAGTCATCCGCCGGTCCATTACCCGGTCGCGCGGCTTGTCAGCGCGAGGCACCCGGACGCCGAGGGCTTCCGCCGGTTCCTGCTGTCACCCGCCGGTCAGTCGATCCTGGTGCGGCACGGCTTCACCCGCCCATGACGGAGGAGATCGCCACCGTCGTGCGCCTGTCGCTGCTGGTTGGCGGGGTGGCGACGCTTGGCATGCTGCCGATCGCCTTTGCGCTCGCCTGGCTTCTCGCCCGCACCGACTTTCCGGGCAAGGTGCTCCTCGATGGGATCATTCATCTGCCGCTCGTGGTGCCGCCGGTGGTCACTGGCTGGGTTCTGCTGCTGGTTTTTGCTCCGGGCGGGCCGATCGGCGGGCCGCTGGAGCGATGGTTCGGGGTCAGCGTGATGTTCCGCTGGACCGGGGCGGCGATCGCTGCGGGTATTATGGCGCTGCCGCTGATGGTGCGCGCGATGCGGCTGTCGATAGAGGCAGTGGACCAGCGGCTCGAGCAAGCGGCGCGGACGCTGGGGGCAGGGCGGTGGCGCGCCTTTGCCACCATCACGCTGCCGCTCGCGCTGCCCGGGATCCTCGCGGGCGTGGTGCTCGGCTTTGCGCGGTCGCTTGGGGAGTTCGGCGCGACGATCACCTTCGTCTCCAACGTGCCGGGCGAAACGCAGACGCTGCCGCTGGCGATCTATGCCGCGCTTCAGCAGCCGGGCGGCGAGGCGATCGTGTGGCGACTTGCGGCGATTTCGGTCGGCCTCAGCCTGGCGGCGCTGGTGGTGTCGGAGGCGGTGGCGCGGCGGCAGGGACGGCGGCTCCATGTCCTTTGACATCGACCTGACCGTCCGGCGCGGTGAGCGGGTGATCGGCACCGCGTTCCGCTCCGACGCACGAAGCACCGTCCTCGTCGGTCCGTCGGGCGCGGGAAAGACCAGCGTACTGATGATGATCGCCGGGCTGCTCGTGCCGAGCGTCGGCCATGTCAGGGTCGGTGGCCGCACTTTGTACGATGCGGCCGCGCGGATCGACGTGCCGCCGCATCGCCGCCGCGCCGGCGTGGTTTTTCAGGAGCCGCGGCTGTTTCCGCATCTCTCTGTGCGCCGGAACCTCCTCTATGGGGCGAGCGACGCGTCAGCGCTGCCCCGGATCGCCGCGACGCTGGAGATCGAGCCGCTGCTGGAGCGCTGGCCGCGCAGCCTGTCAGGCGGCGAGGCGCGGCGCGTGGCGATCGTGCGTGCGCTGCTGAGTGCCCCGGATTTCCTGCTGCTCGACGAACCGCTCGCCTCGCTCGATCGTGCGCGGCGCGAGGAGGCGATGCAGGAGATCGAGCGGCTGCGCGATGATCTGCGCCTGCCGATGCTGATCGTGACCCATGACCCGGAGGAGGCCGAGCGCCTCGGTCAGCACATCATCCGGATGTAACCGGCTGCGGATTGTTGGGGACCAGCACGAGCGTGCGACCCTCGACCCGCCAGGATTTCAGCCGCGACAGGAAGTTCATGCCCAGCACGTCCGTCTCCCCGAAGGCGGGCGACACGACGACGGGCACGTCACGCGCGACGATGTTGCCAAGGGACAGCTCGCCGATCGTCGCGGTCTGCGCGCGGATCGTGCCATTGGCGGTTCGCAGCAGCATCGGGAACATCGCGTCACGCACATCGAGGCCCGCGGCATTTGCCGTATCCAGCGAGAGCGCGGTCACCGTCGCTCCGCTGTCCACCAGCATACGCCGCTTCACCCGGCCGAAGCTGACATTGGCCCAGAAATGCCCGTCCGGGCTCATCCGGATGCGCGTCTCGGCGCCCTCCACCTGCTGCCCCGACAGGTCCAGCACCTCGGCGACACGGCCGAGATAGGGATCGAAGCGTTCGCGCTCGCCCAGGACGAATACCAGCGCGCCGATCAGCGCCACCCACATGGCAAGACTGACGAGGCGGCCGATCACCGGCAGGCGTCGCAGGAAGCCTGCGATCACGACGAGAGCGAAAAGACCAAGGACCAGCGGATAATGGGGAGCCAGATCGGCAAGTGCGTCCATCGCACCCATATAGGATCACCGCGCCCGCATGCGATGCAGGTCTCGCGCGATTTTCCTCGGCGTGATGGCCCAGCCCGAAACACGACAAAAAAGGGCAGCTCCTTGCGGAGCTGCCCCTTTGTGCAGCCAGTGGCCAGCAGCGGACCGGCAAGACCGGCGACGCTGCAATAAGCCTTAGCGCTTCGAGAACTGGAAGCTGCGGCGTGCCTTGGCGCGGCCGTACTTCTTACGCTCGACGGTACGGCTGTCGCGGGTCAGGAAGCCCGCTGCCTTCACCGGGGCGCGCAACGCCGGCTCGTACTTGGTGATCGCCTGGCTGATGCCGTGCTTCACTGCGCCGGCCTGACCCGAAAGGCCGCCGCCCTTGACGGTGCAGATCACGTCATACTGACCTTCGCGCTCGGTGATACCGAACACCTGATTGATGACGAGGCGCAGCGTCGGACGTGCGAAATACACTTCCTGATCACGACCGTTGATCGTGATCTTGCCCGAACCCGGCTTCAGCCACACGCGGGCAACGGCGTCCTTACGACGGCCGGTGGCATAGGCGCGACCGTACTTGTCGAGTTCCTGCGCACGCAGCGGGGCGCGCTGCGACGGCTCGTCGATCTTGCCTTCGAGATAGGCCTCGGCCTTCTCTTCTGCAGCAGCGACGGCGGTTTCGCGCTGCTCGCTGAGCGCGGCGCCGAGATCGGCGAGGGACTGGCGATTGTCGGACATTATGCGCCCACCTTGTTCTTGCGGCTCATGCCGGCGATGTCGAGGACCTCGGGGTTCTGCGCTTCGTGCGGGTGCTCAGCGCCCTTGAAGATGCGCAGGTTACGCATCTGCTGACGGCCCAGCGGGCCGCGCGGGATCATGCGCTCAACAGCCTTTTCGAGCACGCGCTCGGGGAAGCGGCCTTCCAGCACCTTTGCGGCGGTGACGCCCTTGATGCCGCCGGCATAACCGGTGTGCTTGTAATAGACCTTGTCGGCCAGCTTGTTGCCGGTGAAGCGCACCTTGTCGGCGTTGATCACGATGACATTGTCACCGCAATCTACGTGCGGGGTGAACGACGGCTTGTGCTTGCCGCGCAGGACGTTGGCGATCACGACCGCTGCACGACCGACCACCAGGTCGGTGGCATCGACGATGTGCCACTTCTTTTCCACCTCTGCGGGCTTGGCCGCCTTGGTGGTCTTCATCAGCGCCTTCATGGGCTTGGACCTTTGCAAGAAACAGATACGCCACCCCGTCAAGGGGCGGCGTGACAGTGAGCGCATTGGACAAAGGCCTGCTGAAAGTCAACGATTTAGCGGCTTTCCTGACGGGTAAAATGATACCTGTCGCTTGATCCTAGAAGAACAGCTTGCGGAAACTCAGCCTCACCGACCGGCCCAGCGGGTCGAGCAGCGCCGGCTGGTAACCGATCGGAACGGCGCCGGCAGCATCACGTACGTCGAGCCGCTGGTTGAAGAGATTGTTGACTGACAGGGTGACGCGCGAGCCTTGGAAGAACGGCGCCTTCTGCACCAGCGCGCGCTGCTGGCTGAGATCCGCGAAAACACGCAGATTGGTGGTGAAGAGCGCGCCGAAGCTGAGATCCTCGGGCGAGGGGGCGCCGTTGGGGTTGGCGAGCAGGGTCGTGCCCTCCTGCCACGTGCCGTTCAGCCGGACGCCGATGCCGTGCCGGTTGTATCCGGCGTTGAACTCCACCTGGTGCCGCGGCTGGCCGCCGCGCGCACCGATGGCCGAACCGCTCAACAGGTCGAGTTCGGGCAGACCGGGCCGGATCAGGATCGTGTCCTCGAGGCGCCAGGTGTGGAACACGCTGAGCTGCACGCGGCCCTGGCGTGCGCCGCCGAACCCGCCGCGGCCAAAGCCACCACCGCCACGTCCGGCAAAGCCGCCCGGTCCGCGATCGCCCGCGGAGCGCACGCCCGTCTGGCTCGCCTCGCCGCCAGCCGGACTGGCGCCCGCCCCGGAACGCCCCCGCTCGCGAAAGGCGGCGCGGCGTTCCGCAATCTGTTCGGCGGTCAGCGGCTGGCCGTCAGGGCCGGTCGGCGGCGGCGCCTCCAGCGTCTCGGTCCAGTTGAAGCCCCAACGGATCTGCCGGCTGCGGCTGCGATCGAAGTTCACGGGCCGCGTGTCGATGCTGATCAGCGTGCCGGCCGCGTCACGATCGAACCGGCCGGGGAAGGCCGCCTCGATTTCCGGCGTCGCGGTCGGAAAGCTTGCGATCGGATTGTCGATGCGGCTGTCTGTGTAATTGGCAAGCAGCGTCAGGTTGGTGTCGCTGATCGGCTTCACCGTCAGGCCCAGCTTCAGCACGCGGCGCTGGTCGGCCGCAAGGTTCGGATTGCCGCCGGTGATGGTGGTCGCATCCACCGTCTGGCCGGTCACCAGGTCGAATACGCGGACGTTGGGCGTGACGATCAACGGATTGCCGAGCTGCTGGATCGTCGGCGCACCCTGCTCATGCGCGACCGAGCCGATCAGGCGCACGGCCTCGACCGGTCGCCAGTTGAAGCCATAGCCGACCGATCCGAGCGTGCCAAAATCCGACAGCTGATCGACCCCGCCGTTGATCGTCGCCGACAGCGCGCCGATCGAGCCATTGCGTGATAGCGGAATGTCGATGTTCGCCTGGGCCGAACCCTGGTCGCGCGACAGGTCGGTCGCAGTCACGATGCCGGCCCGGCGCGATTCGCCGCTGATGTCGCGCAGGGTGAAGCCAGCCTTCAGCGTGGTCGTCACCGCGCCGGCGGGAAGATCGAACAGGCTGCCGCTGAGCGTCCCTTCGGTCTCGATCGTTTGCGCTACCGACTCCGCCCGGTCGCGGCGGGTGCCGCTGCCCGGGCCGCCGTCGCGATCGGTGAGGGTTGTCGACCAGTCGCGCGTATAGCCGCCGTTTAGCGACCAGCGCCATTGATCAAGGTCGCCGTTCAGGGCGTAATTGAGCACGCCGGTGCGGGTGCGCCCCTCGCGCAGCAGCCGCTGGCCGTCTGACGACGTACCAAGGCCGGCGCGGGTATCGGCGCCTTCCAGCTCACCGCTGATCGTGGCCGATACATTGCCGAAAATGGTCTGGTTGTACGTCGCGTTCAGCTTCGCTGCGTCGCTGGCCGATAGCAACGTGCGGTTCGGATCGGCCTCCGCCACGTTGCGCTGCGTTTCGAACAGCGGGTTGCTGTGGGTATATTCGCCATCGACGCTGAAGCGGTTGCCGTTGCCCAGGCGAAGGTAGTTGAGCGTCGCCTCATGTACCTGACGCCCGCCATCGGTGGCAAAGCCGGTATCCGCCTCCGCCGTCACCGCATTGAAGCGGCGCCGCAGGACGATGTTCACCACCTTCTGATCGGGGCGATAGCCGTATTTCAGCGCGACTTCCTCCGGCAGGATGTCGACGCGCTGGATCGCCTCTGGAGGCAGGCCGCGGATCTCGCGGAAGCCGCTGATCCGGCGGCCGCCCAGCAGGACCACGGGGGCGCCGGCGCCGCGGCCCTGGATGCTGCCGGTGAGCGGGGCAAGCTCCTCCAGCAATTCGCCGATGTTGCTGGCACCATAAGCGCGAATGTCGCGGCCGCTCAGCACCACTTCGGGCTTGATGTCACCGATCACCGATCCGCGCGGCTGGCGGCTGCCGGTGACGATGATGTCATCCTCAAGCTCGAGTTCAGCCTCAGCTTCCTCCACCGACTGCGGCTCGCCCTGCAGGGGGATGGCCGTCTCGGATTCGGCCGTCTGGGATTCGGCCGGTGGCAATTCGCCCACCTGGACCGGCGTGGCAGTGGCAGGGACGGTCATTGCGGCGAGAGAAGCGGGCAGCAGCAGGATCGACAAGGACAGGCTCCGGAACCGACGTGGGATGATCACGTCCTACGGCGGGGTTGTGGGGGAAATGTCGCGGCGGCACCGGAAAATCGTCGCAAATTGTACCCGTGCGATTGGACGCGGGTTGGCTTGCGGGACAAACCGGTGCTGGACGCGCAGCGCATAACGCGCCGACGCGACAGCGGATAGAGGGCGCGCCCCGCTCAGGTCACGATGCGAACGGGCACGCCCTTCGAGGCCGGGGTCTTGGATGCCTCGTCATGGTACCACAGCGGCACCAGCGGATTGGTTTCGGGGTAATAAGCGCCGATGCACCCGCGCGGCAGCAGATAGGGCGTGACGGTCAGGCCATCGACCTGACGATGCTCCCCATCATCGGCATCGCTGGCGAGGCTGACCACCTGGCCCTCTGCCAGGCCGGCAGCCGCGATATCGTCCGGATGCATCAGCACGACATCGCGCGTGCCCTCGATCCCGCGAAGGCGGTCGGAATAGCCGTAGATGGTGGTGTTGAACTGATCGTTCGAGCGCAGCGTCATCAACCGCCAGCGCCCTTCCTTGTCGCCAAGGCCGAGCGCGGAGAGCGAGGTGGGAACGGTGAATTCCGCCTTGCCGCTTTCCGTCTTCCAGATCCGTTCGCGCGCCGCATTGCCCTTGTAGAAACCGCCCGGCGTGAAGACGCGCGCGTTGAAATCGGCGAACATCTCCGGATAGCTTTCCTCGATCAGGTCGCGGATCAGGCCGTAATCGGCTGTCCAGTCGTCCCACCGCGCCTTCGGATTGGGCGGCAGCGTCGCCTTGGCCATGCCGCAGACGATCGCGACTTCGGATTTCAGATGGTCGCTGGCCGGGTGACCATTGCCCTGCGATCCATGGATGCACGACAACGAATCCTCCATCGTCACTGCCTGCGCGCCGGTCACTTGCATGTCGCGTTCCGACCGGCCGAGGCACGGCAGGAGATAAGCGACCTCGCCGTTGATCAGGTGGCTTCGGTTGAGCTTGGTGGCGATCTGGACCGTGAGGCGCATCGATTGCCACGCCTGCTCCATCTTCACCTGTTCCGGGATGGCGCGTACGAAATTGCCGCCGAGGCCGATAAAGGCCTTCACCTCGCCGGAAATGATCTTCTCGCAGGCATCGACGGTGTTGAGGCCCGTGTCGCGGGGCGGGTCGAACGCGAATTGCTCGGCCATGCGGTCGAGCGGGACGAGTTCGGGCTTTTCGGAGATGCCGACTGTGCGCTGTCCCTGCACGTTGCTGTGACCGCGGATCGGCGAGATGCCGGCGCCTTCGCGTCCGATGCTGCCTTTCAGCAAGGCAAGATCGACGAGCGTGGTCAGATTGTCGGAGCCGTGCACGTGCTGCGTCAGCCCCATGCCGTACATGAAGATGGTGCGTTCGGCCGCAATATAGACGTCGGCGGCCTTTTCGAGATCGGCCCGGGCCAGACCGCTTTCGCGTTCGATCTCCTCCCACGACAATTGCTCGGCATGGGCCTTCACCGTCTCGAACCCGGTCGTGTGCTGTGCGAGGAAATCGACGTCCAGGACATGGCGCTTGTCCTCGTGCCAGCGCCGTTCCTCGGTGGCGAGGACGTGTTTGATCATGCCCATGATCGCCGCAATGTCGCCGCCCGCCTTTACCTGCAGGTAGAGCGAGGAGATTTCCGTCTCCTTGCCCGTCAGCATTTCCACCGGGCTTTGCGGGTTCTTGAACCGTTCCAGCCCCGTCTCGCGGATCGGGTTGAAGGTGACGATCTGCACCCCGCGCTTCACCGCCTCCTGCAGGGGATGGAGTAGCCGGGGCGCATTTGATCCCGTGTTATGGCCGAAGAAGAAGATCGCGTCGCATTTCTCGAGATCCTCGAGGACGCAGGTGCCCACGGGTGATCCGATCGCCTTCTTGAGCGCCACCGACGTGGTCTCGTGGCACATGTTCGAACTGTCGGGCAGGTTGTTGTGCCCGTACATGCGCGCGAACAGGGCGTAGAGGTAGCTTGTCTCAAGGCTGGCGCGGCCCGAGGCGTAGAAGACGGTGCTTTTCGGGTCGAGCCGCTTCAGCTCCGTGCCGATCGCGGTAAACGCCTCGTCCCAGGAACAGGGGACATATTTGTCGGTCGCGCGATCGTAGCGCATCGGATGGGTGAGGCGGCCCTGATGCTCCAGATCATAGTCCTTCCAGTCGCGCAGCTCCGTCACGGTATGTTGCGCGAAGAACTCGGGCGTGCAGCGGCGGGAGGTCATTTCCCACAAGGTCGCCTTCGCGCCATTCTCGCAGAATTCGAACGGATGGGGGTGCTTCGGCTTCCCCCAAGCGCAGGACACGCACATGAAGCCGCCGGGCTTGTTCTGCCGCCGCAGGGTGTCGAGGGCGGCGGGCGTGGGCCGTTCACGCGCGAGCACTTCGGTCATGCCGCGTACCGAGCCCCATCCGCCGGCGGCGCCCGAATAGTGAACCGTATCCTTTTCGTCAGCCACCCAGGATCCTTTCGCGCGACAGCCGTTCATGGCTGACAACGCGAGGGGCGCCGTTTGGATCACCGGCGTGGCCACTATATGCAGGGAGCGGGCATATGCAGGCGGGGGCGCAGGAGGATCGAAGCCGTGGCGGACGACGCAGTGCCTGACGACACCAAGCTGACCCGAACCAAGCAGCGCTGGGCCAGCGAGGGCAAGTTCATCACCGGCGCAGCGCACGGCGCGGATGAGCGCCTGCCGCCCGGCCAGCATCTGGTGCGCGACTGGCCGGTGCTGGACCTGGGACGCCAGCCCGATGTGTCGACCGATCGATGGCGATTGACGATCAAGGGGCTGGTCGCCCGCCCGGTATCGCTCGACTGGTCCGCGTTCATGGCCTTGCCACAGACCGAGCGGCGGAGTGACATCCACTGCGTCACAACCTGGTCGCGCTACGACAATGACTGGGCGGGCGTCGCGACCCGCACGCTGCTCGACCTGGTCGAGCCTCGCGACGAGGCCTCCTTCGTCGTGCTGCACGGTTATGACGGCTATACGACCAACGTTCCGCTGGCCGATTTCGCCGCGGAGGACGCGCTGATCGCGCGCGAATGGCACGGAAAGCCGCTGACGCGCGAGCATGGGGGACCAGCGCGGCTGGTGATCCCCCATCTCTATTTCTGGAAAAGCGCCAAGTGGATCAGCGGGATCGAACTATTGGGTACCGATCGCCCGGGCTTCTGGGAAGTGAACGGTTATCACCGACGCGGTGATCCCTGGGTGGAGGAGCGCTATAGCTGAGCTGCGCCGCGCTCAGGCGCGACGCCGCCCCAGCGTGTGCCCGGCGGCGACCACGGCGATCAGCAGGATCGCAGCATTCACCTGATGCGCGACCGCGATGGTGAGGTCGACACCGGTGAGCAGCGTGGCAATCCCCAGCACGATCTGAAGGCCGGTCAGCAGGATGACCGCGCCCCAGGCATTCACCGCGCCGCGGCGCCGTGCCGCAAAGGCGAGCCAGATCACTGCGGCGGCCGCGGCGAAGGCGAACCACCGATGGACGAACTGGACCACGATCGGATTGTCGACGAGGTTGCGCCACGCCGGCTCCAGCATCGGCGTACCGGCCGGGAAGAAGCTGTCGCCCATCAGCGGCCAGGTGCTGAACGCATAGCCGGCGTTGAGCCCCGCGGTGAAGGCGCCAATGAAGATCTGGATGCCCAGGAGCAGCATCGCGACCGCGGCGAGCGGTTTCAGCCCTGCGGGCCTCGCCAGCGGATCGCGCGCGAGATCGCGCAGGTCCAGTGCGGTCCATACCACGCCGCCCAGGATGACAAGGGCGGCCGAAAGGTGAACTGCGAGGCGGACGTGGCTGACATCAGTTCGCACCGACAGGCCCGATGCGACCATCCACCAGCCGATTGCCCCCTGCAGGCCACCCAGCGCGAGCAGTGCGAGGAGGCGCGGGCCATAGCCGCGCGGGATCTGCCGCTTGATCGCGAACCACAGCAGGGGAAGCGCAAAGACCAGCCCAATAACGCGGCCGAGCAGGCGATGGACATATTCCCAGAAGAAGATCTGCTTGAACCCGTCCAGCGTCATGCCGCGGTTGATCTCCTGGTATTCCGGGATGCGCTGATAATGGCGGAATTCCGCCATCCACTGCGCCTCGTTCAGCGGGGGAATGGTCCCGCTGATCGGCTTCCACTGCGTGATCGACAGCCCCGATTCGGTCAGACGCGTGATGCCTCCGACGGCAACCATGACAACGATGAGGGCGGCGACGACATAAAGCCATCGCGCCAAGGCGAGTGGCCGCGGCGAAACGCGAAAGCCAGGGCTGGGCTTGAGCATGCAGCCATCTAGAAGCGCGGCGTCGTTGCCGCAATGGCGTACACCCGCCATCGCACCCATCCCCCGTCGCTTGGCGGAGGTGCCAAGTACGCGACCTGGCGTGTTTATTGACGATGTGATGTTGTAACCTGTCCGGCGCGGCGCTACATGCGTCGGCGATGGCAACAATGTCTCATCCCGCCAGCACCGCCCGACTGGATCGCCTGGCGATCATCGTGTCGGGGCTATGCGTCGTTCACTGCATCGCCAGCGCGGTGTTGATCGCGATGCTGTCTGCCGTCGGCGGGATGATGGTGGACCCGATCTTTCACGAGGTCGGATTGATGGTGGCGATCATGCTGGGTGCCATCGGTCTGGGTCGCGGCGCGTTGCAGCACGGAAACCTGTGGCCGATCGGCGTTGGCTCGCTTGGCCTTGGCATCATGGCCGGCGCGTTGTCGCTGCCGCATGACGCCGGGCTGGTCCATACCGGTGAGGCATTCTGGACCATCGTCGGTGTCGCGCTGCTCGCGCTGGGGCACGACTTGAACCGCCGCGCCGACGCCTGACCGCCAGGGCGGCGCTCAGCCGGGCGGGCGAAGCGTCGCTGCCAGTGATGCGGTTGCGCTCCCCCGCCGTGCCGGCTGCGGCTGATCGGGGGAGGGAGCCCAGCCGGTCAGGAAGATGATCTCGAACCGCTCCGCCGTACGTCCGTCGGCATCGGCCAGATCGGCAAAGGCAGCTGCGCTGCGTGCCACCGTCGCGGCTCCCAGCGGCTGACGATCGATCAGCAGGTTAGTGCCCGCCATGCCGCGCAGATCGTCGAACAGCCGTCCGACATTGCCGTAGCGCACGCGCAGCGGCTCGGCATCCGCCACCGGAAGGGCGAAGCCGGCACGCATCAGCAGGTCGCCCGCGGACCGCACGTCGATCTGCGGATGAAAGCGGGCGACTGGTCGCTCGGCTTCTGCGGATCGCATCGCCGAACGAAGCGTCGCCAGCGAGCCAGCACCGAGAAACGCACCAAGGAACAGGCCATCCGGGCGCAGGATTCGCCGGATCAGCGACAGCGCGCCCGGCACGTCGTTGACCTGATCGAGCACGCCGGCCGAGACGACCAGATCGAACGAATGATCGGCAAACGGCAAGCGATCCTCATCGGCCTGCACGCCGCCCGCCTGACGGGCAAAGCCATGGCCGGCGTCCAGCCGGGCGATCCGGGCGCCAGCGGGTGGCTGGAAGCTTCCATCGAAACTGCCGAGATCGAGGACGTCGTGAAAGGACCGCTTCACGCTGGCGAGCCGCTCGTGGATGCCGTCGAGCATGGCGGCGCGGACGAAATCGTGTGCGGCAAAACCCGGGGCGATGCGGTCGCGCCGCGTGCGGCGGGCCTTGCGGTCGAATATCTCAGGAGCCGTCATGGCGCGGCTTGTGCGCCCGGCGGCGGCGCGCGACAAGCGGGGACGATGCTCGCCAAGTTGCTTCAGCCAGTGATTTCGCTGGCGCTGCCCCCACGATGCGCGGGATGCGGCGCGATTGCCGATGACGATCATCGCTTCTGCGCAACATGCTGGGGATCGCTGCGCTTCCTCGGCCCGCCATGGTGCGCGGCCTGTCACGCGCCGCTGAGCTATGAACCGGCGCCCGGCACATGGTGTGCTCCCTGCCTCCAGACCCCGCCGCGGCATGGCGGGATAGACGCCGCGGTCGCGTATGGGGAGGTCGCGCGCGGCGTGGCGCTGCGCCTCAAATATGGCGGGCGGGCTGCTTTCGCCGAGACGGCGGCGCGATTGATGTCGCGCCACTTGGCTGCGGACGTCGACTTGCTGGTGCCTGTTCCTCTTCACCGCTGGCGGCTTTGGTCGCGCGGATACAATCAGGCCGGCCTGATCGCGACTGCCGTGGCGCGGCTGAGCGGCGTCCGGGTCGATGCGCAGGCGTTGGTCCGCCATCGCGCGACTCAGGCATTGCGTGGCGCCAGTGGTGCCGAGCGGCGGCGCGTCGTGCGGGGGGCGTTCGCGGTACCGCCCGGCGCGCGGGCAAGGCTGGCGGGCAAGCGGATCGTGCTGATCGATGACGTCTATACCAGCGGCGCAACGACCGACGCCTGTATCGCAGCGCTTCGATCCGCCGGTGCGGCGCACGTCGCGGTGCTATGCTGGGCCCGCGTGCTCAGCGATCGCGATGATTGACAATTGCGCAGCGCATCCACACGTCACTCTCATGGCCCGTGTTGAAATCTACACCAAGGCGTGGTGCCCTTATTGTGTCCGCGCGAAGCAGCTTCTTGCCAGCAAGGGCGTCGAGCCGACCGAATATGACATCACTCTCGGCGGCGAGCAGCGCGTCGAGATGATCGATCGCGCCGGAGGCCGGACGACCGTGCCGCAGATCTTCATCGATGGGCGCCACATCGGCGGCTCCGACGATCTTGTCGCGCTTGATCGGGCAGGGAAGCTCGACCCGCTTCTCGCACCCTGACGATGCGCGCCGCCATCCTGCAGATGACGAGCGGGATCGATCCCGCCGCTAATGCCCGTACGCTGACCGACGCGATCGATGAGGCAACCCGAGGCGGGGCGGCAATGCTCTTCACACCCGAGATGTCGGGGCTGATCGATCGCAACCGGGACCGTGCCGCCGGTGTGATTACGGCGGAAGACGATGATCGGGTATTGGGGAGCGTTCGCGACGCAGCGGTCCGCACGGGGCTTTGGGTGCATCTTGGCAGTCTGGCGGTGCGCCGCGAGGACGGGCGGCTGGTGAACCGCGCCTTCGTGATCGACGGCAATGGGACGGTCCGGGCGCGCTATGACAAGCTGCACCTGTTCGACGTGGATCTGCCCACCGGCGAAAGCTGGCGCGAATCGGCGGCCTATGTCGGCGGCGACGCCGCCGTGGTGGTGGCGACGCCGCTCGGTAACCTCGGTCTTTCGATCTGTTACGACGTACGCTTCCCTAGCCTCTATCAACGGCTGAGCGATGCGGGCGCGACGCTGATCGCGGTGCCCGCCGCCTTCACCCGCCCCACGGGCGCGGCGCATTGGCAGGTGCTGCTGCAGGCCCGCGCTATCGAGAACGCTGCCTTCGTCATCGCCGCCGCCCAGACCGGGCGGCATGAGGACGGACGCGAAACCTATGGCCATTCGCTGGCGATCGGCCCGTGGGGGGAGGTGCTGTGCGATATGGGCGAGCAGCCTGGCCTGGCGCTGGTCGATATCGATGCGGAGAAGGTTTCCGAGGTGCGCGGACGTATCCCGGTCACCATGCATCGCCGCGACATTCCGCCGGTCCGGGTGGTGCCATGATCGTTTTCGATTTGCGATGCGGCACAGGGCATGTGTTCGAAGCGTGGTTCAATTCATCGGATGCCTATGCCGAGCAGCGTGAGCGCAAGCTGATCGCCTGTCCGATGTGCGGCGACACTGGTGTGGACAAGGCGGTAATGGCGCCCAATGTCGCGCCCAAGGGAAACAGCCGCTCCGTGGCGGCAGCCCCGGCGAACGTGCCGGACAAGGTGAAGGCCGCGCTCAAGGCACTGGCCGAGGCGCAGCGCCAGGCGCTCGAGGGATCGCGCTGGGTCGGCGACCGCTTCGCCACGGAAGCACGTGCGATGCATGCCGGCGACCAGCCCGACGAGGCGATCTACGGCCAGACCACGCTGGCCGAAGCAAAGGCGCTGGTCGACGAAGGGGTGCCGATCGCCCCGTTGCCGCTGCCGGTCGTGCCACCCGAAAAGGCGAACTGAGCCGCGTCGCTCGCGTTCAATCAGGGCCCGAGGGTAAGTGAAGGGATCGGTAATAGCGCCTAGTTGACCCGCCTCCACGGCGGCCGTAGCAGGGCGGTCATTGCCCCCGTAGCTCAGTAGGATAGAGCGACGGTTTCCTAACCCCGCGTTGGGGCAGGGAAGAGGCGGCAAAAACCCAGCTTTTCTGCCGGTTTTTTGCTAGTCTGTGTTGCCAAACCGTCGCCTGTGTGCCCTCTTTTGTGCCACCCCCGTCTGGGCGCGTGCGGCCTGTTCGGGCGTCAGGTAGGCGAGATAGATCTCGGTGGTCTTGACGCTGCTGTGCCCCAGCTCCCGCGATAAATCGTAGAATCCGCCTTTGCCCTCCCGCAGGTATTCCACTGCGAACAGGTGCCGGAGGTGGTGGAAGCTGAAGCGGCGGTAGGGGATGCACGCTTTGGCGGCGCGCTTTTCGGCGCGCGCGTGTAGTCCGCGAAGTTCGAGGCGACGTTGCGGTAGCGGCTCGCAACGGGACGACCGTCGGCGTCTTCCTCCAGGTGGTAGAAGACATACGGACATTTAAGCTGGCGGGTGGCGCTGAATGATCGCGACGGCCTCGGCCGATAAGTTGACAGTGCGCATGCGGTTGCGCTTCCCGATGACGGTCGCGTGTCGGTTGGCCAGATCGAGCATTGTGTGTTCGGGGCCGGCGATTTCTTCCTCACGCATCCCGGTTTCTCGAGCGAGCAACATCACGTCGCCAAAGCGGGTGCGCTGCCGGCCGATCGTCAGGTCAATGTCGCTCTGGGTGGGGAGCTCGATCGGGTCGCGACGCTCCTGCAGACGCTTGCGTGGGTAGGCGCGGGCTGCGTTCTCATCCACCCAGCCTTCTTCGATCGCGTGATCGAGAACGCTGGAGATCGCCGTCAGATCGCGGCGGATGGTGGCGTTGGTAACGTGCTGCGCCTTGCGGCCCTTCACCAGCTCCGCGTCGATCTGATGGACCTCAAACGGGTCGAGGCACTGTCGGCATTCATTCAGGCTGACGGTATAGCGAAGGACGGTCTTGGGGCTGATCGCTTTTGCCCGCACGTCGGCTTCCATGGCCTCAGTCCAGGAGACGAAGGCCTGCACCCAGTTCATAGGGCCGGCGATGCCGTAGTGCGCCTGGTTCTCGATCTCTTCGCGTCGGGCCTTCAGGCGTTTTTCCGCCACTTTCTCAGAGCGTGTTCGTAAGCTTTCTCGGTCCTCGCCGCCGTTAACCTCGAAACGCGCCCAGAGGATTCCGCCCCGCTCGTAGATATTCTTCGGCATTGATGCTTCTTCGCCCCATTGACGCGGGTCGACCATCGCTTGAGATCGATCACCACGAACAGTCATCGCCCGGACGGTTTCGAGGCGCCGGGAATCGCGCCAAGGGATGCTAGATTCTGAAGGGTTCTGTAGGAAAGCCCGGTTATGTTCCGCGCGTCCGCGATACCGCACCGATTTGGCGAGGACGTAATTCGGCGGGATCTCGGGTCGGACCCGCAATCGAGCCGCAAAGGATCATTGTTCGTGCTTTCGAGTAGGAAATTGAAGGTCGGGCCGAGGCGTTGATCCGGTCGCCGGTCAGCGATTTTCCCTCATGCTGGCGAGCAGCATGGCGACGGTGACGGGGAGGCAGAGGATCGCCAGGATGATGATAGCGGCGATCTTCAGCCGCCTCATGTGGGCGGTATCGGTGGTCATGCTGCAGCTCCGAGGCTGACAGTTGAGCGGGCGGCGCGATCGTCATGTCCGCGAGCCAGCGGGCGGACGGGTGCCGGTCCTCCCACCAGAGCAGCGCGTCGACGCAGTCGGCGAGGGCGCGCAGGCGATCGTGGGCGGGATCCTCATCTGCGGCGGTACGGGTGCGGATCGCCATGGCGCCGAGCGCCTCGATCCGCTCACGCTTGAAGGCGCCGCCTCGATCGGGATCGGCGATCCAGTCGGGCGCCGGCTCGATCGCGGCGATCGCTGCCCACTCGGCCGCGATGGCGTTGCTGATCCGCAGCGCGCGATCTGCCGCAGCCTGGTTGATCTTGCCGGCCTCGATCAGATCGGGATAGCCGACGACACGTTGCTGGTGGAGGTAACCGGTCTCCTGGATCGCCTCGACCATCTTGATCGACGTCCACTGCAGTTGCATCAGCCGGTCGGTCTGGAACTGGTCGCCGGTCCACTGCGCGCCGGGCGCAAGCTGGTGCAGGATTATCTCGTGTTCGGGAACGCCTTCGTCGAAGTGCGGCGCAACCGGCTGGGCGACCCGCTGCGCCTGGTGCATTCGATGGCGCGCTACACGCGGCGCGGCGTGGAGGAGGGGGCGTTCTGGTGGGTGCCTGGCGGCAAGGACGCCGTGGCGTTCCCGGCCGGCAGCGTGGTGCAAGGGAGCGCTCCTTCCTTCGCAGCGCGAAGACCTGAAAGGTCGAGGAAGCGCCGCGCCTTTCCACACTGCCCTTTACTCATCGGCGGAACAAGTAGGTCGGCAGACGCGGCTCAAGACTTTGCCTGACGGGCTATAAGCGTGTGAGCAAAGTCACAGAGAAGAACACAAGGAGCGACGGTAACGTAGGCCCTTCGCCGAGCCCAACAAGTTGAGCCCGGTTGCTGCTGATATGAGCTTACTAGAGGGGGGATAATGGCGGGGGCTATCAAGCAATTCACGGGGCCGCGTTATGGTCGCGGGCTCAAGTTGACTGCGAGCAGCATTGTACTAGCGCTTCTATCCGCTTGCGGCGGGGAAGAGGGGAGTTCGGATGACGGTATTGTCACTGTGCCCGCCCCTCCCCCGGCCCCTACACCGTCACCTACGCCAACTCCAACTCCGACACCTGTAGCGACCGGACAGGTTGCATCAGTCGATCTTGGTTCCATCCCTGTTGGGGCGAATGACCTAGTCACCAACTTCAAGGTCACCAACAGCGGCCTCTATATGGCGGTCAACTACGATGACGAAACGAAGCCTGACGCCATTCTGAAGTTGCGCGGGACGCCAGCATTCAGCGACGCGTGGTACAGCACGATACCCAACAACACCGCAAACGGGTCTGTTAGCGATTACGCACCGGTCAACGTCTATTCGGAGAGCCGTTCTGAGCTAACATTCTATTGGGCGGGCAGAGATTTCACCGGAGATGGGGTCGAGCGGTGGGGGTTGCACACTGTCAACGGGATCGGCGTCTCGACTGTCGCGGAAGAGCGAAGCTTCGGATCATACGGCATCAAACTCGTAGCATCCGGAGCACGGAATGGGGTCGTAGCGTCGCGTCCGTGGATACTCTGGTATCAGCCCAGCACGGTCGGGAACAGCGGTCACAGCATCTACCAGGACGACGGCGCTTACACGAAAGCGAACTCGATTTCTGACCGTTTTAGTACTCCGGCGACTCCTCCCTTGCCAGGGGACGGGTCCGCGATCTTCTCGCATCCGAGTAATCCGGAGCTGTTTGTTGTCTCGGACAACAAGCTGTTCCTGTATGGCCCGGACAAGCTAATCAGAAGCTGGACACTCCCGACAGGGGGCGTTGCGACTGACATGATGTGGTCCGGAGACGCGCTCTACTTTGGCTTCGCCGGGAAGGTTTATAAAACAGACGGGACAACCCTTCGGTCGATCGCTGATGTCAATACGACCGGTTTTGCGGTGGAAGGCGGATTTTGCATAACTGGAGGTGAGATGTTCTTGCCGACGGGTGAGGCAATCAACCTGCTCAGCAACACACGCAGGAACTGGATCAAGAAGGGGCAGCTGTCGTCAGCGCAGGCCAGTGCCGTGCAGCAACTTGAGCTTGCCGCACTGTCTTCCAGGGTTTTCTGCTCAAGCTATGCGACAGGCACGACGCTGTACCTCGTGTCACCAGCTACCCGGTCGGTCCGTGTCGTGACGCCAGTCCCGCGTTGATGCGGCTGAGCGGTCAGGCTGACCTTAGGCCATCGCCCACCGCTCGATTGGCTCATCGTTCCAATCGTCGCCGGCTGGATCCTGATTGAGCCAGTCATCCTCGTTCGGTACCGCTTCCTCGGGGCGCGGTGCCGGCAGGGTGGGCGGCCCGCCGCCGAAGCGCACGCGAAACGTCGCGGTGTGCTGCCCGAAGTCCTCAAACACGCCTGATGCTCTAGGCCAGCGCGGATTTTGGTGCCAATCCACAGGCATCATTCACTCGACAGAGCCGATCTGGATGCCGCGCGCGCTGAACACCGCGACAGCTGCCGGATCGTGCTCGTTGGTCGGTTCGGGCACCAGATGCACCGGCTCGCCTGGCTCGCACATGGCCAGCTCGAAGCGGCGGTTGCTCTGGTCGATGTTGAGTTAATTGATGCCGACGAGGGCAAGGCTGAACTCTTTCACTCGGCCCCCGATAGAACAAATGCGAAACGCCCGTTAATTGAAGGCGGTGATGATTCGCAACCGAATCGTAAGCGTCCGGTAAGCCGCGTGTTGTTCAAGCCGGCGTAGCCGTTGATGTCTGGACCTGTGGTGGTCTCCTTCTGGAGTCCAGAAGGAGGTCAGGAGATGGGGCGGATGGAGGTCATCACCCGGAC
>NZ_QQWW01000020.1:0-35305 GCF_003950435.1 Sphingomonas sp. ABOLG
GGCCTTGGCAGGCGATTTTTTCAAGGAGTGTTGGGGCTTCATCTTCGTTCCTTCGTCACTACGACGAAGCCCCAACACTCCTTAATTCACAACCTCAAATCTGTGCCATTGGCGCTGACGGGGAACACCTGTCGACCGTGCTCGACGACTTCTCACGCTACATCATCGCCTGGAAGCTGTGCACCAACATGCGCGCCGAGGACGTGACCGACACGCTGGACATGGCACTGGCCGCATCGGGCTGCGACAGCGCCACGGTGCTGCACAAGCCAAGGCTGCTGTCGGACAATGGCCCCAGCTACATCGCCGGCGAACTGGCGGAATACATCGAGGCCCAGAAGATGAGCCATGTGCGCGGTGCCCCGCTACACCCGCAGACCCAGGGCAAGATCGAGCGCTGGCATCAGACCCTGAAAAACCGCATCCTGCTGGAAAACTACTTCCTGCCCGGCGACCTCGAGGCCCGGATCGAGGCCTTCGTCGAGCACTACAACCACCAGCGTTACCACGAGAGCCTCAGCAACGTGACGCCCGCCGATGCCTACTTCGGTAGGGCACCCGCCATCATCAAACAACGCGAAAGGATCAAACGACAGACCATCGAATATCGACGCTTGCAACACCGCAAGCTCGCCGCATAACATCAACCCCGAGACGAGGCCCGCACTCCGCTAATTTACGCCGCGAGTTGTGCCGAATGTTCTGACGACGGACATGCCGCTCCTGCAGTCGCGCAACCACGCGATCACGCGTTTCCGGCCGTTGTGCCATCGTAGTGCGGATGAATGTTTCCGTCGGTTCGTCGCGGAACATCAGGCCGTGCGGAGTACGCTCAAGCAGGGGCGTTAAATCGGCTGCGAAGCTCTCGACCTCAGCGTCGGGAAGCCCATGGGCGGCAGCGAGTTCCCCCAGAGGAACGGGGGGGCGGCAGCACCGCAAGGCCCGAAAGCAATAGGTCGATCTCGTCCGGCTTTGCGCCTTTTGCGAGCGCCGCGTCGCGCGCCTTGCCGATCCGGTCTGAGAGCAAGGCATCGAGCACTTGGTCATTGGTCGCCTCCTCGCCGCCCGGGCGAGGGCCATCGTACGGTCGCCCGGCATTTAGTAACGCGTCCAGAACGCGGGGGTTGTTTCCGGAACGTCCTTGCAACGCAGCGATCTCGGCTGTGCCGGCAGCCGGGTCTCGCGCCAGAATGAGCCGCTGCGCTTCTTCGTCGCTAAAAGGCGGCACTGGAATAGGAAAATGCGCCGCGTTCCGGACGGCCAACGCCAACCGTTCGGTTCGACAAGATGCGATAACCACGACGCCCTCGATTGGGGTGATGGCAAGGCTCTCCAAAAGCAGGTGTGCGAACGATGGGGTTCCGTCCTCCTTTGCCTGCATCGCGGCGTGATCGATTGCGTCGAGAACCAGGACGACGCGCGCGGTCTCCGACGTCTGGTTGATTGTGCTGACCGCCTGCTCGAGCCGGCGGCGAAATGCTGCCATCAATGTCGTATGATCGTAGAGCGGCAGCAGAATGTCGCAGACGCCCTCACCGGCGAGAAGGTTGGCGAGATGGACGAGCGTGCGCTCCGGACGATGCCTTCCGTCCGAGATGTCCCGCCATTTACCGGCGCCGAAGCCGTCGAATACTACGACCTCATCCTGCAGTCGCATCTGCTCGGCGACCGCCTGCATAAGGACGGTCTTTCCCATTCCCCCGGCAGCATGGACAATGACGGGAAGCGTTTGAGAGCGGGTCGCGAGTTCGATGTCCTTCGCGACGGGTCGTTGAATGACGTTGCCAACCGGAGGAAATGCATCGGGCGTCGGATAAAGTTGGCTCTCGTGGTCGATCTCAAGCTCAGCAAGCACCGAAACCCGGTCGATCAGGTTATTGCCTTGCCCGTCAAAGCCAGCTTTGCTTCGAACCAAACTGCGTAGTTGCAAAAGCTTCTTACGAGAATCCGGATCGCTGGCATCGCTCCAAGAAGCGAGCAGATGGCGAGCGCTGTGCTCCGCTTCTTTGAGACTGCCGAGATTCCCCGACAGGGTAAGCCGCTTAAGAACTGAGGGAAGATCGGCCTCCTTCTCGCGATTGGCATCCTTCAGTTGACCGACCTGAGTCACGACGTCGCCGGTCCCATCGTCTCCCGCTATGACCGCCGCGATTGCCGCTAGCAGATTTTCATGAATGGGCCGGTTGGTGGCAAACTCGTACCGCACGACCGCTTCTACGGTCGCGTCATCATGTTTGACGCGGAAATCGAGGTCTGCTTGCAAAAATTTCTTGAGCGTCTTCCTCAATTCTGCGGCCCTGATCGCAACGTCCTTCTTGCGGATCGAATACTTAAACTGAGTCACCGCGACCTGATCAGCGCGGGTAACGTCGGTTGATCCGTAGTATCGGACCATGTCGGCTATTTCTGCCGCTTCGTCGCTGATGCCTTCTGCATCCTCGACCGAAAAATCTTCAAGCGCGATCGCTGTCAACGTCGTCGCTGGAGGGAGCAACTCCAAAGCCGACCGAGCCGCCCAAGCTTCGTGGAAAGCGTGTCCATCTCTAGAGGCACGAACGGTATCGATCGCGCTCTGGCCGTATTCACCTTGTTGATCTTCTTTGCTCATCGTGTGAACAGACTAGTAACATTCGTACACTTTGGAAGGGTCGTTTGGCGCCTCACCGGGCGTGGAGTTCTAGATGAACGTACAGTTGGCGCATGGCCGCTATCCGACGATCCGAGCTGAAAGCGGACTGGCGGCTAGCGGCCCAGTTTCGGCCAAGGGCCTCGCTTAAATCCGCGATCGCGCTCGAAACCCTTGTGAGTGGATCCTGATCGACCGGGCGTGCGGCGTAAGCAAAACTTCCGCCTTTACGCAGATCGCAGCGGAGGTACCCTCCGCCGCTGAGACCTGAACGAGATCCGCCCTACAATCGTTTGCTGAGGAAGAACCGCTTTTGGCCCGCAGGATGATCGTCGATCGCGCCGAAAACCTCGTAGCCCAGCTTTTCGTAGAAGCCACGTGCTTGGAACTCGAAGGTATCTAACCAAACCCCGATACAGTCGTTGGCCCGCGCAATGGCCTCGGCTTGCTCCATTAGCGCCGTTCCATGGTTGTGGCCGCGATGCTCCTCGGGAATGGCGATCAGCTCCACAAACAGCCAATTATAGGCGCACTGCCCCCATAGCCCGCCCACGTGGGCTCCGTCTTCGTCCGTCAGCAGGACGGCCACTGGCTTAATGCGCGGATCACCGGCCCGGCTCACATTGTGGGCGTGTAGCAGCGCCAAGACGAGGTCCTGGTGCGCTTCGGAGGGTTCGTCAGGAACGGTTACGCGCAGCGGCATGGCTCACCATACCCCGATGGACACTGCGCACAACGAGCCCGTCTTCTGTCCCGCCTGAGCCCCCTCCGGATCGACGTGGAGGTTGCCTCCGCCATGGCGACGGCCTTCTCAAACTGCGTGCTGGTCGAATTGCTAAGCCGAGCCCATCAGCTGTGCAAACGCCTCCCGGACGTTTGCCGGGGCTCCTGCCAGCAGGACCGCCACCCTTTCTTGATGTGCTTCTCCGCGATCTGCCGACAGGTGGGCCATCGACCAATCGCCAAAGGCGCGTTCCTCCACGAGTTGATCAACGATAATTTGAATATTGCGATGGCGCTTGTCCGCGATGATACGCCTCAACGTCGACGCGACGCTATCCGGCGGGCCTTCGAGAAGCTGAGTGAACCGATCACCGTCACTCCACAGTAGGCCAGTAATGCCATCGATCCCGTTGTATCTTCGAGACTTAACTAAGATAGCATCTAGATCGGCGCGAGCTACTCGAGCGCGAGCTTCGCTCTGGTATGTCACTTGCCGAAGATGAGTATCTCCGTCGAGCTCGATCGCGTCGGCGCGACGTTCCAGTTCGTTGGCGAACGAGCGCATACTGCATGCCGACTTGTCACCCGCGAACTCATCGGCGGCGCGACGAGCTTTTTGAGCTTTGGAACGAAGCTGGCGAACATAATCCTTCATTCCTTCTTAACTCAGATCGTCCTGATTGGTGGCACGGCAGGCACGGACCGTTGATTTCTTTCTGGGCCGAGCCAAGCCGTCTGGCTCGGGAGAGTGAGATTGATGGAGGAGTTTGCCTCGGGCACTGCAGCCCTTCAGCGCCCGAAACTTTACGGGTGCGGCACTCGCTGTTCCGGTGATTATACCCGTACCGCACCCTCTCGCACCCGCTTGGTAGCAGCATATACCAATGCACGTTTTGCGTAATCGCGAGCAGGGGGCTGTACGATCAAGATTGGGCGGCAAGCGGTCGATCGAAACCGATTACGCTTACCTGCACTTCCCTTCCGCTTTGAGTTTCGCGCGATAGCGACGCCCGTGCTCAGCCCTCCATGCATCGGCGCGCTGCCGGCCGTTCGACCGGAGCAATTTATCATATTGGGCTTCCATTGCTCGACGTTCCGCACCCGGGCCGGAGTCCGCCAGGCATCGACTTGAGACCGAATTGGAGCGCACATTTCTGCTAGCGATGTCGCCGGAAATTTTGTTGGCCATCACGCCTGTCGCGGTTTGCCCCATAGGCGTGGTATCAACGGGAGCATACTGGGCGCTTGCCGGTGCGATATAAAACATCATTGAGCCAGTGATCAGGCGGCCTAGTCCTCGCAACATAACGTTCTCCAACAAGCGCCTCTCAATCTGATCACAAGTGCTGAACGGAACCAGTACAACTCGCCAAGAGGCGACGTAACTGTGTCGAGTTGAGCCGGTCGATTGCTTTCGTGCCACCTTCGGAGCGGGGGCGGGCCCGCAGCAGGCGCGCTGCACATTCTCATACGTCGCTGGTCCGCTTTGTGTCTTAACGGCAAACCGCACGTCGAATCTCAGGCGCGCGGTGGACCGTTAAAGAACAGCGGATTGGCAGGAAACTGATGCTGTTACGTTAGGCCACAATGATTGAAATAGTCGCTCGCAGCAGCTTTCAAATAAGCTTGATAGAGCGGCTCCCTCCATGGTCCTCGTGATGCATTGACGGCAACCACAGCGTTCTCGAAATTAAGGCGCTTGGTTCTACAAGAGGTACTCTCTGCCGATGCTATACTAGTAATAGAGAATTATGACAGCGCAATTAAACCTAACGAAAGCGGTCTAACAAATTTCGTTGTGCCTTCTCCTAAAGAATATCTTTTCGTTCTCATGTTCTAAAAGCTAATTCAAGCACTTCGCAACTCGATCCGGATTGATATCGTCTCCTCCGTCCGGGATCCGGAACGTCTTACCGCAAATGACGGTGGCGGCTTCTTCCACTTTGCGCTGGCTATTGTCCCGCATATGGCGTTGGACTTCAGCGGACCACTCCGCGTCGTTGGACAGCCCGTGAGATTGTCCAGGCCTCGTTCGGACCGCATTGCGTCCTCAGCCACCTGGATGCCTGCCTCTCATTCGTCTTGGCTCGAGTTGCGTAGGCGCTTTCCAAAGCAGCGCGCTTGGCCTTGCTCAGCGGTTTTCCATTGCAAAGCCCAAAAGGGGCAGAGGAGCGCCGGGTTTTGGAGTTGGCGCGCTTATACCTGTCCGTGTCCAGTTGAAGCGGATTGGCATAGCCGCCTGGAGAAGCGGTTGCGACGGACGGCACCGAGACCTCCTGCGAGTGCCCGGGAACAGCGAATGCTAGAACAATCGGGAAAACCGTTAATCGCATCACAACCCTCCTTTAGCGATCGAACGCTCGAGATGCTTGCAAACGAGCACGTGCATTCCAAGAGCTAATCGATCGACTTGCCACGATGTCGGCACGGCGGAGATTGTCCCCGCCATCATATAGGGAAAGGGGCAGAATAGCTGGGAGCCCGGCACGCTGATGCGGATAGATACCCGCGCGATACCCTCAGCTCGGCCGCTGGCAGGCCGCATAAATGTCGGCGTTGGATGATTACCCGCGGGCCCCTGAATGGCTGAGATTGGGTGGAAAGCGGGATGTCCGCTTACGGGAACGTCGATGCCGATCGCCGACAAAGCGCGGCACCGCCTTTCCCAAAAGCGATCGAGTTACGGGAAAGGCGATCAGCGCGCAGGCGATCGATCGCGACAGCCGGGCGACGCGGGCGAGTCCGAGCCGGCGAACGTACCGTGCCTAAAGACTACTGCCTGCTCTCGGCTCTCCTTATGAACCTTGACTATATGTTATAGCATATCATACGCGAAGCTTCCGGGGTCAGCTGGGGAAGAATCTTGAGCACGAAGAGGAAACGACGAGCCGCAGCGTTTTTAGCTGCGACCGCTTGGACGTTGGGCGTTCCGCGAATTGCGTGGAGCCAAGAGGTGTCCGAGCATAAAGAGACGGAACGTGACGAGCGCGGAGGTGCCCGTACAAGCGATATCATCGTGACCGGCCGTTCGCTGGACAAGGAAAGCACAGCATTGCCGGTTCAGGTTCTCGCCGGCGAGGACCTTGCGCATCGTCGGCAAGGTGGCCTCGGGGAGACGCTCGCCGGCCTGCCTGGCGTGCATCTCGACAATTTTGGCGGTGGCGCTTCGCGCCCGGTGATCCGTGGACAGACGCTGCCCCGCATCGAGGTGCTGACCGACGGAGCCAATTTGTTCGACGCCTCTTCGATCTCGCCCGATCACGCCATCACTACCGATCCGCTGCTGCTCGACGCGATAGAGATTCAGCGCGGGCCAGCGGCGATCCGCTATGGCGGCAACGCGACCAATGGCGCGATCAACCTGATCGACGGCAAGGTGCCCAAAGCGGTGCCGCTAGGCGGACTGAGCGGCGCGACCGAGGTGCGCTACGGCACCGGCGACGAGGAGAAGACGGTCGTCGGGCGTGTCACCGCCGGCATCGGCCAGTTCGCGGTACATGCCGAGGCTGTGCGCCGCAGCGCCGAGGACTATGACGTGCCGGACGCCTACGGCTCTGACAAGCTGCGCGACTCCTTTGCGGAGAGTACCAGCTACAGCGTCGGTGCGTCGTGGATCACATCGAGGGGCTATCTCGGTGCCGCCTTCACGCGCATGAGCAGTGAATATGGCCTACCCGGCCACAGCCACATCAATGGCGTCTGCCACACCCACGGTCTCGACCTGCATTGCGAAGCGCATGGCGGGTTCGAAGACCCGTTCGGCGGGTCGGACGACCATACTGCCTATATCAAGTTGCGCAGTGATCGCGTCGATGTCCGCGGGGACTATGACGACCTGCTTCCGGGCTTCGCCTACGCGCGGCTGCGTCTTTCCTACACCGACTATGCGCATGACGAGATCGATGGCGAGCTTCTGTTCTCACGCTTCACCAACAAGGTTTACGACGGCCGCTTCGAGCTGACGCACAAGCCGGTTCTCGGCTTCACGGGCACGCTGGGTGTACAATATACAGACGGCAAGTTCGGCGGCATCAATGTGAATGATCTGCACCGGCCGTTCCCCGACGGTGCCTATGGCTTTGATGGCAGTCCGGACTACTCCACCGAGAATGTAGGCATCTTCCTGAGCGAGCGCCGCTCGTTCGGCGCGATCGATGTCGAAGCCGCCGTGCGCAAGGACTGGCGGAAGATGGACGTTGGGGTGCCAACCTGGCGGTCCACTGTCGGTCCGGAACTCGCGGCGCTGTTCGTCGAATGGTACGGAGCCGATTGGCAAGCTGTGCTCGAAGGCGAGGACGTCGAGCGCTTCCGCACCAGGAACCCGACGGTCCGGCACGATCCGCTCTCGGCATCGCTCGGTGCTACTTGGAACGTCGGGCAGGGGTATTCGCTGGCCCTTTCTTACGGGCATACCGAACGGGCGCCGAGCGTTCGTGAGCTGTATGCGCGCGGCAACAACCTGGCGACCAACAGCTACGAACTTGGGCTGGTGGCCGAGGTTGAGGGTTTCGAGAACAGGGGCGTGTCGGCAGAGGACATCCTGGAGTCCACCGATGCGATCAACCTGACGTTCCGCAAGACGGATGGCGCGCTAGGGTTCGAGATCGGCATGTTCTACCAGGATGTCAGCGACTACGTCTTTGCGCGGCTGATCGAGACCGAAAACGGGACCGGCGTTCCTCACAATTTCCTGGTCTACACCGCTGCGAACGCGCGCTTCGCTGGCATCGACGGGCAATTGAGCTATCAAGTCACGCCCGCATCGCGCGTGACGGTGTTCGGCGACTATGTCGACGCGAAGCTGAAAAGCGAAAACGACAACCTTCCCCGCATCCCACCGGGGCGCCTTGGCGCACGCTATGAGCATAGCGCCGGTCCGCTGTCGGGAGACGTGGAATATTACCATACCTTCGAGCAGGACAAGGTGGCTTCATATGAGATGCGCACGCCCGGTTACGACATGCTCAATGCCACGGTGAGCTACCGGTTTGACCTTGGACAGGCGAGGGCGGTGGAACTCTACGTACGCGGCACCAACTTGCTCAACGAGTTGGCGTTCGCGCATACTTCGTTCGTCAAGGACCAGTCACCACTGCGGGGCCGCAACTTTGTCATCGGCATGCGCCACGCTTTCTGATGGTCACGGACGCGGTAGGCGAACCTGCCGCGTCCTCCCATAAGCGAACCGATTGTGGGAACGCCGCATGCCGACCCGCTGACAACCGTCGATTGGTTCAGTTTTCCTGGGAGCTGGTCGCGATTGCTCGTTCCTAGAGTTTTCAATCGGTGACCGAGAAACCGGCAATCTCGCGCTGAACGAACGGCCGTCTTCGGCAGCTCATCTTGTTTCCTCGAAAGCTCATCTGTGCAGGGCGGTGACAAACCAGGCCAATGGAGCGCCGGCAAATTGCTGAGCGCGGCGGAGTAAAAACCAGCCATTGGTAAGGTTGCTCTTTTTGGAGCGGCCGGGGATGTTTGCCGTGGAGAGCTATGCAGCGGTACGCCGCTTTGTGTTTGTTGAAGGGAACAGCCAGCGGGAGGCAGCGAAGGTTTTCGGCCTGAGCCGAGAGACGATCGCGAAGATGTGCCGTTTCTCGCTGCCGCCTGGCTACACGCGCTCCAAGCCTGTCGCCAAGCCGAAGCTAGGATTGTTGCTGCCGGTGATCGACCGGATACTGGCTGAGGATTACGTCGCGCCGGTCAAGCAGCGGCATACGGCCAAGCGGATTTTTGAGCGGTTGCGCGATGAACATGGCTACGGCGGTGGCTATACGGTGGTGAAGGATTACGTGCGGCAGAGCCGTGTGCGCAGCCGCGAGACCTTCGTGCCGCTGGCGCATCCGCCAGGGCACGCTCAGGTGGACTTTGGCGAAGCGGTGGGCGTGATCGGTGGAGTGCGGCAGAAGGTGCATTTCTTCTGCATGGACCTTCCGCAGTCGGATGCCTGTTTTGTGAAGGCCTATCCTGCCGAGACGACGGAAGCCTTTCTGGACGGACATGTTTGCGCGTTCGCCTTCTTTGGCGGGGTGCCGCTCTCGATCCTGTACGACAATACCAAGATCGCGGTCGCCAAAATCTGCGGGGATGGCAAGCGTGAGCGGACCCAGGCCTTCACGGGGCTGGTCAGCCACCACCTGTTTGCCGATCGCTTTGGCCGCCCAGGCAAGGGCAACGACAAGGGGAAGGTCGAAGGGCTGGTGAAGTATGCGCGCTCGCACTTCATGGTGCCGATCCCGCGCGCGGCGACCTATGACGACTTCAACGCAGAGCTGGAACGGCGGTGCCGGGCCCGGCAGGAAGAGCGAGCCGGGCGCCACACCGAGACGATCGGGGAGCGCCTGGCGGCAGATCTGGCGGCTTTGCGCCCGCTGCCCGCCGGCACGTTCGAACCATGCGAGACCAAGGGGGCACGCGTCTCCTCGACCGCGCTCGTGCGCTACCGCACCAACGATTACTCGGTGCCGACCTGCTATGGCTTCCAGGACGTTGTAGTGAAGGGCTTCGTCGACCGGGTTGTCATCCTGTGCGGGGGCGAGGAGATTGCCCGTCATCCGCGCTGTTATGGCGAGGCCATGTTTGTGGCAAACCCGCTGCATTATCTAGCGCTGATCGAGACCAAACCAGGCGCGCTCGATCAGGCCGCCGCGCTTCAGGACTGGACCCTGCCGGAGGACTTCCAGCACCTGCGGCATCTCCTTGAGGTGCGGATGGGCAACAAGGGGAAGCGCGAGTTCATTCAGGTCCTGCGCCTGCTTGAGGCAATGCCGATGGAGGTGGTGACCTTCGCGGTGAAAGAGGCCATCCACATCGGGGCTATCGGCTTCGATGCGGTCAAGCAGATCGCACTGGCGCGGATCGAGCGTAGACCCGCCCGGCTCGACCTGGAAGCGTATCCGCACCTGCCCAGGATGGAGGTCAAGACCACACGCGCTGCCGACTATGCCAGCCTGCTGCCGGGGATCGCTGCATGAGCCGGGCGGGGGATGACAAGATGCCCATCGGCACGACGGCGGGCACGCCGCAGGTGCTGCTGGCGCATCATCTCAAGCAGCTCAAATTGCCCACCGTGCTGCGCGAGTATGAGAAGCTGGCCCGGGAATGTGCGCGCGATGGCGTGGATCATACCCGCTATCTTCTGCGCCTTATCGAGCTGGAACTCATCGACCGGGAGCGGCGCACGGTGGAGCGCCGTATCCGCGCCGCCCGGTTCCCGGCGGTCAAGAGCCTGGACACCTTCGACTTCACGGCCATCCCCAGCCTCAACAAGATGCTCGTGCTCGAACTGGCGCGTTGCGAGTATATCCTGCGGCGGGAAAACATCATCGCGCTGGGCAACAGCGGGACAGGCAAAACCCATGTAGCGCTCGCCCTGGGCTTGGCCGCCTGCCAGAAGGGCTTCAGCGTCCTGTTCACCACCGCTGCCGCCCTGGTGAACCAGTTGATGGAGGCCCGCGATGAAAAGCGGCTCCTGAGGATGCAGCGCGAACTTGCCGCCGTAAAACTGCTGATTGTCGATGAACTGGGCTATGTCCCGCTCTCGCCGACGGGGGCCGAACTGCTGTTCGAAACCTTCTCCCAGCGCTACGAGCGCGGCTCCACGATCGTGACCTCAAATCTACCCTTCGAGGACTGGACCCAGGTCCTGGGCTCTGAGCGGCTGACTGGCGCGCTCCTTGATCGCCTTACCCACCACGTCAGCATCCTGGCCATGAATGGCGACAGCTACCGGCTCAAGCAGTCTGCCCGCCGCCGCCGCACCGCCGGGGCGGACCAAAACCAGGCCACCACGCCCGACTGAAATGCCGAAAACGGCCAATATGCAAAGGGCCCCGATCGGGGCCCTTTGCATATCATCCGCGCCACATTCACTGGCCTGCTTTTACTCCGCCATGCTGGCCTAAAATCCGACCGCCGTTGACAGAAGCGGATGCCGGTCTTGTAGGTCGCGTCCGCCGCGGGCATCCACGCGTCCTCGGCGATGCCCAGTCGCACGAACAATGCGCGGAGTTGCGGGGTCGATCCCTCGCCGACCCCGACGATGCCGATCTCCGGCGCCTCGACCACGGTCACGCGCGCCTGCGGCCAGGCTTTTGCGAACAGGCACGCCGCCATCCACCCCGCGGTGCCGCCGCCGAGCACGACGATACGCGGGGACAGAGGCGGCGCGCCGTTCATCAGCGACGGATACGTCCGCCCGGCGCCACGAAGCGGATCGCCTGCCCGCCGCCGGGCGCCAGCTTGATCGTCAGCGTGTCGCCGCCGCGCACCTTGATCGTTTCGATCTTGATCGAGTGGCGCGCCTCGGTCTTGTAGTCGGCATCGTCGCCGTCGCGGTACACCTGCGCGGTGTAGGTCTTGCCGCGGTCGAGGAAATCGGTCGCGACGGTCAGCGTGCGGGCCGTCTCGTCGGTGATGCTGCCGAGATACCAGTCGTTCGACGCGCGATCCTTGCGCGCGACCGTGACGTAATCGCCGACCTCGCCGTTCAGCACGCGCGTGTCGGACCAGTCGACCGGCACGTCGCGGATGAACTGGAACGCGTCCATGTGCTTGGCGTAATTCTCCGGCGTGTCCGCCGCCATCGCGACCGGCGAGTAGATCACGACATAGAGCGCGAGCTGCTTCGCCTCGGTTGATTCAAGCGGGCTGCCGTTCGACCCCGTCAGGCTCAGCACGCCGGGCGTGAAGTCCATCGGACCGCCCAGCCACTGGGTGAAGAACATGTTCGCCTCGTGCTCGGGCGGGTTCTTGCCCGGCCAGGCGTTATATTCCATCCCGCGGCCACCCTCGCGGCTGAGCCAGTTCGGATAGGTGCGGCGCAGCCCCGTGTCCTTGACCGGCTCGTGGCTGTCGATCCCGATGCGGTACTTGGCGGCGGTTTCCACCACGCGGCTGTAGTGGTTCACCATCCACTGCCCTTCGTGCCACTCGCGGTGCTTGGAGCCGTCGGCGTCGACGCGCTCGATCTCGCCTGCGTCGGTAACGTAGCCGGTCTTGATCGCGGGAATGCCGTGGTCCTGCGCGTATTTGAACGCGCGGTCGAGCTGCGCGTCATAGTGGCTGACCGAGCCGCCGGTCTCGTTGTGGCCGATGATGTAGACGTCCTTCGACTTGGCGTAGCGCGCCAGTTCGGCGGCGTCGAAGTCGGGGGTCGGCTGATCGAACTGCATCCCCGTGCCGTCACCGAACCAGTCGCCGTTCCAGCCGACGTTCCACCCCTCGACCAGCACGCCGGGGATCTTGTTGGCCGCGGCGAAGTCGATGTAGCTTTTCACGTTGGCGGTGGTGGCGCCATGCTTGCGTCCTGTCGCCCAGGTCCAGTCGCCCTTGATCATGTTCCACCACACGCCGACGAACTTGCCCGGCTTGATCCAGCTGACGTCGCCCAGCTTGTTCGGCTCGTTCAGGTTGAGCTCGATATGGCTCATGTAGAGGCCCGGCGCATCATCGGCGATGATGATCGTGCGCCACGGGGTCGCGAACGGCGCGTCGCGGCTGACCTTGGGCGCGCCAGAGCCGGGCGTCAGCACCGCGCGTAGCGTGGTGGTGCCGGCGACCTGCGCGAGGTTCATTGCCGAATAATCGACCAGCGCGGCCTCGTGGATCGCGACGTGCGTGCCGCTCGACAGCTTGGCGGTGAAAACGGTCTGCGCGGTGCCGACCGCGCTGATCGGAGTCTTGTTGTAGAGATATTCCTCGCGGTTCCACTCGAACGCGGGCTTCCACCACGCGGTGCCGTCCTCGGCGAGCGCGAACTGTGTCAGCTCCTCCGCGATGTTTGCGTGGTGCAGGTTGGGCTGGTTGGGGAAGGAGTAACGGAAACCGACGCCATCGTCGAAGATGCGGAAGGTGACCACCATTTCGCGGTTGAGGTTCTTGGTCTCGCGCAGGCGGACGACCAGCTCGTTGTGGTTGTCGCGGATCGTCTTCCACTCGCCGAACGGCTGCGTCCACGACGTGTCGCTCTTGGACTGCGAGGTCGAGGCGAGCGCGAGATTGCGGTCGATCTTGCGCGCGTCGGTGAACAGGAAGCCCAGTGCGCTGGGCGCGATCACCGGCTTGCCTCGGCGCGCCACCGCGTAGGTCGCGCGCCCGTCGCCGTCGATCGCGACCGACACGGTGATCGTACCATCGGGCGAGGCGCCGCGCGCGACGACATTGTCGCCGGGCGAGGGCACGCCCGCGCGCGTGTCCTGCGCGAACGCGATCGTGGGCGTGAGCGCGGAGGTGGCGGCGGCGAGCGCCAGCAGCATGGTCTTCATCGAATTCAGTCCTTTCGCGCGATCAGCGCGCCATAGGGGACAAGATCGGCACCGGTGACGCCGATCGAGAGCAGGGGAGTGAGGTCGGCGGCATCCGCCCAGACCTGCGGCTCGGCCGACAGGTTGAAGGCGCAGACGACGCGGTCGTTGCGATGATTGCGCGCGAACACGAGCAGCGCGTCGTCGGCGTAGAGCACCTCGAAGTCGCCGAGCCTGAGCGCGGCCTCGTCGCGGCGCAGCGCCAGCACGCGTCGCGTCCAGTGGAGCAGCGAATCCGCGTCTGCTTCCTGCACGTCGACCGCGAGGCTCGCGTGATCGTCGCCCTGCGGCAGCCACGGCTGGGCGGTCGAGAAGCCGAGCTGAGCGGCATCGCGCTTCCACGGCATCGGCGTGCGCGCGCCGTCGCGGCTCAGCGTCAGCGGCCAGTTCGCGATCGCCTCCGGGTCTTGCAGCAGCTCGAACGGCACGTCGACCTGCGTCAGCCCGAGCTCCTCGCCGTAGTAGAGGATCGGATTGCCGCGTAAGCAGCCGAGCAGCAGCATCTTCATTCGCGCGAAGGCGCCCCGAACCTCAGGAGCGTGTTCCGGCGCGCACCAGCGCGAGATCGCGCGCGGCGCGTCGTGGTTCTCGAACGCCCAGCTCGGCCAGCCGACACCCGGCTCATCGGGCCATTTCGTCACCGCCTCGACGACCGCTGCCGAGGTCAGCGCGGGCGCGTAGAGGAAGTCGAAGCCGTAGGAGCTGTTCAAGCGCCGGTCGTCGGCGGTGAACAGCTTGCGCTCGCGGTCGCTGTCGGGGCCGCCGACCTCGGCCACGGTGAAGCGGTCGCCGTACTCGTCGAACACCGTGCGGATGCGCTCGATGAAAGCGGGAATGTCGGCGTGGCTCTGGTTGTAGCGGTGCTCCTGGAAATCGAACGGACGCGTGCGGGGCTTGCCGTCGTCCGCAGCTGGCGGATTATCCGGAAAGGCGGGATCGTACATCAGGAAATTGAGCGCATCGAGGCGGAAGCCGTCGGCGCCGCGATCAAGCCAGAAGCGCGCGACGTCGAGCAGTGCCGCCTGCACGTGCGCGTTGTGGCCGTTGATCTGCGGCTGTTCCTTCAGGAAATTGTGCAGGTAATATTGCCCGCGCCGCGCGTCCCACGTCCACGCCGGGCCACCGAACACCGACTGCCAGTTGGTCGGCGGGCTGCCGTCGGGCTTGGCATCGCGCCACACGTACCAGTCGGCGTGCGCGCTCGTCCGGCTGCTGCGGCTGTCCTTGAACCACGGATGCTGATCGGAAGTGTGCGCCCACACCTGATCGAGCAGCACCTTCAGCCCTAGCGCGTGCGCGCGCGCGACCAGCGCGTCGAAATCGGCGAGCGTGCCGAACACGGGGTCGACGTCGCAGTAATCCGACACGTCATAGCCGAAATCGGCCATCGGCGAGGTGAAGAAGGGCGAGATCCATACCGCGTCGACGCCGAGTGCGGCGACGTAATCGAGGTGCGCGGTGATGCCCGCCAGGTCCCCCACGCCGTCGCCATTCGCGTCGGCGAAGCTGCGCGGGTAGATCTGGTAGATGACCGCGCCCTTCCACCAGGCGCCATCCGTCTTGTTCGTCATTGTATCGGTCATTGTGTCGCCCCCAGCGCGCACACGGCGTAACCGAACGCGGGCAGCGTGACACGCAGCGATCCGGGTGCCGCGACCTGCGCAGCGCACCCGCTACCCGCCAGCACGCGCGCAGTGTCGGCGTCGGGCTCGACCTCGATCAGCCGCTCGATCGGCGTTGCACTGGTGTTGAAGGCGAGCAGCACCTCGGCGTTGGTCGTCGGATCGAAGCGCGAGATCGCGAGCAGTCCGGGCTTCTCCTCACGCGCGCGCAACACCTGCCGTCCGCGCGTCAGCGCCGGCGTCGCGACGCGCAGCCGCGCGAGCTGCGCCGTCTGCTTGAACAGCGGATTGTCCTGCCCGAAATGCGCCGTCGCGGTGGTGGTCGTCGTGCCGAGGAGCCGGTTGTCATTGTAGCTCGCCACGCGGCTGGCAAACATGTCCTCGCGCGCGTCCTGGTCGTTGCCGTCGCCGGTGAACCCCTGTTCGTCGCCCGAATAGACCGTCGGCACACCCCGCAGCGACAACAGCATGGCATTGCCCAGCATCACGCGAGCCATCACCTCGTCGTCGCTCGCCTGCGGGAACGCCTGGCGAACGTAATAGGCGAAACGGCCGTTGTCGTGGTTGCTGACGAAGGTCGGCAACTGCTGCGCAGCATCAGCGCCGCCTTCGTATAGCGGATCGCCCTTGAACAGCACCTCGAACGCGTCGGTGCCACGCTTCCCCGCGACCGTCTCGATCACCGCCTGGCGGAATGCGAAGTCGAGCACCGCCGGCAGCTTGTCGACGCGGGTATGCTCGGCGAGCGCGCCGGCGTCGACCGAGCCGTGCGACACTTCGCCGAAGATGTGGAAGTTCGGGATGCCCTTCGCTTTCGCGCGCGCCTGCATGGCGGGAACGAACGCCTGCCAGAACTCGGGATTGACGTGGCGCGCGGTGTCGATGCGGTAACCGTCGATGCCGAAACGGTCGATCCAGCCGCCGAAGATGTCGATCATGCCCGAGACCACGCGCGGGTTCTCGGTCATCAGATCATCGAGCCCGACGAAGTCGCCCAATGTCGAACTCTCGTTCTCGAACGTGGTGTTGCCGCGATTGTGGTAGAGGCGGATGTCGTTCAGCCAGTCGGGCGACTTGGCGTGCTCCTCCCCCTTCGCCAGATACGGCGTGTAGGCGTAGGTCGGGTCGGTGAGCTTCGCGAAGTTCGCCGCGGCCTGCACGTCGTCGCCCGCGAAGCCGGCGTTGATCGCCGGACCGTTCACGCCGCCGCGGCGCTGATAGGGATAGTCTGCGCGGCTGCGGTAAACGCACCTACCGCACTCGCGATACTGGATCACGTCGGCGGTGTGGTTGACGATGATGTCCATGTACACCTTGATCCCGCGCGCGTGCGCGGCATCGACCAGTGCCTTGAACTCGGCGTCCGTCCCCAGATGCGGGTCGACGTGGTTGAAGTCGGTGATCCAGTAACCGTGATAACCCGCGCTCTCCTGCCCCGGCGCGCCCTGGACGGGCTTGTTCTTGAAGATCGGCCCGACCCAGATCGCGGTCGCGCCGAGCGACTGGATATACGGCAACCGCCGCATCAACCCTTTCAGGTCGCCGCCGTGATAGAAGCCTTTCGACGTCGGATCATAGCCGGTGCGCAGGCGGTCGCCGGTCAACCCGCCGCGATCGTTACTGGGGTCGGCATTGTCGAACCGGTCGGGCAGCGCGAAGTAGATCACCTCGTCCTGCGGCAGCCGCGCGCGCAGCGCCTCGAGCGTCGCTTGCGTCGGTGCAACTTGCGCCAGCGCGGGAGTGCCAGCCGCGAGCGTCGTCGCCGCGAGCACCGCCCGTATCATCCTGCCCCGCATCATCTTGTCCCCTCCCGACTCGGGCGGCGGTTTGCGGTGCGCGCGGAGGAATGCCAAGCGCGTAGCATACGTATTCACACGCGGGCCGGCCGCGCCTACACTGCCGGCAACGAATTGAGAGGATTGATCTTCGCCGTCATGGCGCGCCCCGCTTCCCCCTCCGGCTCCCGCCCTTCTTCCGCCGACCGCCCGACGTCGTTCGACATCGCCGAACTCGCGGGCGTGTCGCAGCCGACCGTGTCGCGCGCCTTGCGCGGCGACAAGACGGTCAGCGAGCGGACACGGATGCGGATCGAGGCGATCGCGCAGCAGCTGAACTACAAGGTCGATCGCGCCGCCTCGTCGCTTCGCCGCGGCGAGGTGAAGACGCTGGCGCTGCTGTTCTTCGAGGACCCGCTGCCCGACGGATCGAACATCAACCCGTTCTTTCTCGCGATGCTCGGTTCGATTCTCAAGACGTGCAGCCAGCGCGGCTACGACCTGCTGACCTCGTTCCAGCGCTGGTCGGCGGACTGGCACGTCGATTACGAGGACACGCGCCGCGCCGACGGACTGATCCTGCTCGGCTACGGCGATTGGGAGGATTACCGCGCCCGGGTCGAGCAACTGGTCACGCAGGGTACGCGCTTCGTGCGCTGGGGTGCGCCGAGCGGGGTTGGCACCACGATCGGCTGCGACAATGTCGCGGGCGGGCGTGCCGCGGGCGAGCATCTGATCGCGCGCGGGTGCCGGAACATCGCCTACATCGGGGAGGCGAGCGAGCGTTATCCCGAGTTCCGCGACCGCTACGCCGGTCTTGCCGAGGCATTGCGCGCGGCCGGCCTGCCGGTCGATCCCGGCCTCCACGTCGATGCGCTGTCTGTCGAGCAGAAGGGTTACGAGGCGGTGCAGCGGTTGCTCGCGCGCGGGATCGCGTTCGACGCGGTGTTCTGCGCGTCCGACCTCCTCGCGCTCGGTGCCCTGCGCGCGCTGAGCGAGGCCGGGCGGTCGGTACCCGGCGACGTGGCGCTGATCGGGTTCGACGACATCCCCGCCGCCAGCCACACGCACCCGCCGCTTACCACGGTCGCGCAGGATTACGGCCGCGGCGGCGCCGAACTGGTCGACACGCTGATCCGTCAGATCACGGGCGAGCCGACCGACGACCTGCTGCTTCCTTCGCGGCTGGTGGTACGCGCCTCAGCCTAGACCGGCGTTCGTGCTGCACAATGCTGCGCGACAAAGGCGTCGTGCCGCGGCATCTGCGCTGCCTCACGCGCGATCAGCTGCCGCATTAGATCGAGGTACTCGTCATTGTCGGCGCGCGTCTCCGCGTCGGCGATCGGGTGGTAGCCACGCGAGATCACGCCTTGTCCGATCAGTACCTGGATCCACGCGACCTCGGTGAACAGTTCCTCGTGCTCGCGCGTGACGTGCGCCTGCTCGCACCATACCTCGATCTTTTGGCGCAGCGTGTCGGGCAGGTCGGCGGCGCGGCGTTCCTGCCAGAACGGTTCATCGCGCGCGTTCGCGTGATAATGCAGGATCAGGAAATCGCGGATGCGCTCATATTCAAAATTGGCCTGGGCATTATATTCGTTGCGTTGCGCCTGTGCCGACGCACGCCCCGGCAGCATCTTGAGCAGCCGCGCGATCGCCGTCTGTACGAGATGGAGGCTGGTTGACTCGAGTGGTTCCATGAAGCCCGAGGCGAGCCCGACCGCGACGACGTTGCCGCGCCACATCTCCTGCCGCTTGCCGGTCGTGAACCTGATTGGGCGCAGATCACCTTCCGCCGCGCCATCGAGATTGGCGAGCAGGTGCGCCGCCGCTTCATCGTCGGACAGGTGGGCGGAGGAGTAGACAATGCCGTTGCCGGTGCGGTGCTGCAGCGGGATGCGCCACTGCCACCCGGCGCGATGCGCGGTCGCGCGCGTGTACGGCGTCAACGTGGCCGCGCGTGCGGACGGCACCGCCAGTGCGCGGTCGCACGGCAGCCAGCGCGTCCAATCGTCGTAACCGACCCCCATTGCCTCGCTGATCAGCAGTGCCGCGAAGCCGGTGCAGTCGATGAACAGGTCGCCGGTCACGCGCGCGCCGTGCTCCAGAACCAGTGCGGAAAGATCGCCCGTCTCGCCGTCGCGCTCGACTGACATGATCCGCTCTTCGACCCGCTCGACTCCGCGCGTTTCGGCGAAGCGGCGCAGCAGGCGGGCGTAGAGCGCCGCGTCGAAGTGGAAGGCGTAGGGCATCGCCGGCAGAATCTGCGCGGTGCGCGCCGGACCGCGCTGCATCCGATCGCCGCGGGCAGCGACCTCGTTGAGCGAGAAGTTGCCGAGCGGGGCGACCGTCCCCTCCGCGCGCGCGCGCAGCCAGCGATGGTGAAAGCCGAGCAGCCCGGACTCGCGCCCGACATCGCCGAAGGCGTGCATGTATCGCTCGCCCGGGCGCGTCCAGCCGGCGAACTCGATCCCGAGTTTGAACGTCCCGCCTGTCGCACGCAAAAGGCGTCCTCGTCCAATCCCAGCGCCTGGTTGAACAGCTGAATCTGCGGGATCGTCGCTTCGCCGACGCCGATCGTGCCGATCGTCTCCGACTCAACCAGGCGGATGCGATAAGCGTGGCCAGGGAGAAAGTGCGACAACGCTGCCGCGACCATCCACCCCGCGCTGCCGCCACCGGCGATGACGATGTCGGTCTGGGTCATGGCGCCTCCTACCGCGCGCACGCGCGGGCTTCAAAGAAAAGGCCGCCAGCGTCGGGGTGACGCGGGCGGCCAGTGATCCGATCGGGGAGGATCAGAACGTTACCCGAGCCGGTCGGCTCAGAACTTGTAGGTCAGCCCGATGTAGTAATCGCGGCCGTAGCGCTGGTAATCGATGACCTGATCGCGCTCACCGGTGTTGTAGGTGATGAACGGCCGATCGGTCAGGTTCTTGCCCTGCGCCATGATCGAGAAGCCGCGCAGCGGCCCATCCTGGAACTCGTAACCGATCTGCGCATCGAGGATCGCCTCGGCGCGCGCGGTGCGGAACGTCGGGTTGGCCGACAGACCCGCGACCTCGGCGAGGAAGGACGAGCGGTAGCGATAGTTGGCGCGCGCCTGAAACCCCCATTTCTCGAAGAAGATCGTGCCGCTGCCGGTCCACTTGGACAGGCCGGGCAGGGTGATCGGATCGGGATTGTTGGCGTATCGGATCGTCGATTGAGTGTAGTTGCCGGTTACGAATGCGCCGAAGCCGTCGAGTGCGCTGGTCACCATGCGGAACGGCAGCGACAAGGTCGCCTCCGCGCCGAGAATGTCGCCGCGCCCCGAGTTGTCCGGACGGCTGATGGTGCCGATCTGCTGACCATTGGCGATCGCCTGCGCCTGCTGCGCCGGGGTGAGGGCCGAGAGCAGGGGCGAGAAGTCGAACGGGATCGTGGTCGCCGGGTTGACGAAGTCGTCGAGCTTCTTGAAGTAACCCGACAGCGCGACGTAGCCGCCGCCGCTACCGAAATACTTTTCCAGCGACACGTCGACGTTGGTCGACTGATAGGGACGCAGCGAAGTGTTGCCGCCGTTGGAGCTGAACACCGGGTTCACCGCGACCGGCTGCACGCCGATGTTGCCCGGACTAATGCTCACGTCCTGCGTCACGCGCTCCTGGTCCAGGCGCGGGCGCACCATCGTGCGCGACGCGCCCAGCTTCACGTAGCCCCCGTCGATGAGTTCGACCGAGAAGGTGGCGGACGGCAGCACGCGCCAGAACTTCGCGCCCTCGTTCGCGGGGGCGATCGTCACCACGCCGCCGGTCAGACCAGCGATCTGGCCGTCCGAACTCTGGTCGGTGTAGATCGCCTGCACGCCCAGCGCGCCCTTCAGCGCCTTGCCGCTCACCTCGCCATCGACCGTCAGCTTGGCGTAGCCGGTGTAGACGTTCTCGGTCACCGTATTGTCGCGCACCAGCGAGCCCGGACGTCCGTCGAACGCGGCGTTCAGCGAATTGTTGTACAGGTACAACGGATCGAGCGTCAGCATCGCCGGGATACCGAGGTAGGTGAGCGGGATGTTGCTGTTTAGCTGCGCCTCGGCGGGCACGTTGGCGCTGGTCGGCGTGCCGCTCGCCAGCGTGCAGTTGGTGCCCGCACCGCGCGGGCACAGGAAGAACGAGGTGTACTCGCTGGTCTTCTTGCGGCGGCTGTAATTCGCGCCGACTTCCCAGCCCTTCACCACGCTGCCCTCGAACTCGCCGTTCAGGCTGGCGCGCAGCGACTTCAGATCATCCTTGAACTTGGGCTGGTTGAGGAAGCCCGACTGCACGACCTGCTGCGTGCCGTTGTTGCCCCAGCCCTGCGGATCGGTCAGCTTGAAGATGCTGGTGTTGGTGTAATCGAGCGTCGGCGCGAACGAGAAGGTGCCGTCGCCGTTCTGCGTGACGCGCACGGTGTCGGCCAGCCCGCTCTTGGCGAAGCCGGTGCCGGTGTTGGTTTCCAGCAGGAAGTCAGTGCGCGTCGCACGGCTCCAGCTCGCGTCGACGTTGAAGTGCGTCGTCTCACCCAGCGTGAAGTCGTTGTTCCAACCGAGCGACAGGTTCTCCGCGTCGCGCCGGTTGTAATCGTTGCGCTGCACGGCGAACACGTTGGAGAAGGTACCCGCGGTGAGAAAACCGTTCTCGACCGTCGTGTTGCTCAGCACGGTGCCGGTGGGGTTATCGGCGGTGCGCGCCTGCCCGTCGAGCGGGAACTCGATCCCGCGCAGGATCTGCGTTTCCTTGAACTTCGAGTAGAGCGCGTCGAAGGTCGAGTGGAAGTTGTCGCTCGGCTGCCACTCCAACGTCGCGACCGCACCGTAGCGCTTGAGCTCGTTCGACTGGACATACGGCTTGGCGCCGCTCAGCCGGTACGGGTCGGCGGCAGTGCCGGTCCCGTTATAGCCCCACGCGTTATAACGCTCGTTCTGTGACGGCGTCTGCGTCGCGGACACGCCGACCGCGATGCCCAGCGTGTCGTCGGCGAACTTGTCGACGTAGGTCGCCGAGGCACGATAGCCGTAGCGCGAGCTGTCGGGGTTGAGATTGTCGATCCCGTTCATCTGCCCGCGCGCGTTGATCGCGAACACGCGCTGCGACTGGTCGAGCGGGCGCAGCATGCGCAGGTCGACGGTGCCCGAGATGCCGGCGGCGATCAGCGACGCGTCGGCCGACTTGTAGACGTTGACGTTGCGGAAGAACTCGGACGGATACTGGTCGTACTCGACGCCGCGGTTGTCGCCGACGGTCACCTGCTCGCGGCCGTTCAAGAGCGTGGTCGAGAAATCGGGGCCGAGGCCGCGGATCGACAGCCGCTGGTCGCGGCCCTCGAGCCGCTGCGCGGTCACGCCGGGGATGCGCGCGAGCGAGTCGGCGATCGACACGTCGGGCAGCTTGCCGACGTCCTCCGCGGAGACCGAGTCGACGATCAGCGTCGAGCGGCGCTTGATATCGGCCGATTTGGCGAGGCCGGCGCGGATGCCGGTGACGACGATGTCGGTACCCTCACCCACGCCCGTGTCGGTGGTCGTCGGATCGGGGTTGGCGTTGGCGTCGGGCGTCGGATCGGCGGGCGGCGTTGCTTGCGTCGCGGTGACCGCGCCCGTCGGGTTGGCGGTCGGTGCGTTGGGGTTTGGCGTCTCCTGCGCGGCAGCAGCGCCGCTGGCGAGCAGCATGACGCCGGCGATGGCGAGCATGCTGCTACGCAGGCTGAGGTGCGCGCGAGCGGACAGTGATGGCGTGAATGACGTGAACAAAGGAAACCTCCCCCGAAAGCCGCACCTGCCGCGCGCGACGCGCTAGGTGTCTATGTGGCGTGATGGAGGCGACCTACGGCCGATGCCGGCCGTGTCACAAGAAAGCTACATACGTATTCACCGGCGCGGCAACGCGCTCTGTGCCGCTGCTGTGGCAGCGATGTCACATCCGCGCCGGCATGCCCGAGGTTCTTCAACCCCGCGCGTCTAGGAAGGTGTTGACGGTCAATCGGCCGTCATACGGGTCGGGGCTGAACGACATGTCGGGCGGGATGTCGGCGCAATGGAGCGTGTTGGAGCGGTAGAGGATGGCGCGGTTGAAGCGTGCCCGATGACGCGCGACGCGCTCGAACACCGGCGAGTCCACTCCGATATAGCTGGCATCCGGCAGACCGTGGCGCGCGAGATCGTCGGCGAGCGCGGCGCGGTAATAAGCCAGGCGCGCGGCATCGACCGACTCGTAGCCGGTCGAGCGCTGGCGGAAAAAAGCGGTGCCGCTCCGCTCGTCGGGTGACAGATAATGGAGCAGCGCGAGCCGAGTGGGGGAGACTTCGTCGAAATGCGGCAGGCGCTGGATCGGCGCGAGATCGGACGGCGGTGTCGTGACGACGGAGTAGAAGCTGTCAACGATCGACAGGTCGTCGAGACCGAACACCTCACGCACGATCGGCTCGAGCGCGGTGATAAACGGGTGCAGCACCGCCTCGGGCACGAGCGCGCGGACACCGGGGTAATGTGCGCCGATTCGCGAGAAGGAGAGAAACGTCGCGTCCTCGCGCAGTGCATGCGGGTCGGGCGCGAATTTGTCGATCACCACGACCGGTTGCGCTTCATCGCCGTGCGCGTGGACGTGGAACTGCCAGGTGTCGCCGATCGCCATGTCGCGCCCGCGATGCCACAAGATGCTGGTAGAGGTAAGCCGGCGAACGGATGGCCGGCGGCAGCCACGCGGCGCCAGGCCGCTGTTCTGAGCAGCAGAAGCGCTGACCGCTATGCTGAGATCGCGGCGCGCATGGTCCCGGTCACGTGACTGGCGTCGGCGCGAAGGCCCGCGGCTGGATTCGGATGGAACCGGTGTCGGTCGGCTATGAATCGTGGCATTGCTTGAACGACTTTTTGCTCGAATGTTCAGACGCGCGCTCGCCGCCGATCTCGAACACGTCGGGCCAGAACGAGCCGACGCGAAGCACGACCTGAGGCCATACGACGGAAGTCCGTTATCCGGAGCTGCCTGCTGGTCGCGCTGCTTTCTCCGGTTCCGGCCGCGCACACGCAGCGGTCATTGGAGGAGCTGAATGGCGGAAGGCCGGCTCGACGCAGACACCGTACGCGGCGAGGCCGAGAACGTCCTGACGCTGCGGCGCGTCCTGCAGGCATCGGCGCGCAGCGCGCCGGAGATCCTCGCGGCGCTGGCGCGGGAGCGTCAGGCCGACGGGCGGCTGCTCTCCGTGCTGGTGGTGGAACTGCACGAGACGGAGGGCGAACGCCCGACCAGCGACGAACTCCTCGCGCTTCTGCGTGGCCGGATCGCGAACTGGTGGATGCCGGACAAGGTCTACGTCCTTCCCCAGATGCCGCTCCAGGCGACTGGAAAGATCGACAAGCTGCGCCTCCGCGTGGACTATGGCTGAATTTGGCCGCTTAGAGCTGGCCACCCTGGCGGCGTGACGTTTCGTCAGGGGCCAGATTGTCGGCGGCGTCCCGCACATCATTGCGGAATCAGGATCGCGTGATAGCTGAACAGGCCGCCTTCATGTTCGAGCTCGATGCCGTACTCTTCCCGGAGGTCGGCGATGGCCACTTCGAGCTCCTGTGCAGTTTCATGAATCGTGACCGTGAAATCGCCCTGCAGGGTCATGACGAGCGCGTAGCGTCCGTCCACGCCGGCTGACGCCGTGCGACGCGGCTGAATTGTGATCTCGTCGACCGCGCAGTTGGCAAAAACCCTCACGTCCTCGTCCTTGTAGAAGGTTTGCAGGTAGGCCTGGTGCTTCGCATCGGCCTCGGCTTGCGTCGCGCATAGGAATGCTCGGCAGCAACCGCCGATCTCGAGTGCGAATACCCAAAAGGTGCGCGGTGCCATCGGGTAGCCTTTGTCATCGGCACGAGCTGCGCGCAGTTCCTCCGCGAGTTCGTCGAGCGCGAGACGCTTGGCCGCATAGTGTGCGGCGAGCGCGCCGATATCCTCGTCCGGGTAGGCGCACGCACCGTGAAATATGGCGCGGTCGTTGAGCAGATCCAGCATGAAGTCGGTGTCGGTCATGGTCGTGTCCTTTCGTCGCTCGTCCGGCGCGAGCGGGTGATGGTGCCGGAGTTCAGGGCACCGCTTCGACGGCGCCCACCGAGCGCGGCTCGGCCCGCCTGCCGGGGAGGCAGACGGGAAGATGCACGTGCAGGGTCTGGTCAACGCTTCGGCCTCGGCCTACGCGTAGATGAGGAAATGGAAGGAAAGCAGGATGGGTAGTGTATATACACTACCAGCGCTCAGGAGCGCTCCTGCTCCGCGCCGAGGGCTTGTCGCAGGTGAGAGGGGCATGACGAAGAAGAGCGATAAGCGAGCGGCCGGGCAGGGCACCGCCAAGGGGGCGGCGGTCGCGCTCAAGAGCGAGCAGATCAATCTGCGGGTGACGGCCGAGCAGAAGGCCGCGCTGCAACGTCTCGCCGGTGACGACAGCATCTCCGGCTATCTGCTCGGCCGCGCGCTCGGCGGCGGCGCACGCCACGCGGTTGCACTGCGCACGATCAAGGAGCTGCACGATATCGGTCGCCAGCTGCAACGGCTAGCCGACAGGCCGTCCGCCCAGCGCGAAGACATGGACGCCGCGCTGCGCGCGGTGCGGGCGAGCATCGACCGGCTCGCGGGCGCTGCGATCGCGGAGGCTGACGACCAGGTGGACGCACCATGATCGTCAAGAAGATCGTGCGCGATGCGGGCCAGGGTCCGTCGCCGACGCGACGTGCCGGACAGACACGGCGACTGGTCGACTATCTTCACTCACCGGAGAAGGACAGCCCCGAGAAGGCCTACATGGTCGCCTATATGCTGGAGGCCAAGCTCGGCCAGACAGTGGGCGAGCGGCTGATCCACGCGGGCGCGAGCGGGCTGGTGAGCGAGACGCGGGCGGGCCAGCGGGCCGAGATGATCGCGATCGCGCGGGCGGCGGAGCGGAGCGAGAACCCGGTCGATCACTGGCTGCTGTCCTGGCGCGAGGGCGAGATTCCGAGCGCCGAGCAGCTCGATCAGGTGACGGCGATGTTCCTCGATCACCTCGGCATGGCTGATCAGCCATGCATCTACGCCTGTCACGGCGACACGCATAACCGCCACCTGCATCTCGCGATCAATCGCTATGATGGCGCGGCGGGACGGATGAAGGCGATCCACAATTACTGGGACATCAATGCCGCGCACGAGGCAGTGGCGCTGATCGTCGATCGCTTCGTCTGGCAGGCGGAGAAGAACGCCCGTTACACGGTGGTGGACGGGCGTCCGGTTCTAACGAGCGAGGCCCGCGGCAAGCAGGCAATGGGCGCGAAGCCGATCACGATCGGCGCGGCGGCGGCCGAGGTGCGGACCGGCTACCGCTCAGCGCAGCGGATCGCGCTCGACGAAGCCGTTCCAATTATCCTCGCGGCTTCATCTTGGGCTGATCTGCACCGGCAGTTGGCGGCCGTGGGCATCACCTATGACAAGGTCGGCACCAATGGAGCGGTTTTGACCATCGGCGAGGATCGCGTCGCAGCCTCCACCGTGCATCGCAGCATCACCCGCGAGCGAGTGGCGCGCAGGTTGGGGGCATTTGAGCCGCGCGCGGCGGACGTGGTCGTCGCCAGCCGTGATCCGGATGTCGATCGCTTCCCGCACGCGTTCCGCGCCGACGAATACCGGGCCGAGCGCGAGGCGATGCAGCGGTGGCGGAAGGAAGGGGAAACCCGCCGCAAGCGAGCGCGAGCCCGCGAGAAGGCGCTCACGGTTGTCGAACGCGCGAGGGCGGAGGCACTGGCACGCGGCACCAGACCGCCGCGTGAGAAGCCGCCTGCACCCGCACCCAATCTGGAGAGCTTTCTCTACGGCAAGAACGAGAGTGAGATGGCCACGCGCTGGCGCCATCGGCAGAGCGCGCCACCCTTGCCGTCGATTGCGGGGCAGAGGTGGACGAGCGTGCGCGAGCCGGGCGAAGTCGATGGCTTCAAGCCGTTCCCGTGCTCGGACGGTATACGGTATGCGCGCGATGAGCGGAGCGCGACCGCGTTTATCGATCGAGGTCCAAGAGTCGAGGTGATCGCGCGCGACGATGACGCGGCGTTGCTCGCCGCGCTCCGATTGGCAGTGGTCAAGTTCGACGGCAGGATTTCGCTGCGTGGCAGTCCCGAGTTCCGCGAGCAGGCGTTCACGCTCGCGCAGCGGCACGGGCTCGGTGCCTTCCTGGTCGACAAGGATCTGGTGGAGCGCCGCCGCGCGCTGGAACGGCAGATCGCCTCCGCGGCGACACGCACCAACGAGAGTGAGCCCGTTCCCCGCACGCCTGTCAGACAGCCATCATCGGTGCGGCAGGAATCAGGCGACATGACAGATGTCGCGCCGACGCCCATGCGGATGCGTCTGGCGGCGACCGCTCGATCCGCATCGCTGCCCACGTCCGCGCCGCCGTCAAAGAGCTCGCGACCCAGATCGTCTCTGCCGGTGAAAGGTCCGGGTGGCTCGCATCGTCCAGCCCGCGTAGCGCAGCATCATTCACGCCCCGGTGATGCCGACAAAGCTGACAATGACGTGTTGGACGGCACAACCCGCGATGATGATGATCTGCCAACCCTACCACCCGGTGGAGGGATGGGGCGGTGACCGCCGCCGCGTGCAGCTGTCGAAGCCGCTACAACCGCGCGTGAAGCGAGGCTGCGCCGATCTGTGGATCGCGGGCGACCAGCAGCGCGGCGGCGAAATAGCGGTCCAGGATGCGATCCGCGACGTCATCTCTGGAGAGTGCGGCGTCGCGGACGAGCGGCGGACCTGCCTCCCAACGGCTGAGATGATCGTGCGTGATTGTCCAGCATTTTTCGAACAGTCGCGACAGGCGGGCGGCGGCGCCTATGCGACCACCAGCCTGTGCTGAAACCTGAATAACGAGGCGGGCGAGCGTCGGATCGGCCAGCAGCGGGGCGGACGCAAGTTCCGCGATGCTGAATGACTGCCCTTTAGCAAAAAGCGCCGGCGCGTCGATCAGCGGCGAGAAGGCGCGCTTGACGAGTTCGTGCTCGATCTTGGCCATGCCGCGGAAAGCGGCGCTCACCGTCGTCGCAGACAGATTGGTTGCGGCCGCAATCTTTCTTGCCGCCAGGGCGCTCCAGCCCTCGTCTTTGACGATCTGCTCGGCGGCGGCGAGGATGCGCGCGCGGGTTGCTTCAGGGTCGGCGTTCTTGGGTCGGGCCATAACAAAGTTCTCCAAAATAGAGCGGGTGCAAGAACGCCGACGAGCATCCGGTATGAGGAGTGTTCGTTGATGTACTTATAGCAAGGGTGACAAACTGCCGCGATCGGTGCTCACGACGGCATCATCGGCCAAGCCACTCGACGCAAACGGCGTTCATCCAGTATAGGCGCGGCCATCGATCCGTTCGGACACGACAGAAAAAGTTTTTCGTTTTTGTCCGAGAATGCCTCGTGCAGCGCTATCGTGAGGGGAGGGTGTTATTTTGTCGGTGACCGAGCCTTGCATTACCCCGGACTACCTCAACACCGACGAGGTGCGGCAGAGACTTCGTTCTTTAGACGCGACACAATGGGCGCGGCTGCGAGGGTGGTCACGCTATCTCGCCTATGATCATCGCATCCTGTCAGACGACCTCCGGCAGGAGGCGTTCGTACGGGTTCTCGACGGGCGACGCCGCTGCAAACGGACTTCCGACATCGTCAACACGCTGATCGGCGTTATGAGGAGCCTGGTTTCAACCGAGCGTACGAGCAGCCGCGTTGCACGCACCGCCCAGCTGGACTTGAGCAAGCATGACGCGGTGAACGATGCACCGCTTCCCGATCGCACCGTGCTGGATGCAAGCTATCATCGGCAAACCTTGACGTTGATCAGACAGAAGGTGGAAGCCGACCCGCCCCTCAAGCATTTGCTGGACGCAGTGCTGACCGGGATGCAGGGTGATGCGCTCCAGGCACATCTCGGTATAAACACGCAGCAGCTCGCGACGCTTCGACGTCGCCTAAAACGAACAGTAGAGGCGGCGACCAAGGATAGGGAACGGCCATGACCGACGATCCGGTAGAGAAGATGCGCTTGATCCACGCCTTCCTTGACGAGGACGGTGGCGACCCGCTGGCGCAACTGCACGATGAACTCGACCAAGCCGAGCGGACGGTGCGTGCGGCCAAACAGCGCAAGGTACGCGATGCGATCAAGCGTGCCGACCCGAGCAAGGCGGGTGCACGGGGGCCACTCTCGATCTTCGCGGCACGCGAGAAGAAGTAGGCGAAACGCCCGGCAGGGAGGCGGCTCGCCTGCCATACGGTCGATCATGCAACGCCGGTCACCTGCGTGACCGGACGCCGGCGTCGGCGCCGCCGATGGTAGGAGAAGTTTCGGGAATGCTCGTCGAGCCCCGATATTGAAGTGAAATCGAGAAGGGGCTTGCTGCTCGCCACGTCGGCGGGCGGCGACGCAAGCGAAAGCCCCAAGACATGGATACCCTCATCCCGCTGGGTTGCAGCCCGGCGAGCACCGCGATCGGGCTGTTGCTCGAAGCACTCGGTGCCAGCGACAGCTACGATTACCTGCCCGTGCGCCGCCTACCCTCGCCCGCGATTCACGTGCCCGAGCGCGACGCGCTCATTGTCGCGACCAGCGCCGCATCCCCGCTGTTCGCCGCGCAGATCGAGGCGGTGGCGGCCGAGCATCACCTCGACGTCGTCCTGCTTCGCGTCGGTGAGGCTAGGCGCGGTGGGCCGATCGGCGTGGACGTGGCACTCGGCTCGCTGCCCTGCGCAGTGTGGGCGGAGCGCGGCTTCACCCTATACCACGACGCCGGCAGTGCTTGGCTGGTGCCGGCACTGTTCGGCGCGGCCGTGTCGGTGTCGCCCGATGGCTTCTGCCTGGAGATGATTCCGCCGTACGCCTCGCTCACCGAGCGTGAGAACGGCATCCAGCGCGCCGCGCATGCCTGCAACCGCATCCTCCAGCCGGCGGAGGTGCGCTGATGCCGGCGATCAAGCCCGTCGTCGTGAGTAGCGACAAGCCGCCGAGCGACACCAATCCGCACACCTGGCTGGTGTTGTCGGGCGATCCGCCCGACTCGGATTGGCCGCGCTGCATGACCGGCACGCTCCGGCCGGAACATCGCGGACGCGTCAACAGCGCCGGAGCGTTCGCCGCGGCCAAATTGCTGATCGACGTCGACGCCGCCGATCAGCCGTGGCGATGCGGCGCGTATCGACATGAGGTTATCCTGCCGCGCGACGCCGACGATCGTTACACCTGCCCCAAGGTGCTGTTTACCGAGATCGATGCAGTCCACGTGGGCGGCAAGGCGTTGCTCAGCTACGTCACGCTGACCTGGACGCCCGCGCGGTTGCATCACGCCTGGCGGTTGGCGCACACGCTGGCGTCCGAGCTGGTCGAGCAGTTCTCGATACCGGCGCTGGTGGTGCAGCATGTGCCCGGCCTCGTCGCCAATACCGCGACCCCGCACTGCCATATCGTGCTCGGTATCCGTACGCTGACCGGCATCGGTTGGGGTGGCCACGTCGCTGCGTTGAATGGCGATCGATTGTGGCCGATGGTGCGAGCGCGCTTCGACACGCTATTGGCGTCGTCGTGAGCGGCACCGGGGGAGGTGGCCGAGACCGACCGCCTCCTCCACACGCATCGGCTCGACCCACTGCTGACCTGCGCGGCGCTTGGCATTGATGCCGCGCGGGCCGCGCGATTCGCCTCCGCGGGCGAGATCAAAGGTGCGGCACACGGCGAACGTGCTGCCCTGCTCCTCGAATCACTGAGCCGGCTTGAACTGCGATGCGGGCCCGGCAGCCGCGCGATTGTGGCAGCGACCGAGCGTCCCGCAGTCGAACTGGATGGCGCATCGATCGGCGAAACGCTGCGGCTGTCGGTCGACCAGGCAGCGTTACGACAGCTGCGCGCAGTCGCGGGCACGCTGCCGTTGCCCAAGATCAAGATGTGGCGGGTGGCCGACACCTACTCCTGAAAGGCAAGACCATTGACTCCCAACAAGATGCGTGCGGCCGCTGAGGCTCGCGCGCTGCAGATGGCGCTCGTTCTCGCCGCCAAGGTCGGCTGGCGCTTCGACCGCGGGCCGTTGCCCAGCAACGCATTCGCGCAATACCTGTACGTCCACGCCGCGCAGATAATTCTGGTGCCGACCAGCGCCGCGCTGCCGTTCGCGATCCGCCAGGTGGCGCCGGTCGTGCGCGAAACGCGCAGCGACGCGGTGATCGTCTCGCTTCCGCGAGGCGAGCGGCCCGCCTTCGCGATAGCGATCTGGTCGGGTCGGGAAACGGGATGGATGCAACCGGCGGCGCTCTGGCTCACCGATGGCGGCGAAGCGTGGCTGGTGCCCGCCGCCGCTGGTGACACGCCGCTCGGCTTCCGCCTCGGCAACGCGCTGCATCATGCAGCGGCAGTGCCGTGGGTGTCCGCCGACGAACGGCAAGCCGGGCTCGACCGTGCCGAGGCGTGGGTGAGGAGGATGACGAGGGACGTGATCCCGTGAAAATCGATGAAATGACCCGCTGGGCGGGCAGCAAGAGAAGGCCAGACAGATGATCCGTGACGCTCAGGCATATCGCGACCGCGCGATCAACGCGCTCGCCAGCCTCATCGGCGGCGATGGCAACGAGCGCTACTTCGCCGCAATCGGACGGGCGCTGGTGCTGCCATGCGGCGTCGTGATCGCCGGCAGTGACCAGAGCCGCGCGCTCGACCCATATGCGCTCAAGCCGTTAGCGTTGAAGGAAGGCGTGAGCGTCATCGCCACCTGGACGGACACGATGCTGTCCGGCCACGATTTCGAGATCGACGTCGCGCTCAATGATGACGGGCATGTCGCCCACCATCAGGCTCTGCGGTTGTGGGTCGCGGACGAACGCGGGGCCTTCCTCATCGCCTCCGATGAGGCCGGGCCGGCACTCAGCATCGGCGCCACCGGCATCGGACGTGCCGCCGCTCCCCCGTACCGTGACAAGGTCGAGCGCCTGCTCGGCATCACGGCAGGACAGGCGCTGCTCCAGCAGCTCATCTTCGGCGGCTCGCCCTACGCGACACCGCTTTCCCGCAACATCGGCCGCTGATCCGGTCTTCGACAAACAAAGGAAATCATCGTGAACACGCATCCGCCTAAGCTCATCGTCATCCACCCGATCTATTCGGCGAGCGGCTATCGCCAGCACCTTACCGCCATCGACGATTCGCTGGTCGTGCATCACCACGCCGACAGTCGCTTCCAACTCGAGCTTCGCCCTATGGTGAAGCTGACCGCGCGCGGCGCGTCGAGCTACGCCGCCGCTATCCAGCAGCTGGCGAACGACCTGCAAACCAGCCACCGTGTCGTTATCGTTGGGCGCGACGGCTTCCTCGCCGATCTCGAACAACTGGCGCGTCAACACGCTACCGACAAGGAGCGGGAAGAGATCGAGCGCGCAGCGCAGGTCATCGCCGAGCGAGCGAGATACCAAATCCTGGACAGCTTGTTCGAGGCACCGATCGAGTACAAGATGGGGCGCATGATCCTCGCCGCCCGCGAACGTCGCACCAAGGCGAACAAGAACGAACAATCCGGCTTGAACTGCATGTTCGGCATCCCGACGCCGAGAGCCGAGCAATTGTGGCACAGCCTGCGTCACCAATGGTGCTCCCCGCGCGATAACGCAGCCGGGCGTGTGGCTTGGGAGGAGTGGTGCCGGGCTAATCGGCCGCCGATGCCAACGGCTGTGTGAGGGGGAGTCGCTGCTAGGTCGCGGCTGGTGACATTCTGTGCGTGATGAAACGAGTGGGGTCGGTAGAACGGGGTTAGCTTGGTGCTGGCACGTGGTCATAGTCCAGCTCGGCGAGGATCCGCTCGGCTGCTTTCCAGCTGACGCGCAGCTGGCACGTTAGCCATGACGGTGACGCGTTGCCGTGCCGCTCGGTCAAGAAACGTGCGACTAGCAGCTCGACGTCAGCCATACTCATGCCGCTGGCGCCCACGAGCGACGCACCCGTACGTTTGCGTGCATGATAGCGGTGAGCGACTGAGGTGGCCCCTCAAATGACCTGACAGGGTTTCGCTCTTAGATAAGAGTGAGGCATATGACTGACGGTACGACCAAGCGTTACAATGACGGCGAGGTCCTCTCCGGTGTTCAGCGCCGGAGGCGGTGGACACCGGAGGAGAAGGTCCGGATCGTCGAGGAGACGTACTTGCCGGGGATGAGCGTGTCGCTCGTCGCCCGCCAGCACGGCATCAGCGGCAGCCAGGTCTTCACCTGGCGACGCCTGATGAAGCAGGGTGCGCTGACCGCTGCGGCAGCCGGCGAGGAGGTGGTGCCAGCGTCGGAGTACCGGGCGCTGGAGGCGCAGGTGCGCGAGCTGCAGCGGCTGCTCGGCAAGAAGGCCATGGAGAACGAGCTGCTGCGCGAGGCCGTGTCCCGGGCCGCAGGCCCAAAAAAACTTCTCTTGCGCTCGACCTCGTTGCCAGGGGACGTTCTGTGACCGCGGTAGCCGACGCGCTCGGCATCGCCCGCCCGCATCTGTCTGCGACGTGTAATCGACCACCGCCACGACCGCGCGGACGACCACCGCTGTCGGATGCCGAGCTGGTCGCCGACATCCGGCTGCTCGTCGCCGATCTGCCCACCTACGGCTATCGCCGCGTCCATGCCCTGCTGCGCCGCCAAGCCGAGCAGGCCGGGCGCGCGGCGCCCAATCCCAAGCGCGTCTACCGCGTCATGAAGGTGCATGGGCTGCTGCTCCAGCGAGGCGGTGAACGGCACCAGGAGCGCCGTCACGACGGCCGCGTTGCCGTCGACCAGAGGTGTCTCGGGGAATCTGCACAGCGGGGATAAGTGGATTGCCGATCTGACAGCGGCCATGCTGGCCGCGAGCAGGAGGCAAGATGAGCAAGCGACCGCGCCGGAACCACAGTCCGGCGTTCAAGGCCAAGGTGGCGTTGGCTGCCGTGAGAGGTGACAAGACGCTGGCGGAGCTGGCGCAGCAGTATGATGTGCACCCGAACCTCATCAACCAGTGGCGGGCACGGCTGCTGGAGGGCGCGGCGGACGTGTTCGGCGCGGCGCCCGCTCCCGCGGAACCGGCGGTCGACGTGACGGTGCTGCACGCCAAGATCGGCGAGCTGACGCTGGCGAACGATTTTTTGGCCGGTGCGCTCGGGAAGGCAGGTCTGTTGCCGAGCGCAAAGCGATGATCGACCGTGGTCACGCGCTGCCGCTGGCTGCTCAGGCGCGGCAGCTCGGCATCAGCCGCGGCAGCATCTACTATCTGCCGCGCCCCGTGTCGGACGGTGACCTGGCGATCATGCGGCGTATCGACGAGCTGCACCTGCTCTACCCGTTCGCGGGTAGCCGGATGCTGCGTGACCTGCTCCGGCAGGAGGGCGTCGAGGTGGGCCGGCTCCATGTCGCCACGCTGATGAAGCGGATGCGGATCGAGGCGCTCTACCGCCGGCCGAACACGTCGAAGCCGACGCCGGGGCACAAGGTCTATCCGTATCTGCTGCACAAGCTGGCGGTGACGCGCCCGAACCTGGTCTGGGCGACGGATATCACCTACGTGCCGATGGCGCGCGGCTTCGTGTATCTGGTCGCGATCATCGACCGGTTCAGCCGGCGCGTGCTGGCGTGGCGGGTGTCGATCTCGCTCGACGCGGGGTTCTGCATCGAGGCACTGGAGGAGGCGCTGGCCCGCTACGGCAAGCCGGCGATCTTCAACAGCGACCAGGGGGCGCAGTTCACGAGCACCGCCTTCACCGCCGTGCTGCACCGCGAGCAGATCGCCATCAGCATGGACGGAAAGGGTCGCTGGCGCGACAACGTGTTCGTGGAGCGCCTCTGGCGCTCGGTGAAATGCGAGGAGGTTTACCTCAACGCCTATGCATCGGTCCCTGAGGCTCGCGCCGGCATCGACCGCTACCTCGGCTTCTACAACGCCGTCCGGCCGCACTCCGCGCTTGGCGGCCGCACGCCCGACCAGATATACTTCAACCAGCCGCTTCTCGCAGCGGCGTGACCAACTGCGGCAGTCCACCTATCCCAGACCGCGAGGCTGTTTAGATAAACCGAGTCACCTCTACCAGCGCAACACGCTCTGGTGCTCCGACGGGCTGGAGATCGCCTGTGACAATGGCGAGAAGGGTAAGCGTGGCGTGAGGACCGCAGTTTATGCGGCTTGGGCTGTTGGCTGATCTGTCTGGGGCACCCAGTTCCACGGCATCAGCTCGTCCCAGCGGGTGGCGGGCCAGTCGCCGGCGACCCTGGCGAT
>NZ_QQWW01000021.1:0-32405 GCF_003950435.1 Sphingomonas sp. ABOLG
CACTGCAACCAGCCCGTCCGGGCCACCGCTGCGGTGACACCCATCTAGGTGCACCCGCCCACACCGTCAAACACTTTTTGCAGTCTTCCTACACAACACCAACAAAACCACGCTTTTCCGCGGGTTTTAACTTGCCCTGAAGCCGCAGCGCTGTAGCGAATCGGCCATGGACGCCCCCGCCAGCCCGCCGAAACAGGTCGAATCGTTCGCCAGCCAGGTGCGCAATGCGGTTATCTGGCGCTCGGGCACGCAGATCGCGGCGCAGCTGGTGCAATGGGCCTCCACGTTCCTGGTCATCCGGATCCTGTCACCGGGCGACTATGGGCTGTTCGCCATGACCGGGGTCGTCATGGCCTTCCTCAACATGCTGAACGGCTACGGGCTGGCGAGCGCGGTGGTGCAGCAGCGCGACATCACCAGCCGGCAGGTCCAGCAATTGTTCGGCATGCTGATCGTGCTGAACCTGTCGCTGGGCGCGGCACAGTTCGCGCTCGCGCCGCTCGCCGCCGCTTATTACCGCCAGCCGGAGGTCGCGCATCTGCTGCGTGTCCAGGCGCTGATCTATTGCGGCACGCCGTTCATCGCCCTCCCCCAGGCGCTGCTGAGCCGAGAGATGGATTTCCGCCTGCAGGGCCGGGTCAACATCCTTTCCTCCGTTGCGGGCGCAACAACCGCGTTGGGGGGCGCTTATGCCGGATGGGGCGTATGGACATTGGTGTTCGCGCCCATGGTGCTGTTCGCGACGCGCGCGCTGGGCATGACCATCGCGGCGCGCATGTGGATCCGGCCGATATTCGACTTTCGCGGAGCCGGCGCGCTGGCCCGGTTCGGCGGAATGATGGCTGCGAGCCAGCTGTTCTGGTTCCTCCAGAGCCAGGCTGACGTGTTCATCGCGGGGCGGCATCTGAGCGTCTATGATCTGGGCATCTATACGACGAGTCTGTTCCTGGCGCAGATCTTCGTGTCCAAGTTCGTGCCCCCGCTGAACGAAGTCGCCTTTTCCGCCTTTGCGCGCATCCAGCATGATCGTGCCGCGACAGCTGCCGCCTTCATCAAGGGCGTGCGCATCGTAATGCTGGCTGCGTTGCCCTTCTATGTCGGGCTGGCGGTGACTGCAGAGCCGTTGGTGCTGGTGATGCTGGGGGAGAAATGGGCGGGCGCCGCCCCGGTCGTCCGGCTGCTGGCGCTGGCCATGCCGTTCATGACGCTCCAGGTATTATTTTCCCCGGCGTGCGATGCGCTGGGTCGGCCCGGGATCGGCGTGCGGACGGGCGCGATCGGCTCGATCATCCTGGCGGCCGGCTTCCTGGTGGGCGTGCGCTGGGGCGTAACCGGCCTCAGCCTGACCTGGATCATCTGTTATCCGCTCTACCTGGCGATCAGCTGCTCGCTGGCCCTCCCGGTGATCGGCGCGCGGGTGCGCGACATGGCGCGGGCGACCGCTCCGACGCTGGTGTCCGCCGGGGTGATGGCCGGCATTGTCGTGCTGGTCGATCGCGCGGTGGATTGGCCGCCGGTGCCGCGGCTGCTGATGCTGGTGAGCGTCGGCGCCGCGACCTATGGCGCGATGCTGCTGGTGGTGGCACGCCCGCTGGTGCGCGAGACAGTCGCGCTGGTGCGCAACCGGGTGTGACGCGCAGCTAGGCCTGCTGGATATAGTCGCGCATCGCCGCGGCATCCGCCTCCACACGATCGATGCGGTATTTGACGAGATCACCGATCGAGACGATGCCGACCATCCGCCCCTGCTCGATCACCGGCAGGTGGCGGATGCGGCGCCGCGTCATCAATGACAGCGCCCCCATCACCGCATCCTGCGGCGAGACGGTGACGGCGGGTGCGGTCATCACCTCGCGCACGGGGCGATCCAGCACGCTCGTGTCGCCTTCCTTCAGGCAATAAATGACATCGCGTTCCGAAAATACGCCGGCGACCTCTCCGCCATCGAGCACGGGCACCGCGCCGATGCGTCGGTTGGCCAGCAGCGCCACTGCGTCGCGAACCGAATCGCCAGCCGTTACCGTCACGATGTCGTGACCCTTGCCGCTCAGGATTGCCGCGATCGTCAACGCCTCTCTCCTTATCGTCAGAGGGCCCGTGCGACGGCTCAGGAGCCGATCGCGGGCGCCTTCATGCTGGAAGACTGCGCCATTTCACGGCAAATGGAAAGCATGAGCCGCCTTGATGACCCTGAATACGCCCGTTTCGCCTGGGCACGATTTCGCCGCCTGTTGAGCTGGAGCGGCGTCATCGGCGTGATCGCATCGGTCCTGGCGATCTGGCTGGTCGGACGCGCCTATGGCGAGCTTAACTGGATCGCGGCGCTTGCCACCGTGGGCGGTGTGACAGGATCGGTGCTGATGGCGGGCGCGCTGATGGGCCTCACCTTCCTGTCGTCCGGAACCGGCCATGACGAGGCGGTCGACACGCGCGATTTCGAGGAACGCGACAATGCAGGGAATGTGGGCCGCCCCTGACGTGCCCGGCGTTTCCCGCGAACCCGATCATCAACAACCCGGCCCTCGATGACGGGTCAGAAATGACGAAGGGCCAGTGACGCGCCTTGCGTCACCGGCCCCTGGTTGATCAGCAATCGCCAATCGGTTGGCGTCAGGCGTCGACTTCCGCCGGTGCCACGATCGTCCGACGGCGCCGCGGCTTGGGCGCCGCATCCCCCGCCGAATCCTCAGCGCCGATTGCCGGCGGCAGCGCGCTGGCATCGAAGCCAAGCTGATCGCCGTCCTCGGCCACCACCTTGCGCGGGCGACCGCGACGCTTGGGCGCCAGCGTCGCATCGGCCGATCCCTCGCCCGCTACCGAAGACTGGCTCACCGGCGGCTGGCTCGTCGGCGCTTCGGCGTCGCTGGTCAGTGCACGATCCGGCGCGCCGGCATCACTGCCCGAAGAGGCGACGTCGCCGCCAAATTCCTCACGCGGCTGGCCCTCGCGCTGCCCATTATACCGCGGGCGGCGCTCGCGCTGGCGATCACCATCCGGCCGGCGATTGTCGGAGCGCTGCGCCGCACCCTGCTCACCATCGGCGCGCTGTTCGTCGTCGCGGTGCATGCGGGCACGATCGTCATCGCGCTGGCCACGGGGACGATCATCACGCTGGCGCGAACTGCGGTCACCGCGGTCGTCCTGACCGCCACGACCCTGCTCATCCGCCCGGATCGCCTCGCCCTCGTCGCCATATTCCTCGTCGCCGTCGAAGTCGTTCTGCGGGCGGCGTTCGCGGTTATTATCCTCGTACCGGCCGCGCTGGTCGGCGAGCACGCGGAAATAATGATCGGCGAACTGGAGGTAATATTCGGTGTTTACCCGATCGCCCTGGCGCTGCGCATCCGACGCCATGTTCTTGTACTTCTCGTACAACTGGCTGGCGTTGCCGCGCGCGCGACTGTCAATCCGATTGCCGTTATCGCGCGAACCCTGGTTCCCGCCACCTTGCGGGCGCTGTCCACCGCGGCCGCGACGACGGCCGTTCTGACGATTGTTGATCAAAATACTGTCCTCGTCCTCAAACCAAAAACGGCCTTGCTCCCGGGATATTCGGTGCAACATTCCCCGGCCCGGGCGGAAGCGGCGGGTAACGCCGCACCTTCAAGGCCTGCCATGGCCGCCGGACTGCAGCGGCTGATGACGAAGGGTGGGCGATCCGCCCAATTCAACAGACAATGTTGATTTGCGTGCCCCTGCGCTCGCCATAGCTGCTGAGCGGGCTATCTCAAAGAGAAATATTGTGAACCGGCCGTGTCGTTTCAAGGCGTGATAACAAGGCAACGGTCACGTCCCGCCAAGTCCTGCCGACATGTGACGTGAAGTCCCTCCGCCGTGAACAACGCACCGGCGGAGTGACGCTGATCCGCGCCGATCTCCACACAGGCGACGCCGCCCGGCGCGATCTGACGCCGGAGCAACGGCGCGATCCGCGCATAATCCGTGAGCCCGTCGGCGCCCGCATAGAGCGCGGAGGCGGGTTCGTGCCCGGCAACCTCGACCGGGAGGGCGGCATCACGCGCGATATAAGGCGGGTTGCACAGAACCAGGTCGAATTGCTGGCCGGTACCGTGCCAGTCGCCGGCCAGGATCGTGGCGCGGCCGGGCGCAATCCGGGCTGCATTGGCCGCCGCAATGTCGAGCGCGGCCGGCGACGCATCGATGCCGACCCCGGTCGCAGCCGGCCACTGGTCCAGCGCGGCGAGCAGCAACGCGCCGGAGCCTGTCCCCAGGTCGAGGATCGTGCCGGGTCCCGATGTGCCGGCGAAAAAGTCCACCGCGGCCTCGATCAGCGTCTCGCTGTCAGGACGGGGGATGAGGACGCCGGGAGCGACGGCGAGGTCGATCGTCCAGAAGGCACGCGTGCCGGTGATATAGGCGATGGGCTCATGCGCGGCGCGGCGCTCCACCAGATCGGCGAAACCGGGGGGGACCGGCTGATCGCCGAGGGTCAGCAACAGGCGTTCGCGGGTGATACCAAGCGCGTGGGCGAGCAGCAGCTCGGCATCGAGCCGCGGCGTTTCGGAGAAGCCGAAGCGCGCCGCCGCGGCATTGAGCGCGGCGCGCGCCTCAGCCATCGAGCGTGGCCAGCCGCTCCGCCTCATCCTCCGCGATCAAGGCGCCGATCAGCTCGTCCATGTCGCCGGCGAGGATCTCGGGCAGGCGATGCAGCGTCAGGTTGATGCGGTGATCGGTCACGCGCCCTTGCGGGAAATTGTAGGTGCGGATCCGCTCCGACCGGTCGCCGCTGCCGACCATCGACTTGCGCGCCCCGGCGCGTTCCGCGTGAAGCCGCTCGCGCTCCATTTCATAAAGGCGCGTGCGCAGCACCTTCAGCGCCTTGGCCTTGTTCTTGTGCTGCGACTTTTCATCCTGCTGGATCACCGTCAGCCCCGTGGGGATGTGGACGATGCGCACCGCGGAGTCGGTCGTGTTGACCGACTGGCCGCCGGGGCCGGACGAGCGATAGATGTCGATGCGCAGATCCTTGTCGTCGATCTGCACGTCGACGTCCTCCGCCTCCGGCAGCACCGCGACCGTGGCCGCCGAGGTGTGGATCCGCCCGCCGCTTTCGGTGACGGGCACGCGCTGCACGCGGTGGACGCCGCTTTCGAACTTCAGTTTCGCGAACACGCCGGTGCCGGTTACGGAGGCGACCACTTCCTTGTAGCCGCCGGCATCGCTTTCCGAGGCGGAGATCAGCTCGACGCGCCACCCCTGGCGCTCCGCATAGCGCTGGTACATGCGGAACAGGTCGCCGGCGAACAACGCAGCTTCGTCGCCGCCGGTGCCGGCGCGCACTTCGAGCATGGCCGAGCGTTCGTCCGCCGCGTCGCGCGGCAGCAGCGCCAGCGCGAGCTTTCGATCGGCCGCCTCGAGCGCGACCTTGTTCTCGCGCAGTTCGTCCTCGGCCATGGCGCGAAGCTCTGCGTCACCGTCGCCGGTCATGTGCGCGAGGCTTTCGGCCTCCTGCCGCAGCCGACGTACTTCGGCCGCTGCCTGCGCGACGGGCTCCAGCTCGGCATATTCCTTCGACACCGCGACGAAGCGGTCGCCCGGCAAATCGCCAGTCGACATCAGCGCGGCGAGTTCGTCCCGCCGCGCCTCGATCTGGCGGATGCGATCCAGCGAGATGGCGGTCATTGCAGGCCGCGCAGTACCAAGGCGATCGGCGAGCTGTTTGTTAAAGCTTCTATTTGGCCCTGCTTTAAGGTGCCCTCACGCAACCACTTGATCGAGTGGCCCATTCCTTGCCCGCCCATTCCGAGCGTAAGGACAGTTTGCGGGAATTGCTTCAACGCGCGATCATAACGCTTCTTGACGCTGCCCGATGCGAAAAGCTCCGCGGAAACTCCCTGACGTCGAAATAACGCAAGCAGACGAGAGGCGGTATGCTCGGTCTCGGGGTGCTCAGCGACAATTGCGAGATCAGGTCCTGTTCTTTCCGGCTCCTCCAGCAGCATCGCCAGCCGCTCGACACCGGCCGCCCAGCCCACGCCCGCCGTCGCCGGGCCGCCAAGGCTTTCGACGAGGCCGTCGTAGCGCCCGCCGGCCAGCACCGTGCCCTGCGCGCCGAGCCGATCAGTGACGAACTCGAACGCGGTGTGGCGATAATAATCGAGGCCGCGAACGAGCCGGTCGTTGCGGGTCCACTTCACGCCCGCCGCGTCGAGGCCCGCCGTCACCGCGTCGAAAAAGGCGCGCGCCTCCTCGGTCAGGAAGTCGTCGATCCCGGGCGCGGCATCGGCAATCGGGCGATCGCGTGGATCCTTCGAGTCGAGGATGCGCATTGGATTCTTGTCGAGCCGGGTCAGGCTGTCCTCGGACAGATCGCCGCGATGCGCCTCGAAATGCGCCACCAAAGCCGCGCGCCAGGCGTCGCGGGTTTCCGCGTCGCCCAACGTGTTGAGCTGAAGCGTCACGCCGTCGGCGATGCCGAGTTCGTGGAGCAGCTGATCGGCAAGCGTCAGCAATTCGACGTCCGCCGCGGGTTCAGGCGCGCCGAGGATCTCGGCATCGATCTGGTGGAACTGGCGATAGCGTCCCTTCTGCGGGCGCTCGTAGCGAAACACTGCGCCAGAGGTCGCGACCTTCAGGGGCGCAAACTGCTGCCACCCCTCGGTCAGATAAGCGCGCGCGATGCCGGCGGTGAATTCCGGCCGCAGCGTCAACGAATCGCCGCCGCGATCGGGGAAGGTGTACATTTCCTTCGACACGACATCGGTCGTCTCGCCGATCGAGCGGGCGAACACCTCGGTCGCCTCGAACATCGGGATCTCGACACGCTGGAAGCAATAGAGCTTGCGCACGCGATCGAAGGTGTCGAGCACCTGCGCGAAGCGGCGCTGGTCGCTGCCGAAAATGTCCTGCGTGCCGCGCACGCGATTGGGAGTCTGGATACGGGCCATCACGGCCGCATCTAGGCGCGCGTTGCGCGGCGCGCTAGCACCTGACGCATGACAAGGGCACGCAGCGAGTGGCGGGTCGGCAACAGGATCGCTCCGGCGCGCTTCCTGGCCTTCGTCGGCCTGCTGATCATCGCCTGCGGCATTGCGGTGATTGTCGGCACCACGCCCGGGCGCGCGCTGATGATCGGTTTCGACACGGCGAGCGTGGTCTTCCTCGTCTCGCTATGGCCGCTGCTCGACGACAAGACCGCGGACATGCGGCGGACGGCCGAGCGCAACGACGCCAACCGATCCGCCCTGCTTGTCCTGACGGCATTGGTGATGGCCGTAATCCTGGTGACGGTGGCCAGTGAACTGAGCGCCGAGCGCGTCGACAAGGACCGGGTGCTGATCATCATCACGCTGGCGGCGGCATGGCTGTTCTCGAACATCGCTTACGCGCTGCACTATGCCCATCTCTTCTACACTCAGGATGAGGGGAAGGACGCCAGGGGGCTCGACTTCCCGACCGGCGACGCACCGGATTATTGGGACTTCATCTATTTCGCGTTCACGCTGGGCATGACGTTCCAGACCGCCGACGTGGCGATCCAATCGCGCGCGATGCGCCGAGTGGTGATCGGCCACGGGCTGGCGGCGTTCATCTTTAACCTCGGCGTCGTCGCCTTCACGATCAACATGCTGGGCAATTGAGCTTCGCGGCATTGGCCGCTAGCGGGGTCAGCCATGTTCCGTATCGTCATTGCGGGCGCGCTGCTCGCGTCCACTGCCGCCGTTGTCGCTCAGGTTCCCGCCGGCAACTCGACTCCCCAGCCCGCCGCCATCGTCGACACGATCCCGGCGCCGGTCGACCAGCCCTATCCCGGCACGATCGCGCTGAAGGTCGATGCGACCGACATCGGCCGCCGGATCTTTCGCGTCACGCAGACGATCCCGGTGGCAAAGGCCGGGCCGACGGTGCTGCTGTACCCGGCATGGCTGCCCGGCAAGCACGGGCCGCGCGGCGAGATCGAGAAGCTGGCAGGGCTGGTGTTCAAGGCCGATGGCAAGGTCATTCCGTGGACGCGCGACACGGTCGATGTCTTCGCCTTCCACCTCGACGTGCCGCAGGGCACCAAGACGATCGAGGCGAGCTTCCAGTTCATTTCCGCCACCAAGCCCGATCAGGGCCGCGTGGTGATGACGCCGGACATGCTGAGCCTTCAGCCCAATTCGGTGAGCCTCTATCCGGCCGGCTATTTCACCCGGCAGATCCCGATCCAGATGACGGTCACCTATCCGGAAGGCTGGACCGCGGCCGGCGCGGTGCCGGCAAAGGTGAACGGTTCGACCTATGTCTACCAGACGACCGACTATGACACGCTGGTCGATTCGCCGATCCTTGCCGGGCGCTATGGCAAGACATGGCCGCTCAGCAACCGGGTGAAGCTGGCGGTTTATGCCGACACGCCGGGCGAGCTTGCCGCCACGCCGGCGCAGATCGACGCGCACAAGCGACTGGTCGATCAGGCGGTGAAAACATTCGGCGCGCAGCATTACGACAATTACACATTCCTGCTGTCGATCACCGACAACCTCGGCAGCATCGGGCTGGAACATCACCGGTCGAGCGAGAATGGCGTGACGCCGGGCTATTTCACCAAGTGGAATGACGGGCCCGGCCGGCGCAACCTGTTGCCGCACGAGTTCACCCACAGCTGGAACGGCAAGTTCCGGCGCGGCGCGGATTCGTGGACGCCCGATTTCCGGATGCCGACGCGCAATTCGCTGTTGTGGGTGTACGAAGGGCAGACGCAATTCTGGGGCTATGTCCTCCAGGCGCGTTCGGCTCTCGTCTCGAAGCAGGATACGCTGGACCAGTTGGCGGCGATTGCGGCGCTGTATGACAGCCAGCCTGCGCGGCAGTGGCGCCCCCTGATCGACACCACCAACGATCCGGTGATCTCCGCCCGTCGGCCCAAGGGCTGGTCGAGCTGGCAGCGCAGCGAGGATTATTACAACGAGGGCCTGCTGGTCTGGCTCGAGGTCGATTCGATGCTGCGCCAGTTGTCGGGCGGCAAGAAATCGATCGACGATTTCGCCAAGGCGTTTTTCGGCGTGCGTGACGGCGACTGGGGCGTGCTGACCTATACGTTCGACGATGTCGTCGCGACGCTGGACAAGATCCAGCCGCACGACTGGCGCGGGCTGCTGACGCAGCGGCTGACTGAAAATGCCAAGGGCGCACCCCTGTCCGGGTTCGAGCGCAACGGTTACCGGCTGGTCTATGCGGCCGAGCCGACGGCGTCGTTCCGTGCCAACGAAAAGACCCGCAAGCACACCGACCTGACCTATTCCGGCGGGTTCGTGGTCGGCCAGGGCGGCGACGTCACCGGCGTCACCTGGGGATCGCCTGCATTCGACGCCGGGCTGACGATCGGCACCACGATCGTGTCGGTCAACGGCCAGAGCTATTCCGACGACCGGCTGAAGGCAGCGATCACCGCGGCCAAGGACAACCAGCAGCCGGTACAATTGTGGGTCAAGAACGGCGATACCTACCGTCAGGTGGCGCTCGACTGGCGCGGCGGGCTGCGCTACCCGCGGCTGGAAAAGACCGGTGCGGGAGAGACCGGTCTCGATCGGCTGCTCGCACCGCGCTGACCCGCGGGGCGGCAACCAGACACATTCAAGGACAAGGGACTTACAGCATGCGCATCGACATGGTGCCGACGGGCGACAACCCGCCGCACAGCCTGAACGTCATCATCGAAGTGCCGACCGGTGGCGAGCCGGTGAAATATGAGTTCGACAAGGCCAGCGGCGCGCTGTTCGTCGATCGCATCCTGCACACGCCGATGCGCTATCCGGCGAATTACGGCTTCGTGCCGCACACGCTGTCGCCCGACGGCGATCCGCTCGACGCGCTGGTGGTGTCGCGCTCGCCGTTCATCCCGGGCTGCGTCGTGCGCGCACGGCCGATCGCAGTGCTGAACCTCGAGGACGAGGCCGGCGGCGACGAGAAGCTGGTGTGCGTGCCGGTGGATCAGACCTTCCCTTATTATTCCAAGGTCGGCGAGAAGGACGATCTGCCCGAGATCGTGTTCGAGCAGATCGAGCATTTCTTCACCCACTATAAGGACCTGGAGAAGAAGAAGTGGGTCCGCATCGGCAAGTGGGGCGGCGCCGAGGAAGCGCGGCAGATTACCGTCGAGGCGATCGAGCGCTACAACGAGGCCAAGAAGCAGGGCGAAGAGCCGCACGACCACGACGTTCCGGGTCGCTGATCACCCTCAGCCGGTAGAGTGATGACGGGCGCCACCCCTGGACGGGCGGCGCCCATTGTCATGTTCAGGCGGCCTGACCCGCCAGGCGGCGCAGCGCCTCCCCCGTGACGCGCTGCGTGGTCCATTCGTCCTGCGGCAGGGCGCCTTTCGCGCGGTAGAAGTCGAGCGCGGGGGTGTTCCAGTCGAGCACCGTCCATTCCAGCCGCGGGCAGCCGCGATCGAGCGCGACCTGCGCCAGCGCCTGAAGCAATGCACCGCCTGCCCCGGATCCACGCGCCTCGGGCGTGACGTAGAGATCCTCCAGCCACAGGCCCCGGCGCCCGGTCCAGGTCGAAAAGGTGTGGAAGAACAGCGCGAAACCGATGCTGAGGCCGCCCTGCGCCGCGAGCAGCACCTCGGCCGCTGGCGAGGGGCCGAACAACGCCTCCTGGAACATCGCCTCGGTCGCCTCGACCGCGTCGGGTTCGCGTTCATAGGCGGCAAGCTCGCGCACGAAACGCAGGATGGTGGGAATGTCGGCGGGAACGGCCGGCCGGATGGTGATGGTCATGCCGCCTGATCGATCGTTTGCGCGGCAATGTCACGCCTGCGCGCGGCGATCACGCAGGCGACGACGATCACCGCCGCGCCAAAGAGGGTATAAGGCGACACCCGCTCCCCAAAGACCAGGAAGCCCAGCACCGCGGCATAAACGAAGGACGTATATTCCGTCATCGCCAGATAGCCCGCCTCGCCATGCGCATAGGCCCAGGACAGGAGCATCATCGACGCGAAGGCAAGCAACGCCGCGCCGATGAGCGGCAGGAGCGTCGACGCGGGCGGCAGCACCGCGAGCCAGGGGGCGGCGCAGAGCAGGATGAGGAAGATGACCACCGATTGGACAAAGGCAGTCTCCGCCGGCCGTGCGGCAAGCGACTGCAGCCGCGTCAGGATCAGGTTCACGGCATAGAGGATCGCCGATGTCAGGACGGCCATCGCACCCTGGAACGCCTCCGGGCCCAAAGCCGTGCGTGCCTGACCGGCGAAGATGGTGGCAATACCAAGGCTGGCGGCGACGACGGCACCGATCGTCCGGATCGACACCCGTTCCCCCAGCCACCATGCCGCGAGGATCAGCGCCAGAATGGGCGCGATGTAGGAGAGCGCAATCGCCTGCGCCATCGGCACGCGCGCCAATCCCCAGAAGAACAGCAGCCCCATCGCGCAAGTGATCGTCCCGCGCGAAAGATGAAGCAGCATGGCCCGGCGACTTGGCCGCCGTACGCCGGCCACCCCCCAGGCGGCGGCGCCCAGCGCAATATTACCAAGCGATCGCCACAGCATGGTGTTGTAGACGCCGATCGCCAGCACCAGCCCCTTCATTAGCGCGTCCATGACCGAGAACAGGGCAATGCCGAGAGCCGCGACCAGAAAGGCGACGGCTGGCGATACGGCAGAAGCAGGAATTCGCACCATTGCCGATCAATACGATCCAAGAGCGCAGTCGGCGAGGGGTAACAACCATTACTCGCAAAGGCTTAACTCAGGATGAATGTAGTTAACTGTGGTTTTCCCTAACAACAAAGCTGCGACTAAAAATTTAGAACGCGATACCACTTCAAGAAAAGCGGTATTTTCGACCCACGATTTTGTTGACCCGCACAGATGGCGCGCTTAGGCAACAAAAAAGTAAGGAGTGTAAAAATGACCGAAGATTCCGCCGACATCAACGCGGTTGAGCTCGCCACCGAGCTGACCATCGCTTGGCTGTCGAATCCCAATACGCGTGCATCCAGCGATGAGGTGCCGGGATTTCTGCACAAGATGCACGAAGCGGTGAATCAGCTGTCGACCAACACGCAGATCGCGACCGATGAGGAACCCGTCGGCGAATACACGCCGGCAGTTTCGGTGCGTAAGTCGCTTGCTTCCAAGGATCACATCATTTCGATGATCGACGGCAAGCCGTACAAGACGCTGCGTCGCCATCTTGCCGGCCACGGCCTCACGCCGGCGGAATACCGCCAGCGTTATGGCCTGAAGCCCGACTATCCGATGGTTGCCGAAAACTATTCGGAAGCGCGCCGCGCCATGGCCAAGAAGATCGGCCTCGGCCGCAAGCCGGGCATGACCCGTGGCGGCAACGAAGGCGGCACGGCAAAGCGCGGCCGCAAGGCAGCAGCGCCGGCGGCGAGCGAGGAGTAAGGGCGCATGGCCGGGGCAGCGCCGCTGCCCGGCATGCGTGATGCGATCGGCGGGCGCATTCGTGCGCTCGTCGGATCCGGATCGGTCGACCTGTCCCGCCCACCCGGCGATCCCGGGCTGTTCGGGCCGGGATCGATGGCGTGGCGCATCCACGGCGATTTTTCCGCCATGATGATCGGCGGCGTTTCCGCGCTGCTGCTGCAGATGCTGCATCCGCTGGCACTAGCCGGCGTCTGGGACCACAGCGACTTCCGCCGCGACCGGCTGGGCCGCCTGCGCCGCACCGCGCAATTCATCTCGCTGACCACCTTTGGCAGTAGCGCGGCGGCAACGCGCGCGATCGACCACGTTCGGGCGATCCATGATCGGGTGTCGGGCACGCTGCCGGACGGCACCCCCTATGACGCCAATGACCCGGAACTGCTCACCTGGGTCCATGTGGCGGAGGTCGACAGCTTCCTTCGCGCGTATCTACGCTATCGCGATCCCGCGCTAACCGGGACCGAGCAGGATCGCTACCTTGCCGAGACCGCCATCGTCGCCGAGCGGCTGGGCGCGCGCGACGTGCCGACATCGCGGCGGGCGGTGGAATCCTATTATCGCCGTTTGCGCCCGGCGTTACGCTGCGACGCGCGCAGCCGCGAGGTGGCGGATGCCTTGCTGGCGAGCGGCCCCGATGCGCTGACGACCAGTGCGCTGGCGATCGTCGCGCCGGCGGCGATCGAACTACTGCCCCCCTGGGCGGCGGCGATGCACGGTCGCGCGCCCAGCGCGATCGGCCGCCCCGCCATCCGCTTCGGGGCGAGAGGCATGAGCAATGTGGTGCGCTGGGCGCTGCGCCGCTGATCGCAGGCGCGCCGGTGCGAGCGACGGCTCGCTCAGTCGATCATGTGCTCGACAAGCGTGTCCGCCTCATCCCCCGGCATCTGCTCGCCGCGCGCCAGCGTCAGGGTGGTCGCCAGATCCCACATGACGTTGCCGAGCGTGCGCATGATATCCGGCAGTGTCTCCACCGCCACCAGCAGCCCCAGAGGGGCAGTGGGCGCACCGATCGCGGCGCAGACCGGCGCGACCGAGCTGACGTAACTGACTGTGCCCGGCAGGCTGACTGCGCCAAGCGACATCAGCGCCGCCACCAGCGTGCCGACCGCCAGCGTGCCGAGCGACAACGGTACGCCGAACCAATGCGCGATATAGATCGCTACCGCGAAGTTCATCGCGGGCCCGGTCGCCCGCAGCAGGGCAACGGCGAGCGGCAAGGTGACGCCTGCGGTCGTGACATGCGTCCCCAGCGACTGCGCACCGGCGAGCATGGCGGGCAAGGAGGCGAGCGACGACTGCGTCGATACGGCTACCGCTTGGCTCGGCAGCGCAGCGCGCGAGAAGCGCGCCAGCGACACGCGTCCACCGAACATCGCCATCGGATAGGCGCACAACGTCACCACCAGGCCGACCGCAACGACGATCAGGATATAATGGACCAACGCGTGGAAGGCGCCGCTGCCCGCGCGGGCGCCGACCACCAGCGCGAGCGCGAAGACGCCAAGCGGACCGACCCACAGCACCCAGCCGATGACCACCAGCATCGTGTCACGCACCGCGGTAAACACCCGCACCAGCAGTTCGCGCAGCTCGACGTCGATCCGCATCAGCGCGAACGCAAAGATCAGCGCGAAGATGATCATCGACAGGAAGTTGCTGTCAGCGGTGGTCTTGATGATGTTGTTGGGGATGATGCCCGACAGGAATTCCCCAAGTGGCGGCACCGGCGGATTAGGCCCGACCCCGGTGAGGGCAGCGCGGAGTGCGGCGGCGGATTCGGTGGGCAGCGGCACCAGTCCCAGGAACAGGGGCGTCAGAAAGGCGGCCGACAGCGCGGAGGCGACCATGACGGTGACGTACAGCGCGACCGCGCGCCCCGCGAGCCGCCCGGCCTGTGCCGCCTTGGCCGTCGCGGCGACGCCGGTGACCAGCAGCGAAAAGACCAGCGGGACGATGGTCATCTGCAAGGCGTTGAGCCACGACTGGCCCACCGGCTGCGCGACCGAGATCACCGGATCCACCGATTCCGGAGCGTAAGCAGCCAGCACGATCCCGACGAGCAGCCCGGCGATAAGCGCCAGGAGAATGCGAGTAGATTGGGACATCACGCCTTTCGAACTGTTCGTCACCTTGGACTTGTCCCTCAGCCCACCACGCGGCAAGAGCCAAGAAAGTTATGGTTCTGCGGCACCAAGGTGGCGGGAGCAAGCCTGTCCTGACAACGCGACGATCGACGCGCGTGGGGACACCAAAGGGTGGAGATCGCGTGTGGCACGCAAATATTTCGGCACGGACGGTATTCGTGGACTGACCAACCTGTCGCCGATGACGGCGCAAATGGCGATGAAGGTCGGCATGGCGGCCGGCGCCCACTTCCTGCGCGGCGATCATCGTCACCGCGTGGTGATCGGCAAGGACACGCGACTGTCGGGCTATATGCTCGAGAACGCGCTGGTCGCGGGCTTCACCTCCGTGGGCATGGATGTTGTGCTCCTTGGCCCCCTGCCGACCCCCGCCGTCGCAATGCTCACCCAGTCGATGCGCGCCGACCTGGGCGTGATGATCTCGGCCAGCCACAATCCCTTCGACGATAATGGCATCAAGCTGTTCGGCCCGGACGGCTACAAATTGTCAGACGAGGCCGAGATGGCGATCGAGGCGCTGATCGACGGCGACATCGCGCTGGCGCCCGCGGGCGATATCGGCCGCGCCCGCCGCGTCGAGGACGCGCGTGGCCGCTACATTCACTTCGCGAAGTCGACCTTCCCGGCGGACCTGCGGCTCGACGGGCTGAAGGTGGTGATCGATTGCGCCAATGGCGCGGCCTATCAGGTCGCGCCATCCGCCTTGTGGGAGCTTGGCGCGGAAGTGGTGGCGATCGGCGTCGCGCCGAACGGCAAGAACATCAATCATCGCGTCGGCTCGACCGCGCCGCAGACGCTGTCCGAGACGGTCGTGGCAAGCGGCGCCGCCATTGGCATCGCGCTTGACGGTGATGCCGACCGGCTGATCGTGGTCGACGAACATGGCCGTGTCGTCGACGGTGACCAATTGATGGCGACAATCGCAACCAGCTTTGCCCGTCGTGGTGAGCTGGCCGGTGGCGGGCTGGTCGCGACCATCATGTCCAACCTGGGGTTGGAGCGGCATCTGGCGGCGCAGGGCCTTGGCCTCGTCCGCACGTCCGTCGGCGACCGGTATGTGCTGGAGGCGATGCGCACGCGCGGTTTCAACGTCGGCGGCGAGCAGTCCGGGCACATCATCCTGTCGGATTACGGCACGACGGGCGACGGTCTGGTCGCCGCGCTGCAGATCCTGGCCGAGGTGAAGCGCGCGGGCGCGCCGGCGAGCGAGGTGCTGCATCGCTTCGAGCCGCTGCCGCAGCTGCTGAAGAACGTGCGCTATGCCCGGGGCGGCAAGCCGCTGGAAGTCGACAGCGTCAAGCAGACGATCGCCGCGGCCGAGGCGGAACTGGCCGATAGCGGCCGGCTGGTGATCCGGCCATCGGGGACGGAGCCGGTAATCCGCGTCATGGCCGAAGGCGAGGATGCCGCGCAGGTGGAAGCGGTGGTCGATCGCGTGTGCGAGGCGGTTCGCGCCGCCGCGTAACACCCGATCGCGGAGAGCGGCGCGCTGGCGGCGCCGCTCGTCACTCTCCCCCTCCGCGGAGAGAGCGCCGGTGGTCAGTCGCCGGTCACTTTCGCCGGCCCCAGATCGCCCTGGCCGATGGTGCCGCTCGCCATGGCCAGCATCGCGTCCAGGCTCTTTTTCGCCTTGACGCGCAGATCCTCGTCCATCTCGATCCGCGGCTCCAGATCGCGCAGCGCGACGTAGAGCTTCTCCATCGTGTTGAGCGCCATGTACGGGCAGATGTTACAGTTGCAGTTGCCGTCGGCGCCCGGCGCACCGATGAAGGTCTTGCCCGGCAGCGCCTTTTCCATCTGGTGGATGATGTGCGGCTCGGTCGCGACGATCAGCGTGTCGCCCGGCATTGCCATGGCATATTCGAGGATGCCGCGGGTTGAGCCGACATAATCGGCGTGGTCGAGAATGACGGCCGGGCACTCCGGGTGCGCCGCGATGGGCGCGCCGGGATGCTGCGCCTTCAGCTTCAGGAGCTCGGTCTCGCTGAACGCCTCGTGCACGATGCACACGCCCGGCCACAGGATGAGGTCACGCCCGGTCTTGCGCGCGAGATAGCCGCCGAGGTTGCGATCGGGCCCGAAGATGATCTTCTGGTCCTTGGGGATCTGCGAGAGGATCTTTTCCGCCGACGATGACGTGACGATCACGTCGGACAGCGCCTTCACCGCCGCCGAGCAGTTGATGTAGGTGAGCGCGATCGCATCGGGGTGCTGCGCGCGGAACGCGGCGAACTGCTCGGGCGGACAGCTGTCCTCGAGCGAGCAGCCGGCATCCATGTCGGGCAGGATCACGGTCTTCTGCGGCGAGAGGATTTTCGCCGTCTCGGCCATGAAACGCACACCGCAAAAGGCGATCACGTCTGCATCGGTCGCCTGCGCCTTGCGCGACAGATCGAGGCTGTCCCCGACAAAGTCGGCGATGTCCTGAATCTCGGGCTTTTGATAATAATGCGCGAGGATCACCGCATTGCGTTCCTTGCGGAGGCGTTCGATCTCGGCGCGGATGTCGACGCCCTTCAGGTTCTGCGGCTGTTCCATGCCGACGCAGATGGCCCGGCTGGCCAATTCGATCAAGATAGCATGGTGTTCGCCTGAAGGCCGGGCAGCGACTATTGCGCGTTCGCCAGCACTTCCTGAAGGCTGCGGCTCATGTCCCACTGCTCGCCATTCCTGGGCACGGGCTCCCCGGCGAAGCGCACGTTGACGCTTACCGGTAGGCCGGCGGCGGAAAGGGCGCCGCCGAACAGCCGGGATATAGCGGTGCGCGCATTCTCCTGCGCCTTGGCGATGTTCTCCGGATCGTTCGCCCGGTCCGCGACCGCTGTCGCCGCCGTGGCTGCGACCTTGCGCTGCAGGTCTGCCATCGCTTCGCGCGACACATAGACCCCGCTGGTCTGATCCAGCGTCACGCGCGCATGGTCGATGTTCGGCTTGCCGGCGCTGACGTCCGGCACCTCGACGGTCAGCGTCCCGCTGCGTTCGTCATAGCGAAAGTCACGCGGCGCGAGGCGGCGCAGATTGACGAAATAATCGACCTCGAACGGCGCTTTCACCACGCGTGTCGAGCTGAGCCAGCCCCACAGTCGGCTGGTCGCCCCGGTTGCCTGAACCGTGCCGGTGAGGCGACTGACGCGCAGGTCCGCACTGGTATGAAGGGTCGCCGCGACAACCCGCGCGACCGCCAGGCCGCTGTCATCGGTCGCGACGACGTGGCGATCGTCCCACCAGCGGTAGCTGGCAATCGTCGCGACGACGATCGCGAAGGCGATGGCAAGCCCCACCGCGGCGATCGCAATCGATCGCCCGTCAGGCCGCATCCACACTTTCCCAGCCGCCGCCGTGGCTGCGCACCAGCGCGCGCCGCTCCAGATCGATGAGGTGCGCGAGGACAGAGCGTTCGGCCGCCGGATAGAGCCGGGGGTCGACGCCGACGTACATCTTTTCCACCATCGCCGGGACCTCGACGGTGCCGGCGCGCAGCAGGCGCAGGATCTGCCCTTCGCGCTGTTTGCGGTGCCCCAGCAGGCCGCGCACCAGCCGCTGCGGCCGCTCAATCGCCTCACCATGGCCGGGGTAATAGATGCGGTCGTTGCGGCCGATCAGCTTCTCGAGGCTGGCCATATATTGCGTCATGTCGCCATCGGGGGGCGAGACGACGCTGGTCGCCCAGCCCATCACATGATCGCCGGAAAACAGCGCCTTTGTCTCGCGAAGGGCAAAGGCAAGGTGGTTGGACGTGTGGCCCGGCGTCGCGATCGCTTCCAGCGTCCAGCCATCGCCGGCGACCGTATCGCCCTCCGCCAGCACGCGATCCGGCGCGTAATCATGGTCGAACGAGGCGTCGGAGCGGGGTCCGTCATCCTCCAGCGCGAAGGGCGCAGCGCCGACGACCGGCGCGTCCAGTTCGGCGGCGAGCCGGGGGGCGCCGGGGCTGTGATCCCGATGGTGGTGAGTGATGACGATCGCACGCACCGGGCGACCCGCCACCACCGCGAGCAGCGCGGCGTGATGCGCCTCATCGGCAGGGCCGGGATCGATGATCGCGAGATCGGTCGTCCCGACGACGTGCGTCTGGGTACCCGTGTAGGTGTAGGCCGAGGCGTTCGGCGCGAGCACGCGCGTGACGAGCGGCTCTAGCACGATCGGAATACCGGTTGGCGGTGCCTCCATGAGACCGCAGATGGCCGGTTCGTCAGGTGAAGGCAAGGGCGGCGCGATCAGCGCTGCGGATCAATGATGCGCCGCGTCATCCATCCGGGATGTTTCGCGATCGAGCGCGTGAAGGGCGTGGTCGCGCTCCGCGAGTGTCAGATGACCGTTGGCACGGACGGCCGCGCGCGCGGCATGCATGGCCTCGCGGGCGCTTGCCATGGCCGCTTTCCGGGCAATTTCGGCCTCTTGCAAGGCGGCCTCGGCCCGATGCTGCGCCTCGGCCCGCGCCCGGGCGCTACGACGTTCGATCCGGTCGGTGCAGATGGTCACGCGCGGACGACCGGCCTCGGTATCATGGACGACGGTCGGCTCGATCACGTCACCGGCGCAGGCGGCTGAGCGGACAGTCGGAACGGTGACGGAGACGTGGCCGTCCCTGGTCCAACGCGGAACGGCAGGCGGGTCCGGGGGGATCGGCGCTGCGGCCGGCGCCGGCGGAGCGGGGGGCGTGGCGGCGGCGGCCAGCGGGCTTTCGTCCGACGACGGCTCCGGCGCGAGCGGGGGTTCCGGAGGCTCGGGCACCGGGTTGGCGGCGATCCAGGCCTCTGCAGCCTCGCCCTCCAACACGCGGCGCTTGCCGTCGCGCTCGACCACGACGCGCACGTCGTGCGCCGTCGGTGCGGGCGTCGGCGCAATGGCCGGCAGCGCGGCCTCGGCCGCGGTTTCGACGCTGGCGCGCACCCGTTCCGCCGCGCGCGTCCCTGAGGCAGTGAGGCCGAGCGCGCCGGCACCCGTGGCGAATACCGCGGCGAGACCGACGAGCGTGCGCGTGCGCGAGATGCGCATCGTGCCCAGCATCCGCAGACGGCCCTTGAGATCGTCAGCGGTGTGGAGGTGGCAGGCCGCCGCGATTGCGCCGCCGTGCGCCGCCTTCACGATCGCACAGGCATAGGCATGGCGCGCGTCGCTGCCGAGCCGCGCCAGCACGCGCGCGTCATTGGCCATCTCCTGATCGGCGCGAAACGCGCGGAAGGCGTACCAGGCAAGCGGGTTGAACCAGTGCAGCGCCAGCACGGCCAGCGCGAGCCAATTGGCGACAAGGTCCCCGCGGGCATGGTGACCCAGCTCATGCGCCAGCGCCAGCCGCTGCTCATCCGAATCGTAGCGGGCGGCGAAATCGCGCGGGAAGGCGACGAAGCGGCGCAGCACGCCGAACGCCAGCGGCCCGGCCGCCTCGGCGCTTTCGACGATCGTCACGCCATCGATCCGGTCAATCGTGCTCGCCCGCGTCAGCAGACGCCGGCGGAAGCGGTGATAGGCAAGCAGGTGCCAGCCGATGAACGCCGCCGCGCCCAGCCCCCACAGCAGGGCAAGGGAAGAACCGAGCGTGAGGAAGGAGGGCGCGGCAGCGTCGCCGGCGGCAGGGACGATCAACACCGTCACCTGCTGGCCGACCTCGCCAAGCGGAGCGGCTAACGTCGTCGAAATGGGGGTGGCCACCTGTTCGCGGACGCTTTCCGGCAAGGGGGGCAACACCAGGCGCAGCAGCGGGAGCGACCAGAGCGCATAGGCGACCGGCGCGCCGAAGCTGCGGCGCACGGGTCCGCGCACGAGCAGCACCAAGGCGATGAGAAGCGCGGAGGCGGCGAGCGCCTCGACCATCCACGAGACGCCTGCCGAGCCTCCGAGCGCGCTCATTGTTTCAGCGCCTTGAGGAGGGTTTCGATTTCCGCGATATCCTGCGCGGAAAGCTCATCGCGTTCCGCGAGATGCGCGACCAGCGGGGTCAGCTTGCCGCCGAACAGCCGGTCGATCAGCCGGCGCGATTCGCCCGCGACATAATCCCCACGCTGGACCGCCGGGCGATAGAGATAGCGACGGCCATCCTCCTCATGGGTGATGGCGTTCTTCGCGAGGAGCCGGCCGAGCAAGGTCTTGACGGTATTAGCGCTCCAGCCGCGGTCCGGATCGACCCGCTCCGCCACGTCCTGCGCGGTGAGCGGACTTTCGTCCCACAGCACCTCCATCACCGCATGTTCGGCATCGCTGATCCGTTCGGCCACGACTCGACTCTCCTGCAACTACATCTGTGGTCGCACCGTTTACGGCCGTAGTCAATAAGGACGAATCCGTCCGGTGCGGCTCAGACCGGATGCCCCTCCGTATCGCGCAGCACCTCGCGCCGGCCGACGTGATCGGGGCGGCTGACGATGCCGTCCTTCTCCATCCGCTCGATGAGGCGCGCGGCCGAATTGTAGCCGATGCGAAGCTGGCGCTGCAGCCACGATGTCGACGCCTTCTGGCTTTCGCACACCAGCTGGATCGCGGCGCGATATTGCTGGTCCTCGGCCGAATCCTCGCCGGTGGGGGCGCCTTCGATCTCGAAGCTCTGTTCCGGCTCCTCGGTGACGGAAGAGATATAGTCCGGCGTCCCCTGCGAGCGCCAGTGATCGGTGACGCGCTGCACTTCCTCGTCGCTGACGAAGGGGCCGTGGACGCGCACGATACCCTTGCCGCCGGGCATGTAGAGCATGTCGCCCTTGCCCAGCAGCTGCTCGGCGCCCTGTTCGCCCAGGATGGTGCGCGAATCGATCTTCGAGGTGACGTGGAAGCTTATGCGGGTCGGCAAATTCGCCTTGATGACCCCGGTGATGACGTCGACCGAGGGGCGCTGCGTCGCCATGATGAGGTGGATGCCGGCGGCGCGCGCCTTTTGCGCGAGGCGCTGAATGAGGAATTCGACTTCCTTGCCCGCCGTCATCATCAGGTCGGCGAGCTCGTCGACGATCACGACGATCTGCGGCAGCACCTGATAATCGAGCTGTTCCTCCTCATAGACCGGGCGGCCATTCTCGTCCCAGCCGGACTGGACCTTGCGCCCCAACGGCGCGCCCTTGGCCTTGGCCGCGCGCACCTTTTCGTTGAAGCCGCCGAGGCTGCGCACGCCGAGCGAGGACATCTGGCGATAGCGATCCTCCATCTGCTCCACCGCCCATTTCAGCGCGCGGACCGCCTTGGCCGGATCAGTGACGACGGGGGAGAGAAGATGCGGAATGTCGTCATACATCGACAGTTCGAGCATCTTGGGATCGATCATGATCATGCGGCACTGATCGGGGGTAAGCCGATAGAGCAGCGACAGGATCATCGCGTTGAGCCCGACCGACTTGCCCGAACCGGTGGTGCCGGCGACCAGCAGGTGGGGCATCGGCGCGAGATCGGCGATCACCGGATCGCCGGCGATGTTCTTGCCCAGGATCACCGGGAGCTGGGCGTTCTGATCCTCGAACGCCTGGCTGCCGATCAGTTCGTGGAGCGACACCGTCTCCCGCTTCGGATTGGGCAGTTCGATGCCGATCACCGTGCGGCCGGGGATCGTCGCCACGCGCGCCGAAATGGCGCTCATGTTGCGGGCGATATCGTCGGCCAGGCTGATGACGCGGGTCGCCTTGATGCCCGGCGCGGGCTCCAGTTCGTACATCGTCACGACGGGACCGGGGCGCACCTCGACAATCGCGCCCTTCACGTTGAAATCGTCGAGCACGGTTTCGAGCAGGCGCGCGTTGCGTTCCAGTGCGGTCTTGTCGATCTGCGGGTTCTGCGACGGGGGCGCGGGCGTCAGCATCTCGAGCGTGGGAAGCTCGTAATCGTCGCGCAGCGCGAGCTTCGTCTGGCGCGGTTCCTTGCTTCCGGTGCCGGTGGCTGGCGGCGCCGGGCGATCGTTGATGACCGGGGCCGGGCGGGAATCGGGCAGGGCGGTCGCGCGCGGCTCAATCCCGCGGCGGGGCAGTTCCTCCGCGTCGTCGTCCAGCCCGTCGTCGTCGACCGGACCACCATCGGCGGAGCGCCGGGCGATGCGCAGCCGGGGGCGGGGCATCCAGCCGCGCGGCAGGTCCACCTCAAGGCTGCGCCCCCAGACGATCGCACCGGACAGGCCGCTCACCACGCCCAGCGCGATGATGCTCCACCAGGTGACCTGAGGGTTGTTGGCAAAGGCGAGCGCCCAGCGTGCCGCGGCCACGCCGCCCAGGCCGATGGCGCCGCCCCAGCCGAAGGGCAGCGCCAGCACCGCATCATCCGAGACACAGGCCAAGGCGATCGCCATCAGCGCGACGCCGATCAGCGCCTGGCGCAGCATCCGCTTCCACGCGCCCGCTGGCCGGTCACGCCACAGGCGCATGGCGACAATCGCCGGTATTGGGAGCAGAAGCGCCACGGCGGGGCCGAAGAGGGTGAGCGCAAAATCAGCGAACCAGGCACCCGGCACGCCGATCAGATTGCCCGTGACGTCCGCCGACGCGGTATTGAGCGACCCGTCGCCCGGACGATAGCTGGCCAGAGCGAGCGCCATCAGCGCGGTGGCGATGAACAGCACGATCGCGGTCGCCAGCGCGCCGCTGCGAACCGCCCCCGCCTTCACCGTTTCGCGCCACAAGGACGTTTGCGCCTTGCTCGCCATGCCTCTACGCCCCCAACAATGTCGTGAAATAATCGGCGACGATCATCTGCCTGGCGGACTCGCTCGTCAAGCCGGGGGCGCCGGGCGGAGGGCGGTTCCCGCCCGGGTGTGATGGCGCGGGCACGCTATCGCCGACGCTTGCGGGCGTGGGGTCAGCCTCCCGCCCGCTTCGGGCGATCCGCATCGTTCTTCCACAGGCCGGGCGTCGCCAGTTCGAGCACATGGCCGTCGGGATCGTTGAAATAGAGGCTGTGACCGCCAGCGGGCCAGCTCACCTCCTCCGTCACGGCAACGCCGCAGCCGGCGAGATGCGCGCGCCAGGCATCGAGATCCGAGGCCGCAATCGCAAAGGCCATGTGGAGCGGTCCGTGGCCATCATGCCCCGGGATGGTGCCCCCCGGGGTCGCGACATCCTCAGTCGACTGGCCGCGGGCGAACACCAGCAGGACACCGCCATGCCCGGCGTCGAAAGCGGTCAGACGGTCGCTCTCGATCATCGGAGCAAGGCCGAGCACATCGCGGAAGAACCCGACCGACCGCGCCATGTCATCGACATAAAGCGCGGTTTCGAGCAGCCCGGCGATGCGCGGGCGCATCACCGGCCGACACCCGTGTAATGGAAGCCGACGCGCTCCACGTCTTCGCGATCATAGATGTTGCGCAGATCGACCAGCACCGGCGCCGCCATGGTCGACTTCAGCCGCTGAAAGTCGAGCGCGCGGAACGCATCCCATTCGGTGACGATCACCACCACGTCCGCGCCCTCGGCCGCCTCATACGGCCCGCTGCAATAGGTCAGGGAAGCCGGCATCACCGATCGGGCCGCCTCCATCCCTTCGGGATCATAGGCCTTCACCGTCACGCCGGCATCAACCAGGCTCTGCACGATCGCGATCGACGGCGCATCGCGCATGTCGTCGGTGTTGGGCTTGAACGTGAGGCCCAGGATGGCAGCGGTCTTGCCACGCGGCTCCTCGCCGAGTTGCGCCAGCACCTTGCGGCCCATCGCCCGCTTGCGCGCGTCGTTCACCTTGACCACCGCCTCAACGACATGGACCGGCGCGTCATAATCCTCCGCCGTCTTCAGCAGCGCCAGCGTGTCCTTGGGGAAGCACGAGCCGCCATAGCCGGGGCCGGCATGGAGGAACTTGCGCCCGATGCGATTGTCGAGGCCGATGCCGCGCGCGACGTCCTTCACATCGGCGCCGACCGCTTCGCACAGGTTCGCCATTTCGTTGATGAAGGTGATCTTGGTCGCGAGGAAGGCGTTGGCGGCATATTTGGTCAGTTCGGACGTGCGACGGCCGGTGAACAGGATCGGGCTCTCGCCAAGATACAGCGGGCGGTAGATTTCGCTCATCACCTCCCGCGCGCGCGGGTCGTCAGTGCCGACGACGATGCGGTCAGGGCGCTTGAAATCGCCGATCGCGGCGCCTTCGCGCAGGAACTCGGGATTGGATACGACAGCAAAGTCGATGTCGGGCCGCGTCTCGCGCAGGATCTCCTCCACCCGGTCGCCCGTACCCACCGGCACGGTCGATTTGGTGACGACCACCAGCGGTCCGGTTGCCGCGCGCGCGATCTCCTCGGTCGCGGCATAGACGTAGGAGAGGTCGGCGTGGCCATCACCGCGGCGCGAGGGCGTGCCGACCGCGATGAACACCGCGTCCGCGCCAGCGACACCGGCGGCAAGATCGGTGGTGAAGGTCAGTCGGCCAGCGGCGACGTTGTTCGCCACCAGTTGGTCGAGACCTGGCTCGTAGATCGGCATCCGCCCAGCGTCGAGCGCCGCGATCTTGCTGTCGTCCTTGTCGACGCAGGTCACCTGATGGCCGAAATCGGCAAAACAGGCCCCCGAAACGAGTCCGACATAGCCCGAACCGATCATCGTGATACGCATGTATGGCCCTCGTTATGGCAGTGCCGTCCGCTGCCCGGGACGGGTTCTGTACGCAGTGTGTTCCAGCGCATCAACCGTCGCCACCGTCGCGGTGCGATCTGCGCGCTGATCCGATTGCACGGTCAACCGCTGATGAAGATCAACCGACATTAATCACGATCAACATCAGCGCGGCCAACTGCCATTAGATGATCCCGGTTCGGAACAATTGACGGCTAGTTTCGTTTTGCCTCCGAAACGGCGCCGTTTTTGGGCTGTTCTTTGTCCCGCCGCGCTGGCAGAGGATTTGTTCAATCTCAGCCCTTTAGCCATTCCGGATTCTGCAAACGTGATTGATGTCAGTCGGGAGATGATTGCCTACGGCTTGATCGGAACGGTCGCGCTCGTTGCGACTCCGGTCATCATCGCGTTAGTCCGGCGCCGAAAGCGGGAGAAGCTGCGGCGCCGCGGGATCAAGCGTTACGGACATTAAGGCCGCGGCTGTTTACTGAAAGGCGCTTGCCACGCGCTGCTTATTCAGCGTCGAACAATGCCGCGAGTTGTTCGATGATCGTGCCGCCGAGCTGCTCGGCATCCATGATCGTCACTGCGCGATTGTAATAGCGCGTCACGTCGTGGCCGATGCCGATCGCGATGAGCTCCACCGGTGAGCGGCGCTCGATCCAGTCGATGACCTGCCGCAAATGACGCTCCAGATACGATCCGCTGTTCACCGACAGCGTCGAATCGTCGACCGGCGCGCCGTCCGAGATCACCATCAGGATTCGGCGTTCCTCGGGCCGGGCGATCAGGCGGCCGTGCGCCCACAGCAGCGCCTCGCCGTCGATATTCTCCTTCAGCAACCCTTCGCGCATCATCAGGCCGAGCGAATTGCGCGCGCGGCGCCACGGCTCGTCGGCCTGTTTGTAGACGATGTGGCGGACGTCGTTGAGGCGGCCGGGCTGCGGCGGACGGCCCGCCGCAAGCCATGTCTCGCGGCTCTGCCCGCCCTTCCACGCGCGGGTGGTGAAGCCGAGGATCTCGGTCTTGACCCCGCACCGCTCCAGCGTGCGCGCGAGGATGTCGGCACTGATCGCCGCGATCGAGATCGGGCGGCCGCGCATAGAGCCGGAATTGTCGATCAGCAGCGTGACCACCGTGTCCTTGAACTCGGTGTCCTTTTCCACCTTGTACGACAACGACTGCATCGGGTTGATGACGACCCGGGCGAGACGGGCGGCGTCGAGCAGTCCTTCTTCCTGGTCGAAATCCCACGACCGGCTCTGCTGCGCCATCAGCCGCCGCTGCAGCCGGTTCGCCAGCCGCGACACCACCGCCTGGAGCGGCACGAGCTGCTGATCGAGATAGCCGCGCAGCCGCGCCAGTTCGTCGGTGTCGCACAATTCGGTGGCGGCGATCACCTCGTCGAACTGGGTGGTCCAGATCTTATAGTCGAAGTCGGGCGACCAATCGGTGGTGGGCCGGTTCGGGCGGACGGGCTGCATCCCCTCCTCCCCTTCATCGGTCGGATCGCCATCGAGGTCGTCGAGATTGTCCTCGCCCTGCTCCTGCCCCTCGCCCTCGGTATCCTCCGATTCGCGCTGCTCGCCGCGCTGCTCGGATTCGGCCTGACCCTCGCCGTCCTGGCTTTCGCCTTCCTCGCCCTCGTCCTGCTGCTCGCTGTCGGTGCCCTCGTCCTCGCTGCCGCCGTCATCGGCATCCTCTGGCGCCCGGTCACCCTCGACCAGCTCGAGATCCTCGAGCAGCTTCATCGCCAGGCTCTGGAAGGCGCGCTGATCGTCGAGCGCCAGCGCCATGCCGCTGAGATCGGCGCGCTCGTTGATCCAGTCGCGCACCAGCGCGAGGCCGGCGGCGGCGCTCGCCGGCGATTCCTGCCCGGTCAGTGCCTCGCGCACCATCAGGCCGAGCGCGGTGGACAGCGGCACCTCGTCACGGTTGCGCGCACGGGTGATCGGATCGGCACGCAGGCGAACGTCGAGCACCTGCGCCAGATTATTGGTGATGCCGGCGTAGCCACGGCTGCCGAGCGCCTCGACCCGGGCGCCCTCCACCGCGTCGAACACGGCGCGCGCAATCGCCTCCTGCGGGGCGCCGCGCGCATGCATCGCAGGATCATGGTGCTTGAGCCGCAGCGCGAAACCGTCGGCGAAGCCGCGGGCCTCCGCGACCTGATTGGCCGGCAGGCTGCGCGCCGGCATCGGCACCTTCAGATGCTTGCCCGACTGGGTCGGCGCATCGGCGGTGAAGGCGAGTTCAAGCTCCTGCTCCTCCGACAAGGCGCGCGACGCGCCGCCGAGGACGTTCTTGAACCGATCGAGCGGGGTTTCGGTGGCCATCAGCTGTATTCCTTGCGCGCCATGCCGGCGTCGCGACGTACATGGGAGAGCCCGGTCCGGCGTACGCCCCGGTGATCAGGGCGACACGCCGGAAGGACGGTGGGCGCAGGCGTCGCCAGCCATGTCTCCCCGGTCGACAAGGTGGGTCAGGCCCTCCGCGGCATCAAGCCTTGCCCACCACGCTTTCGGGCAGGTCCTTGCCGAACACGCGCTGGTAATATTCGGCGACCAGCGGCCGTTCCGCCTCGTCGCACTTGTTGAGGAACGACAGGCGGAAGGCGAAGCCCACGTCCTTGAAGATCAGCGTGTTCTGCGCCCAGGTGATCACCGTACGCGGGCTCATCACGGTGGAAATATCGCCGTTGATGAAGCCCTTGCGGGTCAGGTCCGCGACGCGGATCATGTCCTCGACCTGCTTCTTGCCCTCCGGCTTGTCATATTCGCCCGACTTGGCGAGCACGATGTTCGCCTCGGTCGCGGCCGGCAGGTAGTTCAGCGTGACGACGATGTTCCAGCGGTCCATCTGACCCTGGTTGATCTGCTGCGTGCCGTGATACAGCCCGCTGGTGTCGCCGAGGCCCACCGTATTGGCGGTCGCGAACAGGCGGAAATAGGGGTTGGGGCGGATCACGCGATTCTGGTCGAGCAGCGTCAGCTTGCCCTCCGTCTCCAGCACGCGCTGAATCACGAACATCACGTCCGGGCGGCCGGCGTCATATTCGTCGAAGACCAGCGCGGTCGGCGTCTGCAGCGCCCAGGGCAGCAGCCCTTCGCGGAACTCGGTGATCTGCTGACCATCCTTCAGCACGATCGCGTCGCGGCCGATGAGGTCGATACGGCTGATATGCGCGTCGAGGTTGATACGGATGCACGGCCATTTCAGCCGCGCCGCCACCTGTTCGATGTGCGTCGATTTGCCGGTGCCGTGATAGCCCTGCACCATCACGCGGCGATTGTGCGCGAAGCCGGCCAGCACCGCGAGCGTCGTGTCCGGATCGAACACATAAGCGGGGTCGAGATCGGGCACCCGCTCATCCGCCTCGCTGAAGGCGGGGCATTGCATGTCACTGTCGATCCCGAACATCTCACGCACGCTGACCATCTTGTCGGGCGCGTCGAGGATCGTCGTTTCGCGGCTGTCGGGAAGCGTGTTCGGGATATCGGTCATGCGCGCCTCGGAATTAACACGACTGCCTTAGGCCCGTCGCCGGTGGTTATTCAACCTTTGCCTTTGCCGGCAGATGGAAGAGATCGATGAACTGACGGGCGAGCGCACGGTTGCCGGCGAACACCAATTCTCCGGCCGCCTCCGCCTCCTCGATCGGCCATTTGCCATAGACGATGTTGGCCATGATCCGCGCATTGGTGGTGAAATGCACATCGGCCTCCCCGGCCCCGCGGACGATCGGCAAGTCGCCGTCGACCAGCCGGGCGAGGAATGATTCGGCCCCGAAGGTGAAGGCGACGGTGCAATCCGGGCACGCTTTGGCCTTAACCGGATCGATCATGGTGCGAAGCGACAGCATCATCGATGCCGAGGATAACGGCAGCATCGGATCATGATCGGGCGATCGCGCGGCCCAGGCGCCCAATGCCTTGATCGCGCCTTCCGCCTCATAGCCCCAGGCGGTGAGTTCATAGACCTGCACGCTGGCGGGCGGCGGCAGCCGGTGCCGTTTCAGGATGCGTGCGGCCTCCAGCCCCTCCAGCCGCTGGGTCAGGACATTGGCGCTGATCCCGGGCAGCGACGCCTTCAACTCGCCGAAGCGGCGCGCGCCGAACATCAATTCGCGCACGATCAGCATCGCCCAGCGCTCGCCGACCAGTTCCATCGCCAGCGCCGTGCCGCAGGCGTCATCATACCATCGGCGCCGGCCCAGAAACACCGCAGTTACTTTTTCTGACTTCATTGTTGCTTTTAATAACTACCAGGCGCACAAACCACAAGCAACGAGTCGCAAGGGAGAGGTGCGATGGCGAGAATGATCTTCGTCAATCTGCCGGTGAGCGATGTGGCGCGCGCCGCCGCCTTCTACGAAGCGCTGGGGTTTCGCCGGAACCCGATGTTCTCCAACGAACAGGCATCAGCGGTGGTGTGGTCCGACGAGATCAACGTGATGCTGCTCGATCGTGCTTTCTACGCGACCTTCACCGACAAGACGCTGATCGACGCGCATACGACCTCGGGCGTGCTCCTCGCCATCTCGCAGGATAGCCGGGAAGAGGTGGACGCCATCACCGAGGCTGCCTTGGCGGCCGGCGGGCGGGAGACGCGCGAGCGGCAGGACATGGGCTATATGTACGGGCGCGCGTTCGAGGACCCCGACGGCCATGTGTGGGAGCCGATGTTCATGAACATGGCCGCCGCGCAAGAGGCGATGGGGCAGCCGGACACGACGGCCGCCTGAAGAGCACCGGGAAGAATGAGCGCGCGCCCCTGAACCGCCGCGCCCGCCCGGACACGCCACGACACAGAAGGACGAGGAGCGAGAGGATGGAACGGCCAAGGATTACCGCGTTCGATTGGGTGCCGCCCTTTGCCGAGGGGCAGGTGCGCGACCTGCGGGTTCGCTGGGCGCTGGAGGAAGTGGGACAGCCCTATGACGTCACCTATCTGTCGCAGGGCAGCCAGAAGCATCCGGAGCATCGCCAGCGCCAGCCGTTCGGGCAGGTGCCGACCTATGAGGAAGGCGATCTGGTGCTGTTCGAATCGGGCGCGATCGTGCTGCATATCGCCCAGCGCCACGGCACGTTGCTGCCGCAGGAGCCGGGCGCGCGGGCACGGGCGATCGAATGGATGTTCGCCGCGCTCAACACCGTCGAGCCGCCGATCATGGATCATGCCATCGCCACCCTGTTCGAGGCGGACCAGCCATGGTCGCGCCCACGGCTGCCCTCGGTCGAGGCGCGAATCCACGAGCGACTGGAGGAACTGTCGCGCCGCCTGGGCAATCGCACCTGGCTGGAGGACGATGTGTTCACCGCGGGCGACCTGCTGATGGTGTCGGTGGTGCGCATCCTGGAGGATGACGGCTACCTCGATCGGTACGACAATCTGCGCGCCTATGTCGCGCGGGGGACCGACCGGCCGGCGTTCCAGCGCGCGCTGGCCGACCAGCTTGCCGGCTTCACCGGCGCGCCGCCGCCGGAAATCGCCGAATGGCTCGCGGCGCGGGAAGGAGCGGCGGCATGACCTATGTCGATGGCTTCGTGGTGGTCGCGCCGACCGCCAACAAGGATCGCTACATCGCCCATGCCGAGGCAGCGCGGGTGCTGCTGCGCGAGTTCGGCGCGACGCGCAACGTCGAGGGATGGGGCGATGACGTGCCGCGTGGCGAGGTCAACGACCTGTGGGGCGCAGTCGATGCGCGCGACGGCGAGACCGTCCTGTTCAGCTGGATCGAATATCCCGACAAGGCGAGCCGCGACGCCGCCGGGCAGCAGATGATGAGCGATCCGCGGATGGAGCAGCTGGGACCGATGCCGTTCGACGGCCAGCGCATGATCTTTGGCGGGTTCGAGGTCATCAGCGAGGCCGGGCCGGGCGGCGATTGCGGCTATGTCGATGGCGTCGTCCTGCCGGTCGCGGTGGCGCGGCGTGACGACTATCGGCGCTTTGCCGAAACATCCGCCGCCGCCTTCCTCGATCATGGCGCCACTCGCGTGGTCGATGGGTTCGGCGACGACGTGCCGGTCGGCAAGGTCACCGATTTCCGCCGCGCGGCGCGGGTGCAGGATGGCGAAACCGTCGCCTTCGGCTGGATCGAATGGCCATCAAAGGCGGTGCGCGATCGCGGCTGGGAAGCGCTGATGAACGATGAGCGGCTGTCGGGCGGCGGCGACCGGCCGTTCGACGGCAAGCGCATGATGTTCGGCGGCTTCGTACCCGCCGTCGATGGCTGAGCGAGCGGGAGGAAGGCGATGCGCAACGGGCATGGAACGCCCATCTGGTACGAATTGCTGACCACCGATCCTGACGCTTCGGGCGAGTTCTATCGGCAGGCGATCGGGTGGACGATCGGGCCGAAGCCGTCGGAGGGACCGGATTACCGGATGCTCGTGACGGCGGACGGCAGCAATGTCGGCGGGATGATGTCGCTCGATCCGGCGATGGTGGCGGGCGGCGCGCGGCCGACATGGCTGTTCTACATCGGGGTCGACGATGTCGATGCGACGGTGGCGCGGATCACCGCGGCGGGCGGCAGTATCCACCTGCCCGCGTTCGACATGCCCGGTGTGGACCGGCTGGCGATGGTCGCCGATCCGCAGGGCAACACCTTCTACGTCATGCGCGGCGCGGTCGACGCGCCCAGCACGGCGTGGGAGCGGACCGGCATGGGCAAGTGCAACTGGCACGAACTGGTCACCAACGATCAGGCGGCGGCCAACGCCTTCTATGCCGACATCTTCGGCTGGACCTTCCCGGGAAAGATGCCGATGCCCGAGGGCATGGGCGATTATGTCTTTGCCGCCGTGGGCGAGGAGACATTCGGCGCGACGATGCAGGTCAACCAGCATCAGCCGACGCCGGGCTGGCTGTTCTACTTTCGCGCGCCCGACATAGAGAAGGCAGCCGCTGCCGTGACGGCGGGGGGCGGCACCGTCCACGCCGGGCCGATGGAGGTACCCGGCGGCGACCGGGTGATCGTCGCCAGCGATCCACACGGCGCATCGTTCGGCATCGCATCGCCCGGAGACGCATCATGAGCCACGACAAGATGGTCACCTGCCTCTGGTTCGACCGGGGAGAGGCCCGTGCCGCCGCGCAATTCTATGCCGCGACCTTTCCCGACAGCCATGTCGACAGCATCCAGACGTCGCCCGCGGACAATCCCTCGATGGCTGCGGGGGGCGAGCTGACGGTCGAGTTCACGTTGCTCGGGCGCCGGTTCCTCGGCCTCAACGGCGGCCCGGCCTTCTCCCCCAATGAGGCGGTGAGCTTCATGGTGATGACCGAGACGCAGGAGGAGACCGATCGCTATTGGGATGCGATCGACGGCAGAGGAGGGCAGGG